>CALLKB010000248.1 GCA_938008575.1 uncultured Cytophagaceae bacterium | reverse complement strand
GTACGGCATTTAAAAAAGACACGTTTAATATCGTACAATATGGCGCTAAAAGTTCTATTGGACTTTTGAATACAAGTGCGATCCAACAAGCCATTCAAGTTGCGAATGAGCAAGGTGGCGGCGTGGTACTAATCCCGGCAGGATTTTGGATTAGCGGACCCGTGCGAATTTTGTCCCATGTGAATTTACATTTGGCTCAAGGTGCGGTTTTGCAATTCAGTAATAATCCGAAAGATTACCCCTTGATTCGGACGAATTGGGAAGGCGTAGATGCCATTCGTGCACAATCGCCCATTTCAGCTTTGGGTGCGCGTAATATTGCCATTACGGGACAAGGCATCATTGATGGCGCTGGGGAAGCTTGGCGTCCGGTTAAAAAAGGAAAATTAACTGCGGGTGAATGGGAGAAACTAGTTCGTTCAGGGGGCGTTTTAGATCCGAAAAAAGAGACATGGTATCCATCGGCAGGTGCATTGAAAGCTTCCACCTTGGACCAACCAGGGGTGGTCGCTGCCGGATTTACGGAGTTGAATACAGAAGAAATCAAGGAATTTGTTCGTCCGAACATGATCAGTTTACGGGAATGTGAACAGGTTTTATTGGAAGGCGTTACCTTTCAAAATTCCCCAGCATGGAATATTCATCCTTTACTTTGCAAGCATTTAACGGTTGAAAACATCACGGTAAAAAATCCATGGTTTGCCCAAAATGGGGATGGCATTGATATCGAATCTTGTGAATTTGTTTCGGTACGCAATTCGCGTTTCGATGTGGGAGATGATGGAATTTGCATCAAATCTGGGAAAGATGCGGAAGGTCGGAAACGAGGAAGACCCAGTGCACATATTTTAATTGAAAACTGTGTCGTATTTCATGGACATGGGGGTGTTGTTGTGGGAAGTGAAATGTCGGGCGGCGTACATGACTTATTTGTCCGTAATTGCCAGTTTCTAGGGACGGATGTGGGTCTACGATTTAAGACAGCCCGCGGTCGGGGTGGAATCGTGGAAAACATATTCATCCGTGATATTTCCATGAAAAACATTGCTGGGGAGGCGATTCTCTACGACATGTATTACCAAGGCAAGGATCCGGTGGCGACGTTTGGAAATGGCGGAGAAACACCCAAAATCGAATTATTGCCGGTGAATGAGGGCACACCACAGTTTAAAAACATTTTTGTCGATAATGTGGTAGCGAAAGGGGCTGAAACAGGTTTATTAATCCGCGGCTTACCCGAAATGCCGATTCACCATATTCAGTTGAGTAATTTGGATATCGAAAGTATGCAAGGATATCGCGTGATTGAAGCGAAAGACATTACGATTAATCAAGCTAAATTCACGGAGACAGGAACGAAAAAATCGGAATTGTATCACGTGAAGAACTGGAAGTTAAATTAAATCCTCTCCCTCACCTTTGCCAATCCTCCAAGGTTTGGCAAAGGTAGTGGGAAAAAAGTTCAAGAAATTGATAATCTTACTTACGCAGAATCAAGATACTCGGATCTGTTACGTAACGCCCCGATTGATCCCCATAAAGCGCCAAGCCACCCCGAGTCGATTCAAAACGAAGCACCAATTTTCCTGTTTTTAAAGCAGCCTGCCATGCAGCTGGAGGAATTAGGCCTTGCACTAAATAGCCATAGGTTCCCGCTTCATCCAATTTATTATTTCGTGCTTGATAATGCCATGATAAGATTCCTTGGTGATCTGCAGGGTCATCCGCCAGCACTGTTTCGAATGCATTTACACCATTAACGGAAATACGTAAATTTGCCGGAGAAGCATAAGCATCCGTTTGCGGATAAGCATTCGGATTCACGCCCGGATCAAAAGTACCTTTGCCAAGCATATAATCCCCATCCATTTTCCCTGCATCTGAACGATCTTTACCTAAAATAGGTTTGGCAGACGCCTCCACCATAAAACGAACCTCGGCTATATCAGCCCCTGAAATAGGAAATTCATATTCAAAATAACCTGCTCCTGCCCCATTCACTTTATGCCCTAAAACCCCTGACCATTGCTTCTCTGGAAATTGCGCGGAGCTAAAGCGCTCTACGGGAACCGAAACAAATTCCAATTTAGGATTCGATGGTTTCAAATTTCCTTCTTCCACGATGATATGCGCAAAGTTACGGTGGAGCACCTTACCTGCCGCATTCGTTAAGACAAAAGTCAGGGTATTCACCGACTTATCTTTGGGCAGAACCACAGCCAAAGAATCCAAGGCTTTCACATCCCAAGGCGCAAATTTTAATGGCAATTCTTTGGTCCAATGCGCTTGCTTTTCACCCCATGCCGTAATACCAGCAAATGAAATTTTTAAGCGTAAATCACCCGACAAATCGGTCATGGAAGACAAATGCAAAGGTATTTTTACCGTTTGACCCGCTTTCCCAGCCCAAGTAATTTCTTGCCCAGTAGACACATAATAAGGTCCATGCAAATCCTTCAAGGTCATACCAGGAACAATAGCACTTAAACCCGTTTCTTTCTCCGTACGGTCAAACTTATAATATCCATTCCACTCATTAATCACATCGTGATGCTCCGTGTACAACCATCCCGCCATCTTCGGATGATTTCGAAATGAATTCATCGCCTTGTGATAATCAAACGTATAATCTACATCGCCCGTGCTTCCTTGATATCCCCAAACATTCCCAAATTCCGAATTAATCATCGGTTGGGCCCCTTGCACATATCCTTTTTCAAAATTCCATTGGCTTCCTGGAAATAAATTTTTCGACTGATCATCCATCAATTTATCCCACTCATACCCCGCCTGATACGCATGCCATGACTGAATATCCGTCTCCGTATGCCCACGGCCGCAGCAAACTGAATTATCTTCTACCAAACGCGTTGGATCCAACGATTTGGCCAAACGATAAACCGATGCCACCCACTTTTGAGTTTCAGGTGTATAAACCGACTTCTTATCAATATGCGTAAACAAACCCCAGGTCTCATTAAAGGTTATCCAAGAAAAAATCGCTGGGTGATTGAAATCACGCTTCAACATCTCTCGCAAGGTATATTCCGACTCCCGCTGCATATCTGCATCTGGCTCTCCCCAAGAATTTGGTAAATCCGACATGACCAATAATCCCAATTTGTCAGCCCAATACAATTTACGTGGAATATCCACTTTGATGTGTGTACGAATCCCATTCAAACCAATTCGCTTACTCCGAATGATCTCATCCTTCATAAATGCATCGGAAGGAAAAGTATAAAATCCATCCGGATGATAACTTTGATCCAGGGCTAATTGCACATAAATGGGCTTATTATTCAAGGCGATGTAGGGAATTTTTGATCTAGGAAGTGGCGTCACCGAAATCTTCCGCATCCCAAAATAGCCATGCACTTCATCCGACCCTAATCCTAACGTCAAATCATACAAATAAGGATCTTCCAAAGACCATAAATGTGCTTTATTCAATTGTAATGAGAGTTCCGCAACAGACGAACCCTTTTTCACAAGTGCAGCAGCTGATTGTCCATTCGAAAGCTTGAGACTCACCCGCGTATCTTTCGAGGCCTCACTCCCCAAATAAGCTTTGATAAGAACCGAACCCTTATCTATATCGGGATAAACAGCATAATGATCGATGTAATCTGAACCACGTGCATCTAAATAAACGGTCTGCCAAAGTCCACGCGCATTTCCATAGCCTTGTTTTCCATATAAAGTAAACATCCGACGTTTATCATCGACACGAATATCCACTCGCTGAGCTTGACCTGGCTTCATAAATGTAGTCACATCGAAATCAAACGGGGTATATCCGCCCTTATGTTCCCCCACAAATTGACCATTCACATATACCGAAGTATGCCAATCTGATGCACCGATATTTAAGAATACACGTTTTGCCCCCCAAGTAGCCGGCACTTGAAATGTCCGGTGATACCAAGCCACATCGGCTTCGTCCTTCACACCAGAAAGTTTAGAACCCCATGGAAATGGAACTTGAATTTTATAAGCGAATTTGGAAGGAATAGTAAACGTAGAATCAAACGTAAAATCCCAAGATCCATTTAAATTCAACCATTGGGTCCGCATTAAATCGGGCCGGGGATGTTCAGGAAGCGCTTGATTTGATTTTTGAGCATAGCTAAGAAAGCTAGCTCCTAATAGTAGGATAGCAAATAGTTTTTTCATAGGTTTAGATTTTTGCATGGGCATTAACCAATGCGAAAACAAATTCGGCAAAATTTCTGATTGTTTCAGCTAATTTTTAATTTAATAGGTAATTTTACGGCTATGAGTCAATTAGAAGAATTAAAAAAGAAGATTCCCACACAGGTTGCCGTGATTGGTGGAGGTAGCTGGGCAACAGCACTTGTTAAAATTTTATCCGAAAATCAGGTAAAAATCAAGTGGTGGATTCGCCGGAAATCAGACGTTGACTTCATACGTAAATACAATCACAATCCTAGTTACTTAACGGATGTGGCCATCAATCCCCGCAAAGTAAAGACCTATAGCAAGATGTCAGAGGCCCTATCCGGCGTCGAATACATCATCTTAGCCGTACCTGCTGCATTTATTCCTGAGACATTGAAGGACCTCAACAGTAAACATTTTGAGGGAAAGAAAATCGTTTCAGCGATTAAGGGGATGATTCCGGAGGAGAATTTATTGGTCACCGACTGGATGGAAAAAGCATTTAATGTACCCATCAGCCAGACCTGTGTAATTGCAGGACCTTGCCATGCGGAAGAAGTTGCATTAGAAAAACAATCCTATTTGACTATCGCATCTCCATCTTTGGCGGTTGCGCAATCCTTCTCAAACTTATTAAACAGCCGTTTCTTGCAAGCGCATGCGATAGAAGATTTATATGGCGTAGAGTATTGCGCTGTTATCAAAAACATCATCGCCATGGCTTGTGGTATTACACGCGGCTTGGGTTTTGGAGATAACTTCCAGGCTGTATTGGTGAGCAATGCCATGCAAGAAATCAAAATCTTCCTTGATGCGGTTTATCCAGAAACGAATCGTGACTTGAACAGTTCGGGTTATTTAGGCGATTTACTTGTAACAGCCTATTCGCAATTCTCTCGGAATAGAACCTTCGGAAATATGATTGGTCGGGGATATTCCGTCAAATCTGCTCAAATCGAAATGAATATGATTGCGGAAGGTTATTATGCCGTACGAAGTATTTATTCGATTTCGCGCCAACACAATATTCACCTTCCGATTATCGAAGCTGTTTACAACATCGTTTATCAGAAGGCGAATCCACAAGTGGAAATGAATAAACTCAAAGGTTTCTTAAAGTAAATAAGACCGAATTTTCTCAGCCGTAGCGGCCAAAGATTCTTGACTTGGCTTCAGTTTTTCTTGCGAAAAATTGATGTCCAACATGCGGTTCATCGGCACTAAATGCACATGTGCATGGGGTACTTCCAATCCAATCACGGCAACACCCACCCGCTTACAAGGAATAGCTTTTTTGATGGCGGGTGCGACCTTTTGGGCAAACTTCATCAAGTCCCCCAATAATTCAGGTTCCAAATCGAAAATGTAATCAACCTCTTGTTTGGGTATTACTAACACATGACCCTCCACAAGCGGCATAACATCCAAGAATGCCATGAAACGATCGTCTTCTGCGATTAAGTGACAAGGAATCTCGCGATTCACAATTTTGGTAAATATCGTAGCCATATTAGTCGATACGTCTAAGCGTACATTTAGTAATCGGTTTGATAATTAAAGGCACTTTTTCCAATTTAACTGCATCACTATCTAGGCCAAAATACTTGTCCTCAGAATGGGTAAACTGCTTCACAAAGAAGTGAGCTTTCATCACCAAACGATCCAATAATGGCATTTCATTATCATAAGACAAGAATTTCTCCAAAACGACGAATCGGAAATCACCAATCACATTTTGCTCATTCAATGACTTATAACGAGAGGTAATATCCACTTCTCCGCGTGCTACCATTTCTTCTACAACCTTACGGAAATACAAGTTGATGCGTTGCTCCACTCGGAATCCCAATTTGAAATTCACCTTGATGATATCATCCGGCTCAATCACAGTCACCTTATAATCCATGGTATAGGGATCATCCATCGTATCCACATGCACGAACCAATAGATATCTGCCTTCTTCGGACGGCGTTGGAAAATGGAATAAATAATCTTCGATTCAATATCCGTCACGCGTGCAGCATTCGACATAAATACCAAATGGGTCGCATATTTCGGAATCGTTTCATCCTTACTCAACTCCTTCAATGGCTCAATGTAATCAGCCAATTTCTCATACTCCGTTAATTTCTTTTTGATACGCGTCGCACGGAACCAAACCCACATCAACAGTACAATGACACCCGCAATAAAGAGTGACACATAACCTCCATGCCAGAATTTCTGCAAGTTGGCGACTAAAAACGCCCCCTCTAACGAAACATAAACGACTAGGAAGAGTAAAATCCACCACATATCGATTTTCTTGATATGTAAATAATAAGCCATTAATGATGTAGTCATCAACATGGTCATCGTAATGGCTAAACCATAGGCTGCTTCCATGTTCGCTGATTCACGGAACCACAAAACGACGCCAACACAACCCATCCAAAGCAATAGATTAATGGAAGGAACGTACAACTGACCTTTTTGATCCGAAGGATAAATCAAGCGAACGCGTGGCCAAAAGTTCAAGCGGATTGCTTCCGAAATCAAAGTAAAGGAACCTGAAATCAAGGCTTGCGAAGCAATAACGGCTGCCAAGGTTGCAAGCATAATGCCTGAGAATAAAAACTGAACACCTAATTCAGATTTCAACAATTCAAAAATAGGTTTTTTAACGCCTAACAATGCCCCATTTTGCGACAACAACCAAGCCCCTTGGCCAAAATATTGCAGCAACAATGCGACTTTGACAAACATCCAGGATACGCGAATATTCTCGCGGCCGCAATGACCTAAATCTGAATACAAAGCTTCAGCTCCAGTCGTACAAAGGAAAACAGCTCCTAAACTCCAGAATCCGGCGGTTCCAGCTTGATGCGTCGTTAACAAATCCCATGCATACGTCGGATTGACAGCACGTAAAATCGTCCAATCATTTTCGATGCCTAACAAGCCTGTTAAAGCCAACATAGAAAACCAAGCTAACATGACTGGGCCAAAAAACTTTCCTACAATCTTAGTACCCAAGATTTGAAACAAAAACAGACCCGTTAAAATCATGATCACCAAAGGAACTGTATCCGTAACAAACGGTCGGCCATCTGAATGATGCAACATGCGAAGCCCTTCTACAGCTGAGGAAACAGAGATAGGTGGTGTAATAATTCCATCGGCCAACAAGGTTGCGCCACCGATAATTGCGGGTAGGGTTAACCATTTGGCATGCCGACGAACTAAAGCAAAAAGGGCAAAGATTCCTCCTTCACCCTTGTTATCAGCTCGTAAAATTAAAATAACGTATTTCAAGGTTGTTTGAAGTGTCAATGTCCAGAAAATACAGGACAAGCCACCTAATACCGTTAATTCATTAATGGGATTGTCGCCAATGATGGCTTGCATCACGTATAGCGGAGAAGTTCCGATATCCCCGTAAATGATTCCCATGGCTACCAAAAGGCCGGCAGCCGTCATTTTATTCTTGTGTTTGTGTTCCATTATAACCTAGGGGAGTAAAAATCTATCCAAGCAGAATCGTTTATGGTTAGAATGCAAAAATTGCAGAAAATTGTACTATTTTGGTGTAATTTCTTGAAATATTTCAAGAAGTGGAGGCAAATATAATTCAATGTTTTAGATATCAAATAGCTTTCGAAAACTTTTCACCAAAAGCCTGAAACCATGTGAATTAACGCTCATAATAATAGCCAAAAATGATATCCATTTCGTCCTCGGAAGTAAGGCCAAAACCTAGGTCTTTATTTGTATCATTCACATATGTGGCAACGGAAGTAAGCCCTTCGCCCGCTTGCAATAAAATAGGGGTATCGTAATTGATAACCTTCGGATGAGCCCAATCTGCATTTTCGTAGATAACCTCGCCATCGCGCGCACCGCCTTTAATCTTAATCTGGAATAATTTACCTCTGGCGTGGTAATGTGAGGTTAAGGAAACAATCGCAACGGCTTTATCAAATTTAAAATCACGCGTTATCGTAGTTGTTTGATTCGCAGGCAACGTAAAACTCGTCACATTGAAATCAATCATTTTGACAATCTGCTTAACCTGGTCGGCAGGAACCGTATACAAATTCACATAATTTTCGCCATACAAATTATCCGTCGTTTTATTAAAGTAATGTGGATTCAAATCTATCGAGGCATTTGCAGGTAATTGCAAAGCCATTCCCGCCGGAAAACTATAGTCGGAATTAGGATCCGTACCGCCACCCAAAAATATGTGATTAGACATCTGAATTACCGTAGCAATATTTAAAGAGTTGTCTAAATTTCTTAAATCACGAACTTCATCTGTGTTGGGCAACAAGGTTTTTGATCGAAAATCGTACAATACCATGTGATGGCTGTTGGCCCGTGATTTCAATTTGATCCGAGCGACATAAACGGGTGCGGTATTGTTCAGTGGCCGACGAACAAACAATTCGCGTTCGAAATTGGGGGGAACCACAAATCTGTCCACTTTTAATTGAATGCCAGATTTCCCTTCTTCTGCAGGACTAGGTAAAGGAATGAAATTCGCCGACTCAACGAAACTTGGGGTGGTATCATCTAATAGACTTGCATCTGCGACTGTTCCCACAGATGGAGCACCGGCGTCAATCCATTTCTGAACAAAGGCTAATTGACCTTTTGAAATCGGCTTCCCGCCTAAAGGCATTGGGGCGCCGTAACTCACCAACCCATGATGACTTAAATCCCAATTGAGCTTATGAAACAACAAACTCTCACTAGAAGCAAATTTCCGAACGCGGATGACCGAATTTTTCAACGCAACAGGATTGACTGAGGCAACACCTACCAAGTTTGCATAAGCGTTCCCTTTCGTTAAGACCAAACCATGTTGGGCAAAACTCACATCGTTCATTGACAAATGACAACCGGAACTCGCACAACTGGGCGTCAACAATTTATCCTGCAATAAGTCAAAGGAAGATACTGTAGCCGCTTGCGGTGTTGGAGTAACACCGGGATCGTTCGCAACTTTGGAGCAGCCAAAAGGAATAATCGCTAAAAATAAAAGCCATTTTTTCATCGTAAGGAATAATGATCCTGATTTTCGCCAGGCTCTATTTTTAAGACTCGACTTAACACAAGTAATACCAATTTCCGAGAGGCCAACCACGAAGGTAACTGGCATTTCAGCGCAAAGTCGGCCAAAGTAATCTGCTCATTTGACCGAAGATATTCCATCAACCAGCGCTCCGCATCTCCATAGGCAAAGGAAAGTCCTTCTTCGTTTTCCCGACGCAATATTTGCTTCATCTCTTTGCTTGCCTTAATCGTTCGGTCTTTGACACGAACATAACAAACCGGAATCGGATCCGTTTCCAATTGGACAAAATGCGGTTTATCGATGCTCTCAAATACCCGATAAACTAATACAGACCGCCCATTTTCTAATGCAATTCGATAAACGTGATAGGTAAATGCAGGAAAACAATACTGAGATATAGCCTTTTCTAACAAAAATTCATCTTCATCCACAAACTTTGATCCTTCAATCTGCCCATCATCTGAGACACCCACGAACAGATGCCCGCCATCTGAATTTGCAAAGGCGACCAACTCCTTGATAATCTTTTCAGGAAATTTGACTTTCATTTTAAACTCCAGCCGTTGGCCTTCCCCATGACGTACCAAATGCTTTAGATTTCGCAAATCCAACTGCATTTCTTCCTCGTCACCGGTGGCTTGATCCAACAAAATTTCGTTTCCTGTACGCATAGCTTATAAACCCCAACTAAATTAAAAAGTTTTCAAACAAATCCGTTTATTTTTTTACTTAGTATAGCAATTCAATAGACTTTATATATCTTTGTGAAAATTTCGTCAAAATGATTCCAGAAAATTTCGAAAAATCGCTTGAGACGCTTTCCTTATTGGAACGCATGCAGCAAATTACAACGCTTTTTGCGGGCAAAAAAATAGTCTTCTCTACCTCATTTGGGCAAGAAGACCAAGCCATCACCCATGCGATTGCATCCCAAAAACTGGCAATCGAAATTTTCACTTTGGATACAGGCCGACAATTTCAGGAGTCCTACGAACTCATCGATTTAACCGTAAAGAAGTTGGGCTTCAATCTGAAAACCTACTTTCCACAAACTTCAGCTGTTGAAAAACTTGTTGAAACGAAAGGCTTTAATTCCTTTTACAGTTCAGTAGAAAATCGGAAAGAATGTTGCTTTATCCGGAAGATCGAGCCCTTGAATCGTGCATTACAAGGAGCGGATGTTTGGATTACGGGATTACGTGCTGAGCAATCAGATAATCGCGCTGACATGCCGATAATCGAATGGGATGCTCAGAAGAACTTATATAAGATCAATCCATTAATTGATTGGTCGTTTGAGACCTTAGAAAATTATTTAGCTGAATATAAAGTACCCCAGAACCCTTTACATAAAAAAGGCTTCATTTCCATTGGTTGCGCCCCTTGTACGCGTGCAATCGCGGAAGGAGAACATCCCCGTGCGGGCCGTTGGTGGTGGGAAAATTCACAAAAAGAATGCGGTTTACACGCCTAATACCAGAATATGAATAAGTTAAACGATAAAATCGGACATTTTCCTCGCCAGTTGGAGGACGAATCCATTTACATCATGCGCGAAGTGGCGGCTCAATTCGAGCGTCCAGCTTTGTTATTTTCCGGTGGAAAAGATTCCATTACCTTAGTACGTTTGGCCCAAAAAGCCTTCTATCCAGGTAAAATCCCTTTCCCACTCGTGCACATTGATACGGGACATAATTTCCCGGAGACCATTGAGTTTAGAGATAGGTTAGCCAAAGAAACTGGTGCAGAATTAATCGTTCGTTATGTCCAAGATTCGATTGATCAGGGGAAAGCGAAAGAGGAATCCGGTAAATATGCTTCTCGCAATGTCTTGCAAACCGTGACTTTGTTAGACACGATCGAGGAATTTAAATTCGATGCCTGCATCGGAGGGGCTCGTCGGGATGAGGAAAAAGCCCGTGCCAAAGAGCGTATCTTCTCGGTTCGTGATGACTTTGGTCAATGGGATGCGAAACGCCAACGCCCAGAATTATTTGATATGTTGAACGGCCGCATTGCCGTAGGCGAAAATGTCCGTGTTTTCCCTATTTCCAATTGGACAGAATTAGACGTTTGGAACTACATCAAAGAGGAAAACATGGAAATTCCATCCATCTATTTCTCGCACAAACGCCAAGTTATTGAGCGTGATGGCATGCTTTGGGCGGATTCAGAACACTTGAACAAAGAGGCTGATGAAATACCATTTGAGGCAACTGTCCGTTTCCGCACGGTGGGTGACATGACATGTACAGCTGCTGTTGCATCCGAAGCGACGGAAATCGATGTAATCATCGAAGAGATTTTATCCGCAGAAATTTCGGAACGGGGTGCGCGTATCGACGATAAACGCTCCGAAGCTGCCATGGAAAAACGGAAACAACAAGGGTATTTTTAATCAAGCGAAGAAAGACAATGGATATATTACGCATAGCAACAGCCGGTTCCGTAGATGACGGAAAAAGTACCTTGATCGGTCGCTTATTATACGAGACAAATTCGATTACCAAAGATAAAATTGAAGCACTTGAAACAGCTTCGAAACGCAAAGGATTGGACTTCCTAGACCTATCCCTTTTGACTGATGGCCTTATCGCAGAACGTGAACAAGGAATTACCATCGACGTTGCCCACATCTATTTTTCTACCCCTAGCCGCAAATACATCATTGCGGATACCCCAGGTCACGTAGAATACACCCGAAACATGGTTACAGGCGCATCCAATGCGAAAGTTTCCTTGATTTTAGTGGATGCTCGCCAAGGAATGGTCGAACAAACGGCTCGTCACTTATCGATCGCAGCCATGTTGCGCATTCCCAAAGTGATCATTTGTGTCAACAAAATGGACTTGGTTCAATACCAAGAATCTACTTTTGAAGAAATCAAAGCGAGCCTGACGGAACTCGTTAAACAAACAACTTTTGAAGGACAAGAAATTAGCTTCTTACCTATCTCGTCACTTTATGGGCAAAACATCACAAAGAAAGCAGAGCAAATGCCTTGGTTTACAGGCAATACCCTGCTAGGTGAATTGGAAGCTTTTGAATATGCGGAGACATTGGCACACGCTCCCGCTCGATTCCCAGTTCAATTTGTCGTACGTCCCATGACGGAGGCCTATCATGATTTCCGTGGTTATGCAGGTAAAATAAGTTCAGGGACTTTCCGTGTGGGTGATGCGATTCGAGTATTGCCAACAGGCCAAGAAAGTACGATAGCGACGATCGAAAAGTTCGAAGATAAATTATCGGAAGCAAAAGCTGGAGATTCGGTGGTGATTACCTTGTCTACCGACATAGACATTTCACGCGGCAACACGATTGTGCTTGCGTCGGAAGCGAACGCTCCGCAGTTAAAAGATTTTTCCGCGCAGGTTTGTTGGCTTGATCACCAAGCCCTTACTCCTGGAAAAACCTATTTGTTGCAACACGGCATCAACATCACCAAAGCGAAGATTTCTCAAATTACCGAGCGCTTAGATGTCGTTGCACAAACAGCCACAGAAGGTGTCGATTCCTTGAAACTAAACGAAATCGGTCGTATTGCCTTACGTACTGCGCAGCCGATTAGTGCTGATGTGTACGCCAACAATCCTTCGAACGGAGCATTTATTTTAATTGATGAATTCTCTAACTCGACAGTCGGCGTAGGTTTCGTTCAATAGAACTATTGATATTTTTTAGGGGCGTAGAGGAAACCAAAAGCCTCTGCGCCTTTTTTTGTATGTACCTCATGATGCACATAATGTGCCTTCATGATGCGTTTCATATAGGCTGATCCCGCTTTGTATTTGATTTTAATTCGTCGGTGCACGATGATGTCATGGAAGATGAAATAAAATATCCCATACGTCGCAATACCCAGGCCGATGTAAAACAAGGGCCAGTATTCCGGGATTTCTGCGCCCACAATGATCGTGAGCGTGGAGGAAATCCCAAAAACCACGGAGAACAAATCATTTTTTTCCAAGGCATTTTTGTGATGCACATGATGGGATTCGTGCCAGTTCCACATAATTCCATGCATGATGTATTTGTGCGTAAACCAAGCGACGCCTTCCATTCCTAAAAATGTCCCCAACCAAAGTAGAATTCCCATTATTTGCATTTTGGATTTTAACCAAAATTACAGCGAATTGTTTTAATAATCCACCCGCTCCTTTGACTGAAATCAATTATCTTTGTAGGCTATAAATACTCATACGCTTTTATGATTGATAAGAATTACGCCCCGCAGGAAATTGAACAGAAATGGTACGCCTATTGGTTAGAGCAAAAAGTCTTTGCTTCGAAGCCTAACCCAAATAAAGAAGCGTATTCCATCGTCATCCCTCCACCCAATGTGACGGGCGTATTGCACATGGGCCACATGCTCAACAATACCATCCAAGACGTGCTGATTCGTAAAGCTCGCATGGAGGGGAAAGAGGCGTGCTGGGTTCCGGGTACTGACCACGCTTCAATCGCTACAGAAGCGAAAGTAGTAGCGATGTTGAAGGAAAAAGGCATTGAGAAAAAAGACATTACACGCGAGGAATTCCTGAAACATGCCTTCGAATGGAAGGACAAATACGGCGGAATTATTCTCGATCAATTAAAAAAATTAGGTGCTTCATGTGATTGGGATCGTACCCGTTTCACGATGGAACCTTCCTTATATCAAGCGGTGATTGACACCTTTGTTCGTTTATACAACAAGGGTTTGATCTACCGAGGCGTGCGCATGGTGAACTGGGATCCGCAAGGAAAAACAGCTTTGTCGGACGAAGAAGTAATCTACAAAGATGTTCAGGCCAAATTATTCCACATCCAATATCCACTCGTAGATGGTTCTGGATTTGTGACTATCGCCACGACCCGACCGGAAACGATCATGGCTGATGCAGCGATTTGTGTGAATCCTGCGGATGAGCGCTATCTACATTTACATGGAAAAAAGGTTCGTATACCTTTGATTGACCGTGAAATCAGCATCATCCCTGATGAATATGTGACCTTGGATTTTGGAACAGGTTGTTTAAAAGTAACACCTGCTCACGATTTAAATGACTACGAATTAGGCTTAAAACACAAATTGCCGGTGATCGACATTTTAAATGACGATGGCACCTTGAATGAAAAAGCCATTTTATTTGTAGGCGTTGATCGTTTTGAAGCGCGTAAACGCATTGTGAAGCAATTAACCGAGGAAGGTTATTTAGTCAAAACAGATGAATACAAATCGACCGTTGGTACTTCTGAGCGAACAGGTGCGGTGATCGAACCGAAATTGTCATTGCAATGGTTCATGAAAATGGAAGAGTTGGCCAAGCCTGCTTTAGACAATGTCATGAATGATACTATTCAATTGCACCCGGCTAAGTTTAAGAATACCTATCGTTCTTGGATGGAAAATGTTCGCGACTGGTGTATTTCGCGTCAGTTGTGGTGGGGCCAACAAATCCCAGCGTTCTACATGGAAGATGGCACGGTAATTGTGGCGAGAGATAAGCAAGAAGCCTTGCGAATTGCACGCGATAAGTATCAGTTATTTGCCTTGGTGGAAGATGATTTAACACAAGATCCGGATGTATTGGATACGTGGTTCTCGTCTTGGTTATGGCCTATTTCGGTATTTGATGGCATTGAAAATCCGGATAATGAGGAAATTAATTATTACTACCCAACCAATGATTTAGTTACGGGACCCGATATTTTATTCTTCTGGGTAGCTCGTATGATCATGGCAGGTTATGAGTGGCGTGATGAATTGCCATTTAAGAATGTGTATTTGACCGGAATTGTACGTGATAAGCAAGGTCGTAAGATGTCCAAATCATTGGGGAACTCTCCTGATCCATTGGAATTAATTGAGCGATTTGGCGCAGATGGTGTACGTTCGGGATTATTATTTTCAGCACCAGCTGGCAATGACTTATTATTTGATGATAAGTTATGTGAACAAGGACGTAATTTCTCAAACAAAATTTGGAATGCGTTCCGCTTGTTAAAAGGTTTAGAAGTAGTTCCTGGAACATCATTACCAGAACATGTGTTAGCAACAGTTTGGTTTGAATCTAAATTAAACCAGACCATCACAGAAGTTCAAGATCACTTTAGCAAGTTCCGAATTTCAGATGCCTTGTTGAGCATTTATAATTTGGTTTGGGATGATTTCTGTGGCAAATACTTGGAAATTATTAAGCCGGCTTATCAAAGTCCGATTCATGCGGATACCTTAGATGCGGCCTTGGGATTGTTCGATTCCTTGATGCGCTTGATGCATCCATATATGCCATTTATCACAGAAGAAATTTGGCAGGCAATTGATACGCGTGCTGAAAAAGCTACAATTTGTACGGCTGAATTTCCAAAAGCTGGCGCTGTCAATGACGCATTAATTGCGCAATTTGATGCGATGTTCGAGGTAGTGACAAAGGTACGTGAGATTCGTAACTCGAAACAATTGTCCCCAAAGTTAGCTTTGCCACTTTGCATTAAGTCGGATCAACCAACAGCCTATACAGCAGTGGAGGCGATCATGCAGAAATTAGCGAATTTAGAATCAATCACGTTTATAAACGAACCGATCGTAGACGCTCAAACCTTTGTGGTGAAGTCGGACCAATTCTTTGTTCCAATGGCAAACGATGAAGATCCAGAGGTCCTTAAAGCGGAATCAGCGAAGGAATTGGAATATCTATTAGGTTTCAAAAAGTCGGTAGAGGCCAAATTAGCAAATGAAAAATTCGTCCAAAATGCGAAGGCGGATTTAGTGGAGCGAGAGCGCCAAAAGCTTTCAGATGCGGAAAATAAAATCAAATCCTTGCAGGAATTATTAGCTCGATTGGGATAATGAAAAGGATACTAATCGTCTTCTTGGCTTTGTTTTTTTGGCAGTGTAGTAAATCTGACAAAGAAAAAAGCGCACCCAAAATCAAATGGGACATGCAACGATTGGACCGGACATTAGCGGAGGCCAACTCCGCTGAGGCAATTGATTCCATCCTGAAGAAGCATCCGGAAATTGGGATAGGCTACTTCAGTTGTCCGCCCGAAAAGACTCCATTTTTAGCGCGCGACTTATACCAATTGTATCAAAACCCCTCCTTAAAGGCTTTTTACAAGCAGAGCCAAGATTCGGCATTTTTCGGGGGAGATCGTTTAGAGAAAGAATTACGTTTGGCATTTGAGCGCATTCAGCAGGAATTCCCAGGATTAAAAACCCCTAAAATTCGTACGGTATTCTCGGGTTTTGGAGGCGTTGGGGGTGAATTCACGGCCCAACATTTACAAGTTTCCGACAGCTTAATCGTCATCGGCCTTGATTTTTTCATGGGCAAAAAAGGTTTATACCTTCCTCCAGGCGTATATGATTATCAATTACGCCGATTGGAGCCTCAGGCACTCGTTGGCCAAGTAATCTTACAATATTCGGCCTTTGTCAATCGTCAAAACGAGGAAGACCATACCTTGTTAAGTGATATGATTTGGTATGGAAAGGGTTTCGTGTTTACGAAGAAGATATTGCCTGAATTAGCTGATTCGTTATTATTTGGCTATACGACACAAGAATTAGCTGAGACAAATGCATTCCAAAAGGAAGTTTGGGAACATTTCATCGACAAAAAACTGTTGTTCAATCAAGAAGAATTAACAAAAAATAAATACTTGGGAGAGCGTCCCAAAACCCCTGAAATAGGTCCGGCTTGTCCAGGATCCATTGGCAGATGGTTAGGATGGCGCATTGTAGACCAATATTGGAAACAAAATCCTAAAGTAACGCTTACTAAGTTAATGACAGACCCCGACTATAACTCTTTATTTCTAAAGTCGGGCTATCGAGGTGAGCCGGACAAAGAATAAAACCAATGGCAAAAAGACATGAGAGTTTTGGTTCAGGGCCTGAACCAAAGGATAAGGTAAAAGTGGACAAGCAAGGTTTGAAAAAAGCTTTGAAAATTTTCCAATTTGTCATTCCATACAAGTGGACCTTCATTACGGGGATGGTGTTTTTATTGTTGTCAAACTTGACGACGATGAGTTTCCCTTTATTAATTGGCCAAATGACGAAGGTCATCGAGGGCAAATCGAATTACCACATCAATGAAGTCACGCTATTCTTTTTCGCGGTATTAATCATTCAAGCGATTTTATCCTTTTTACGTATTTACACTTTTGCGCAGGTATCTGAAAAAGCCATGCGGGATGTGCGCAAAACATTATATGCCAAAATTATCACGATGCCTATTTTTCATTTTGAAAAACGGCGCGTGGGGGAATTGATGAGTCGGATCACGTCTGACATTACGCAACTACAGGATGTCTTATCGATTACATTGGCAGAGTTCTTCCGACAAGTATTTACACTCGTAGGAGGAATTGCGTTGATCACATATTTATCTTGGAAGTTGACGTTATTTATGTTGGCCACTTTCCCGTTACTCGTAGTGGCGGCGATTGTATTTGGGAAGTTCATCCGGAAAATATCAAAGAAATCGCAAGATGAATTGGCGGCGACGAATATCATTGTAGAGGAAACGTTTCAATCGATTCAGGCGGTTAAATCATTCACAAATGAATCCTATGAAGTCAATCGCTATACGAGCTCGTTAAATCGCGTGATTGAGGCCGCATTAAAGGCCGCAACGATGCGAGGAGCCTTTGTGAGCTTTGTCATTTTTGCCTTGTTTGGAGGGATTGTGGGAGTTGTATGGTATGGTGCGGCATTGGTGGCGCAGGGCGATATGATATTGGCAGATTTATTGACCTTTATCTTTTACACGGCTTTCATAGGTGGGTCAGTTGGAGGTTTGGGTGATATCTATGCACAATTACAGAAGACGATTGGATCGTCGGATCGAATTTTGGAGATTTTGCAAGATCCGTCTGAGATTGATTTAGTTAGCCAAACGTCTTCTAAGGCGATTGAATTTGGTAAGATTAGCATCGAAGATCTGCACTTTTCATATCCTAGCAGGCCAACCGTGGAAATCTTGAAAGGCATTTCAATTGATATTGAGCCTGGCCAAAAGATTGCGATTGTAGGTACATCAGGTACGGGTAAATCCACCTTGGCCCAATTGATGATGCGTTTTTATGAACCCAATGCAGGACAGATCAAATTAAACGGTCGGAACATTCAGGAATATTCCGTAAGCGACTGGAGGGACATGTTGGCCTTAGTACCCCAAGAAGTCTTGTTGTTTGGAGGAACTATTCGTGAGAACATAACATATGGCAAGCCGGGAGCAAGTCAAGAAGAAATTGAATTTGCAGCAGAGCAGGCATTTGCCAAAGAATTTATTGAGTCATTCCCGGAGAAGTGGGATACGATGGTCGGAGAACGCGGAGTAAAATTATCGGGAGGCCAGCGCCAACGAATAGCAATTGCAAGAGCGATATTACGTGATCCGAAGTTTTTAATATTAGATGAGGCGACAAGTGCGTTGGATTCGGAATCAGAAAAATGGGTGCAATCGGCCTTGGAGGAATTGATGAAGAATCGGACGAGTTTGATTATTGCGCACCGATTATCGACGATTCGTTCGGCAGATCAAATCATTGTGATGGAAGAAGGAAAGATATTAGAGCAGGGGAATCATGAAACTTTGATGAAGATCAAAAATGGTGTTTACCGGAATATGGTAACATTACAAACAGAACATTTGCAGGCATAGCTATGGCAGCAAAACCAGAAATAAAATTGGATCAATTTGGCTTGCGGTCGACGGGCAGTCGGCAAGCCGTACTCGCTGCATTCCAACAAGCAGGTTATGCCTTGAGTCAAGGAGATATTGAGCAGGCCTTATCGAGTCAATTTGATCGAGTTACTATCTATAGAACGCTCAAATCATTTTTAGCAAGTGGATTATTGCATAAAGTATTAGATGACCAAGGCGGCATAAAATATGCATTGTGCCAGGAAACTTGTCATCATGATTCCAATCATCATCATCAACATGATCATGTACACTTCAAGTGTACCCAATGTGGGCAGACGACATGTTTAGAAACTGTTCATATTCCTCAGATTATTTTACCGGAACATTTCATTAAGCAGGAGAGTAATTTATTGATTCAAGGGGTTTGTAGGGGGTGTAATAGGTAGGAAGTTTAGAGGTAAGAATTAAGAGTGAAGAAATTAGACATTGGACATTAGACATTAGACGTTAGACGTTGGACATTAGACGTTAGACATTGGACCTTGACTATAGAGACACGATACTTCGAATATGAGGTAAGAACTAAGAGTTAAGTTGTTGGATATTTAAATGTAGAGACGCGATACTTCGCGTCTTTTTTCATTACTACTAAAAAGTAGTTAAAGGAAGTTGAATTACTTAGAACGATAGATAGAAAGATAAGAACTAAGAGTGAAGAATTAAGAGTGAAGAACTAAGAGGTAAACTATCTAGACAAATTGCTAGCGACTGACGACTAGTGACTGGTTTAGAACTAAGAGTAAAGAATTAAGAGGTAAGAGGTAAGAGTTTATCCTCTAGATTATCTTCTGCGACTAGTGACTAGCGACTAATCACTGACCACTGACGACTAGTGACAGTTTTCCCTTCGGACTCCGGACTATTTCCCTCCGGACTGCCGACTGCCGACTAGCGACTAGTGACTGATGACTAGTGACTGATGACTATAGGTCAAAAAAAAACCGCTCTCTTACGAGGCGGTCTTTTGATAATAACTTGGAGCTTACTTACTTTCCCGGGTTTGATCCCAGTATCATCAGCGGTGCGGGGCTTAACTTCTCTGTTCGAGATGGGAAGAGGTGAACACCCGTCCTATCGGCTCCATACTTTTTGCAAGGTTTTAGCCTTTAGCCATATTGTGAGATAAAATAAACAGCAGTGTGTAAATTAATAAAAGGTAAGCTTTCGGGTAATTAGTACTACTCGACTTTGACATTACTGTCTTTACATCTGTAGCCTATCGACCGTGTCGTCTACACGGACCCTTCATGGAATACTCATCTTCAGGTCAGTTTCGCACTTAGATGCTTTCAGCGCTTATCTGGTCCCGACGTGGCTACTCAGCTATGCCCTTGGCAGAACAACTGATATACCAGCGGTCAGTCCAACTCGGTCCTCTCGTACTAAAGTCAGAACCTGTCAATATTCCTACGCCCACAACAGATAGGGACCGAACTGTCTCACGACGTTCTGAACCCAGCTCGCGTGCCACTTTAATCGGCGAACAGCCGAACCCTTGGGACCTTCTCCAGCCCCAGG
>CALLKB010000247.1 GCA_938008575.1 uncultured Cytophagaceae bacterium | reverse complement strand
TATATTCGACTTGCTGAGAAGGGAAATGCATTGGCATCTGGAATTAAATCGCAATTGGAAAAAGTAGGAAAGCGTTTTACGATCAACCAATTAGGTTCTATGTTTACGCTATTCTTTACGGAAAATGCAGTTAACAATTTCAATGACGCCAAAACAGCGGATTTGAATTTATTTGGTCAATATTTTCAAGGGATGCTCCGTAGGGGAATATACCTACCTCCTTCTCAATTCGAATCTTGGTTTATTTCTGACGCCATCCGTGATGAAGAAATTGACAAAATTTTAGCTGCGAGTGATGCAACTTTAACTGAAATGTTTTCCTAAATATGTTTTTCAGCGTCATCATTCCAGTCTACAATCGTCCGCAAGAATTGGATGAGTTATTGGCATGTTTGATTCAACAAAATTATTCGAATTTCGAAGTAATTATCATTGAAGATGGCTCTGTCGAAGATTCAAAAACCATCGTAAAAAAATATCATTCATCGTTGAACATTTCCTATTTCGTCAAAGAAAATGGAGGTCAAGGATTTGCGCGCAACTATGCATTTGAGCGTGCTAAGGGAGACTTTTTCGTGATATTAGATTCCGATGCACTGATTGAGCCCAATTATTTACAGGCTGTTTATGAGGGTATTCATCGGGACCAACTCGATTTATTTGGCGGACCTGACCAAGATCATCCGAGTTTTAGCCCGGTGCAAAAGGCGATAAGTTTTGCCATGACCAGCTTATTTACTACAGGAGGTATACGCGGAAAGGCAAAGAATGTAGGGGGCCAATTTCACCCACGTAGCTTTAACATGGGGATCTCACGTAAAGTATGGGAAGCTACACAAGGTTTTAAGATTACCCGCATGGGGGAAGATATCGAATTCAGCATTCGGTGTATCTCTTTTGGATTTAAATCCGGCTTAATTCCGGAAGCCTTTATTTATCATAAGCGTAGAACAAGCTTTAGCCAATTTTATAAGCAAATTCATTTTTTCGGTCGGGCCCGCATCAACATTTCGCGCTTCTTCCCTGCTGAACTAAAGTGGGTACATTTCTTCCCAGCCTGCTATTTCATCTATTTTTGGAATACCGTTCTTTTGAACATTCTTATACCCCCAATTGGGAATATTTTATTTGCGGGACTTTTCATGTATTGGATGGCCATTTTCTTGGATGCCCTATTAAAAACTAAAAGCCTAAAAGTGAGTCTTTTAGGCCTAATTGCTGCTAATATTCAACTATTAGCTTATGGGCAAGGATTCATTGAAGAAGGCCTTAAGAAAATTACCAATAATTCGCAGGAATAAGGTAATTTTGGACGTAATCCTTCACGCCTTCCTCTAAGGTATAAAACGGCTTATCATAGCCGATGGATTTCAATTTATTCATATTCGCTTCCGTAAAATATTGGTACTTATCGCGAATATCGGCAGGCGTATCGATGTAATTAATGTTTACTTCTTTACCCATCGCTACGAATGTAGATTTCCCTAAATCATTAAACGAACGAGCAATACCCGTACCTAGGTTATAAATACCCGAATTTTTACGATGCTCCATTAGGAATACACAAACGGACACAAGGTCTTTTACATAAATAAAATCGCGCATTTGTTGGCCATCAGTATAATCAGGTCGGTGCGATTTAAACAATCGCAAACTACCTGTTTCGTTGATTTGTCTGAAAGCATGCCAAATCACAGATGCCATCCGACTTTTATGGTATTCATTTGGCCCATAGACATTAAAGAACTTTAAACCCGCCCAAAAGAACGGCTTCTTTTCTTGATTAAGTGCCCAAATGTCAAAATCATTTTTTGAGTCCCCATAAGGGTTCAACGGTTTTAATTGAGGAATCAAAGCCTCATTGTCATCATAACCCAATTCACCTAAGCCATAAGTAGCAGCCGATGAAGCATAAACCAAAGGGATTTGATAATCAATACACTTATTCCAAAGCATTTTGGAATAGTCCACATTCAATTCGTCAAAAATTGCTTTATTGAATTCTGTCGTATCCGTCCGGGCGCCAATATGGAAACAAAATTCAACCTCTTGGTAATTAGTATCTAACCAAGCTGCGAGTTCTGTACGCTCGACACGTTCCATGATATTTTTACCTTCCAAATTTTTATTCTTTTCCGGAAAGGAAAAATCATCTACGGCGACAATGTAATTGAAATTCAATTCATTTAATCGGGCAATTAAACAACTGCCAATAAAGCCGGCTGCACCAGTAACAATAATCATAATAAAGCTATTTAAGCAACAAATTTACGCATATTCTGAATAGCTTTTGTACCTTTGTCAAATATTTGGATAGTCTGCTACTGTTTTCCCAGGCATCCTTCACACAAACTGAAAACAATGGTCTACGTAATCCGCAAGGAACATTTTAATGCCGCTCACCGGCTCTTCAATCCAGCTTGGTCAGAAGAAAAAAATCAAGAAGTATTTGGCTTATGCGCTAATAACAATTGGCACGGGCATAATTTTGAATTAATCGTCACCGTAAAAGGTATTCCAGATCCAGATACAGGATTTGTATTTGATTTAAAAACCTTAGGAGATTTAATCAAGCGAGAAATTATTGACAAGGTTGACCACAAAAACCTTAATTTGGATGTTGATTTTATGGAAGGAAAATTAGCGAGTTGCGAAATCCTCATCATGGAATTTTGGAAGATATTAGCTCCTCAAATTTTGGCGAATTCCAAAACGGCTACCTTACACAAATTGCATTTAATCGAAACGAATAAGAATTCAGTCGAATATTTCGGAGAACAATAATAGATGAAATACTTTATTCTAGCAGGGGAAAAATCAGGCGATTTACATGGATCCAATTTGATTCGTGAAATCAAGCAGATAGACCCTAAAGCAGAAATAAAGGCCTGGGGAGGCGATGGCATGCAAGCTGAAGGAGCCGAAATCCTCATTCATCACAAGGAATTAGCCATCATGGGTCTATTAGGTGTTATACAAAACATCCAACGACTCAAAGGTTTATTTACAAAATTCGGGAATCAAATCACTGAATTCCAACCGGATTCGATTATCTTCATCGATTATGGCGGATTCAATTTAAAAGCCGCTAGAATAGCTAAACTAAAAGGATTTCACACGCAATTTTACATTGCACCTAAAGTATGGGCATGGAACAAAGGGCGAATTGAAGATATCAAAAAATGGATAGATGAATTATATGTCATTTTTCCATTTGAGCTTACCATGTTTCAAGAAAAAGGAATTCGAACCCATTATGTTGGAAATCCATTACAAGACGCTGTAGCAGAATTTACACCTTCTAAAAACTTTCTTACCGAGCAAGAAATAACAAAACCCTACGTAGCCCTTCTGGCCGGAAGTAGAAAGCAAGAAATAAAAAGTGCATTGCCCGTTTTTGCTCAATTGGCATTAGAAAATCCTAAAACTAATTTCATTGTAGCTGGAATTTCAGATTGGAAAGAATTGTATGCCCACTACCCTATCCGCGTATTGTACGACAAAACCTATGACATTTTAAGTCATGCACAGGTTGCCATAGTAACGTCAGGAACAGCGACATTAGAAACTGCATTGTTTAAAATACCACAAATCGTTGTTTATAAGACCGATTGGTTATTTTACTCGCTTGCCAAATTGCTCGTAAAAATCAAATTCATTTCGCTTGTTAATATCATATTAGATAAGTTGGCTGTACCCGAACTGATTCAAGTTCAATTCACTAGCCAACATATCCAATTGAAAATGCATAAACTTATGCAAAACGATTCTGTGGAAAGAATATCACAATTAGCCAACTATGAAGATTTAGCCAATTTAATTGGTCCCGCTGGAGCCTCAAAAAAAACGGCAAATTTAATTGTTCAAGCTGCTCAATCGGCTAAATAATTCTTTATCCAAGATTTTTGAACACCTGGTATTGTAGCGTAATAGTTGGCAATTACTTTTTTATCAACTTCGAAATCACCCGTTGGATAAAAAGGATCTCGGATCTTAATTTCTTTATTAACATAATCGAATCCAATCATCATAATAGGAACATTTGCTTGAACAGCAATATGATAAAAACCCGTTTTTAATTTATCTACATCTTTACGTGTACCCTCCGGAGCCAATACGGCATGAAAGGTTTCTTTGCTATTATAGATGTCGACAATTGATCCCACTAAATTCGTATTCTTCGATCGATCCACCGGATAACCACCTAACCAAGAGAATATTCCTCCAAAAGGCCCTTCAAACAACTCCTTCTTACCCCAATATAAAATAGGTAATTTCAATAATGATCTAGCACCTAAGCCAATTGGGAAATCCTTCCAAGTAGCATGCGGACAAACAATCACAACTGTTTTCTTTAAATCTCTTGGAATATTTCCCACAAGTTTCCATCCGGAAGCCTTAAACAAAAAGTCAAAAATGGGACTTGAAACTAACATAAGGTTTTAATATGTTCTTGAATTTGGTGTAATGAAGTATTGGGATTAATCAAAACAGCATCCCAACCATAATTGCGGGCTGATTCTACATTTCGCACATTGTCGTCAAAAAAAACAATTTGATGATCCTGTAAATTATTGTGGGTAACCAACTGCTCGTAAATAGCAACATTGGGTTTAACCATACCCATCTCAAACGAAAGGTGAATGCGTGTAAAAGAATCAAATAAATTATAATTCGGAAAATCCCGCTCTAAGAACAAACGAGAATGAATGCTACTTGTGTTACTTAATAAATAGATGGGAAATGAAGTATTCAGACCGGAAATATATTGACAAACGGAAGAATCAAACTGCAATAATAATGCATTGAAAGCATCATGAAATTGCTCAGAGGTACAGACTAATTGTAATCGGTCGACTAAAAACGCTTCAAACTCCTGATCACTTTGAAATCCTGATTCATAAGAAGACCAAAGTTCTTCCTCTTGCGTAATGTGTTTAATTTCAGCAGCTGAATACTGCGAGGAAAGTAAAGCAAAAGCCTCATAGGTCTTATCTAAATCAATGGGCAACAAAACGTTACCTAAATCAAAGACGAGCGCATGAGGCTTTTTCATAACTTATTCAACAACTACACCCATTTGGCCGAATTTCTCAATACGAGCCATGATGCGTTCTTGTGGATCCACTTTTACTAATTTGGCAAGTTCCTCTTTGATCACAGCCTTCAATTTAGCTGAAGCACCTTCAGGATCTAAATGAGCTCCACCTAAGGGTTCTGGTATAATTCCATCAATTAAGCCGTTGGATAACATATCTTCTGCTGTTAATTTCAATGCTTCGGCTGCTTGCTCTTTATAATTCCAACTGCGCCATAAGATCGAAGAACATGATTCAGGTGAAATAACAGAATACCAGGTATTTTCCATCATCAATACTTTATCTCCTACGGCAATACCTAAAGCTCCACCGGAAGCACCTTCACCAATGATGACACAAATCACAGGAACCTTTAACATAAACATGTCACGGATATTGCGTGCAATCGCTTCCCCTTGACCACGTTCTTCGGCCTCTAAACCAGGGAAAGCACCCGGAGTGTCAATTAAACATACAATAGGTTTATTGAATTTCTCGGCCATCCTCATAAGACGTAAAGCCTTACGATACCCTTCCGGATTAGGCATACCAAAATTACGTAATTGACGCTGTTTGGTATTACGCCCTTTTTGTTGGCCTATAAACATCACTGAAAATTCATCATCGATATTTCCAAATCCACCAACCATCGCTTTGTCATCAGCTACATTTCGGTCACCGTGAATTTCGATAAACTCAGTACACATCTTCTCGATGTAATCAAATGTATATGGGCGATCGGGATGACGTGATAATTGAACACGTTGCCAACGAGTTAAATTAGCAAAAGTTTCCTGTTTCAATTCTAAAATTTTATCTGTTAGGGATGCTACAGCACCGGAAACGTCTACATTATTTTCTAATGCCAATTTGCGCATCTCGATCAATTTATCCTCTAACTCTGCGATAGGCTTTTCAAATTCTAATAATGTTCTCATGCTGATATGTCAAATTACAAATGCAAAATTAAAGATTAAAGTGTGAAAGTCTCAGACTTCTCTGGTAAAATAACGTCTGAAAATCCTAAACGTCTAATTTCATCTCTAAATTCTAACATACTTTCCTCTTCACCATGCGATAAAAATAC
>CALLKB010000246.1 GCA_938008575.1 uncultured Cytophagaceae bacterium | reverse complement strand
AACCCCAAAGAATACAATGGCTACAAGGCCTACTGGGCCGATGGCTCGCAGGTCGTAGCGCCGCATGACAAGAACATCGTGGCGGAGGTAAATGCTATTTCCACCGTTGCCGACATCAAATTTGAGGGCAATGATTCCCTATTACATTTATTGGACGAGTCCATCGATGCCGCTTATTTGACGACGATTAAGGATAATTGTCGGAAGCCGGACGTCATCCAACGTCAAAAAGACTTGAAAATCGTCTTCTCTCCTATCCACGGGACGGGAATAACCTTGGTTCCTAAGGCTTTGGAATCGCTCGGTTTTGAGGCAGTAACGGTCGTGGAAGAGCAAGCAATTCCAAACGGTAATTTCCCAACAGTCGTATATCCTAATCCAGAGGAAAAAGAAGCGATGACTTTGGCCTTAAACAAAGCCAAAGCGATCGATGCGGATTTAGTGATTGCCACGGACCCTGACGCGGATCGCGTGGGTGCAGCCGTGAAAAATCAGCATGGCGAATGGGTACTGTTGAACGGTAACCAAATGGCGAGTTTGATTCTGTATTACTTATTGAAAGTAACGGATTTGAAAGGCAATGAATTTGTGGCCAAAACGATTGTGACCACGGATTTGATCGATAAAATGTGTGCGTCCAAAGGCGTGCCATGTTACAATACCTTGACCGGATTTAAATACATCGCGCAGGTGATACGTGAGTTGGAGGGCAAAGAAAAGTTCATCGGCGGTGGAGAAGAGTCCTACGGCTATTTAATTGGCGATGCAGTCCGCGACAAAGACGCGGTGGCCTCATGTGCCATGATCGCAGAATTAACGGCTTACGCGAAAGATCAGGGCAAATCCCTGTTCGACTTCCTTGCCGAAATGTACATTGAGAATAATTTCTATTACGAAGGCTTAATCTCCTTAACCAAAAAGGGCAAAGCCGGTGCTGAGGAAATCAAGCAAATGATGATCAATTTGCGTTCGAACGTTCCTGCATCCGTGGCGGGTTCTAAACCGGTAACGGTATTGGACTACGAAGGTTTAATCTCGACAGATTTAGTTTCTGGAATCCAAACACCTATCACCGTTGGCCGTGGCATCGAAGCTTCCAACGTGATCCAACTCATCCTCGCCGACGGATCGAAAGTCTCCGCGCGTCCATCCGGCACAGAACCTAAGATTAAATTCTATGTATCGGTGAATGCACCTTTGGCATCCGCTGCCGATTTCGACAAGACCTTTGCTGCATTGCAGGAGAAGGTTGGGGTGATTCAGAAGGATTTGGGGTTAGTTTAGAGACGCGATACTTCGCGTCTAAATAGACAGGACCATGTAGAGACGCGATACCTCGCGTCTTTTTTATTTATAACCCCAGGTTTTAACCTGGAGGACTAGACGCGAGGTATCGCGTCTCTACAACAATCGGCGCGAAAAGCGCCTCAAACTTTGGCAAAGCGCGAAGCTTTGCCAAAGAGACTACGCCAACTTAAACTCACTCGTAAAGTGGAATTCAATCTCGGGATTATTCGTTTGGTTCATGCGAAGAATCCAGTCGGATTCCGCTAAGAACACGTAATTGCCATCCTTATCTTGCGCGATGTTTTGGCCCTTCAAACGAACGAATTCTTGAAGTTTTTTCGGGTCTTCGGAGGTGATCCAACAAGCTTTTGTCACCGACATGCCATCAAAGCGACATTTCGCGCCATATTCATGCTCCAAACGGTATTGAATTACCTCATACTGCAGGTCTCCCACCGTTCCCACAATCTTCCGATTACCTAATTGGGGTTGCGTAAATAACTGGGCAACACCTTCGTCGGTGAGCTGATCGATTCCCTTTTCCAATTGCTTGGATTTCATCGGATCCAAATTGATCAATTCCTTGAAAATCTCCGGCGAGAAGCTCGGGATTCCTTGGTAATTCATCACCTCCCCTTCGGTCAGCGTATCGCCAATTTTAAACGTACCCGTATCGTACAAACCGATTACATCCCCCGGGAATCCTTCCTCCACGACCTCTTTATCCTGCGCCATGAAATTATACGGATTCGCGAAGCGAACGTTCTTCTTCAAACGAATATGTTGGTAAAATGTATTGCGATGAAACACGCCCGAGCATATACGCAAAAACGCAATCCGGTCACGGTGCTTCGGATCCAAATTCGCATGAATCTTGAACACGAACCCGGTAAATTTCTTCTCATTGGGCTCCACCACACGCACATCCGTACCACGCGCTTGGGTCGGAGGAGCGATTTTGGTAAACGTATCCAACAATTCTTGGATACCAAAGTTATTGACCGCCGAGCCAAAAAACACGGGCGCCAACTCCCCACTTAAATATTCTTCTCTGTCAAAAGTCTCGTAAACCCCTTCAATCAAATCGACATCTTCGCGCAATTGGTTCGCATCACGTTCACCCACACGCGCATCCAATTCTGGCGTTGCGATATCTACGGACACGACATTCTTCTCAATCTTCGTTTTATTCGCTGAGAACAAGTTCAGGGAACGATCCAACAAATGGTAAACGCCTTTGAAGTTTTGGCCCATATTAATCGGCCATGTCAACGGACGCACCGAGATGCCTAATTTCTGTTCTAATTCGTCCAGTAGATCAAACGGGTTTTGGCCCTCACGGTCCATTTTATTGATGAAAATAATCACAGGCGTCTTGCGCATGCGACAAACTTCCATCAATCGTTCTGTTTGTTCCTCGACACCCTTCACGCAGTCAATCACCAAAATCACGGAATCCACGGCCGTCAAAGTCCGATAGGTATCCTCCGCAAAGTCCTTGTGACCCGGCGTATCCAAGATGTTGATTTTTACATCATTGTACTCAAAAGTCATCACGGACGTCGCGACCGAGATCCCTCTTTGGCGCTCGATTTCCATGAAGTCGGAGGTCGCCCCCTTCTTAATTTTATTCGATTTTACGGCCCCTGCCGTTTGAATGGCCCCTCCGAAGAGTAGCAATTTTTCTGTCAGGGTTGTTTTTCCCGCATCGGGGTGAGAGATGATACCAAAGGTCCGTCGTTTGGCAATTTCCGCGTCAAGCTTTTGCATAATGATAAATCAAGCTGCAAAAATACGCCAAAAATAGCTCTTTGGCAAACGATGTAGAGACGCGATACTTCGCGTCTAAAACCAAAATGTAGAGACGCGATACCTCGCGTCTGAAACCCAAACTGTAGAGACGCGATACTCGCGTATGAAACCAAAACTGTAGAG
>CALLKB010000245.1 GCA_938008575.1 uncultured Cytophagaceae bacterium | reverse complement strand
TACATGACGTTTCAGTTTCAATAGTATCAACAACTATTAATTTTAAGATTTTAGCAAGTCCATTTGAATTAACAAATGTCAATTGTGTTTTACCTTTAAGTGGCAACCACTGTCTTGAATTGTCAATCAAAGCATCAGGAATATCAACACATTTATTACACTGAAATGAAGAATTGAAAATCAAAACAGCAATTACTATAAAAGTAATCTGAATTCTGATATGTATCTGTTTAGGAAAAGAGTCAAGTAATTTCAAATATGGGTGTTCTTTTTCAAAATTAAGTAGTCTGTCTTTAAGTATAGTTAAATGACTTTCGTTTTTTACAATCTGTATGAATAATATTCAAAGCAATTTTTTATTGAAATTATAACTAGGTGTGATTGTGTAAATTAAACCTGCTTGACGGCGAGGTGTTTTACCAACATTAGCAGGTGTAATAACATCTTTTGAAATTGTTGCTTTCGTTAATGTTAATCCTCCAAATAAAGCAAATTTATTGATCGTGTAACGACCTTCTAATTCCAAACCAAACGCTTGGTAAGTTCTATCTAAGAAAACTTGATTTGTTGCTTCATAGTTTTTTTCATCTGTTTGTGCAAAAAATGCTGTAGCATTCAAAGTTAACTTTGTTGAACGGTATTTATAACCTAATTCTGCTTGTGATGTAAAATCAACTACGTTATTATCACTCGTTAAACCACCTTTGTTGTTTAAATAATTACTAAATAAAACACGATCTGCTCCTGCGCGTCCACCTTTTGAGTAACGAGCAAAAAGTGCAGAATTCTCTTTCAAACGGTAATTTGCTCCAACTGAATATGATAAATAATTCCAAGAATAATTTACGAGTGATGGATGATTATTGTTAATTGTTGCAACATTACTTTCTATTGGTGAGATTGTACCATTATTGTCTACATCAACTGGTGTAACAACAGCTCCACTGTATGTCCCTTTAGCTCTTCCCATGTCATAACGCGCTCCTAAAGAGAATGTAATGTTGTCATTTACTTCAATATCAATATTTGTATTAGGCGCTAAAATTGAATAATTAACATCGTAATTACGTTGACAACAATTACCCCATGCAGGTACACCATATGCAAGTAATCCGTTTTCAGATAAATTTGTTGTGTCATTTGTTGAATTAACACTTGCAATGTTCACTAATTGATTATGTGATTTACCATCATTGTTAACATCCATTAAATATGAATTCCACAACCATGACATGTTGATGTTTTGTGTTGATTGATAAACCCCTACATTTACTTTAACACGTTTGAAGTTTTTATTCAAACTAAAATCATTTGTCATATTATTGAAGTTATTCAATTTTGTGTTGAATAAATGCATAACCATTAATAGGTCATTTCCAGATTGACCTGTATTAAAAGCAGTACCATCAGCATAAGTTAATAAAGCTGTATTTCCTGCGCCAACTAATCCTGAGGCAATTGCTGAAGATGTTCCAACATTTGCTGGGAATGGTGCTAAGAAACGACCATTTATTGTAGAAAATCTACTTTTCCCTAAAATTGACCAATTGTTAGCCAAATTCACTTTGAATTCTGAACCAATTGAATTAAGATTAGATGTTACACCTTCGCGTACATTTACCAATTCTGGCTGATTTGCTTGGTTTAAAGCTGTTAATGAAGAAATTAATGGCGTTTGTAACGCTCCATAACTTGCGTCATAACCATTTACTGATCCCCATGTAGGAGAGTCATTTGTTCCTGTAACTGACATCGGCATTGGCATATATCCAGCTGTATGGTCACGCAAAGATTTTACATAAAATTTAATATAACCACTCGAAAAGTCTTTTGTTACATTTAACTTGATTTGACCTCCATCATTTCCTAAATAACCGATGTTTCTTGGCCCTTCACCTTGACGGTAAAAACCTCCAACATGCATGTATAAACCATTTCCAATTTTTGTACCATATTCAACGTCAGTTCGTAAATTACGATAATCTAAACCTACAGAACTAGTAATAGAGCCTCCTTCTTTGCGACCGTCTTTGCTGATAAAATTAATTATACCAGCTGGAGAATTGGAAGCCAATATAGAAGCTGACCCACCTTTTACTGCTTCAATTCTACTTAATGTAGCATCTGCACGAATAAATTGATCCTGTGTAGCAAATGCAATATCACCAAATTGTAAAACTGGCAATCCATCTTCTTGTAATAATAAATACTTCGAACCTCCTGTGGCTAAAGGTACACCACGTACTGAAATATTAGTGTTTCCTTCACCTGCAGAAGATTCTGTTCGAATTCCAGGTATTTGCTTGAAAATTTCAGCGGTCGTTCTTGGTGCTGTTGCTTCTATTTGTTCCAATCGTAAAGTTGAAACGGAAATAGATGATGAAACAGATGCTTTTGGATTACTTACTCCTGTAATAATAATTTCATCAATTTTTTTCGCTGTAGAATCTTCCTTTTGAGTAGGAGTTAAATTTTGTGAAAAAGCTTGTGAAACAATTGCTAACTGACTGAAAGCCAATAACGCAATAAATTTTTTGTTTTTTTGTCTTTTCATAATTCATAGTTTTAGTTGGGCTAATTTATGTAAAAGCAGCGTTGGTTTTTACATATTAATATGCATAAATGGCAATTTGACTTTCGCAAACGATTTCGCAAACGTTTGCGGTTAACATCTTTTTTGACTTTAACAGAAATAATAATGATATTTGCTTTACTAGTTCAACCTTGACACTTATGAAAGTTATTACAATTAAAGATATTGCACAATTGGCAAATGTTAGTCCTTCAACGGTGTCACGCGCCCTAAAAGACCATCCAGACATAAGTTCAGACTTGAAAATTAAAATTAAAGGTATTGCCGATGCATTAAACTTTAAACCAAACAGCTTTGCTTCCAACTTTAGAAAACAGAAAAGTCAATTAATTGGAGTAATCATCCCTAAATTTTGTAATAGTTTCGTTCCGGATGTTATTTTTGGTATTACTTCTGTAGTAAACGAAAGGAACTTTCAAGTAATTATTCTTCCAACAAATGATGACATTCTAAAAGAAAATGAAGCGATTCAAAAATGTTGTGACTACCGAGTTGACGGTATTTTAATGTCGCTTAGTGTTGAAACTTCAAATGTTGAACACCTTAAAACAGCTGATGCATACAATATCCCAGTAGTAATATTTGATAAAGCTGCAAATACGTCAAATTACCATCAAGTTGTAATCAATGACAGATTAATGGCTGAAAAGTGTGCACAACAATTAATCAATGAAGCGGCATCTTCTGGTACAAATTTTGCTTCGAATGAAAATTTTTTAAATTATTTCAAAGGATTAAAAATTAAAGTCAACAATCCGCCACAAGCAAGCGGAACAGGAGGTGTGTTTTATTTCAACATCAACGATCCTTTGTCAAAAATGACCATTTATTACACGCAAGATTCAAATAAAAAGCGCTTCGATTTTTTAATTAATTCTGAATGTGCAGATTTTAATCACGTGGAGGTTGATAATTCTGGTAAACCAATTGCCAATGTAATTGCCAACCATGCTGCAGGACAAAAAGAGTTTTATGCGCAAGCATTTAAAACAAGAGCTGTTGTGAAAATGAATGGTGTAAAGAATTTACCTAGTAATATTGTCATTCACAAAGCACAAATTTTATTGCCAATTCAATACCAAATGGGTGCTACGTATGGCATTCCGAATGAATTATCAGCATCTATTAGAATTAACAATCAATTGTCGGGTATTGGTGTTTTTGGTATTTACGATCAAAGCTACAAACGTTATACCATCGACGCTAGAAATTACATTCAAGCATTGATTAAAGGCGAAATTACAACAGATGAATTATTAGTTTCTCCACGATATTTTATCACAGGAGCTGAACGTGTTATTTTTAATGGTCAACAAACCATAAATAAAAGTAAACCTAAACTTATTGTTACCTATACTGAATTTTAATAATTATGTGTGGAATAGTTGCTTATATTGGAAAAAAAGAAGCTTACCCAATCGTGGTTAAAGGCTTAAAACGATTAGAATATAGAGGATATGATAGTGCAGGAGTTGCAGTATTAAACAATGATTCTTTACGTGTTTTTAAACGTTCAGGAAAAGTTGCCAATTTGGAGGCCTTTACAGAAGGAAAAGATCATTCTGGTTTTGCAGGAATTGGTCACACACGTTGGGCAACACACGGTTTGCCAAATGACATTAACGCACATCCACATTCCTCAGAAGATGGAAGAATAGCTTTGATTCACAATGGTATCATTGAAAATTATAATTCTCTTCGTGAGGAGCTAACGAAAAGAGGATATGTTTTTCAAAGTCAAACAGATACTGAAGTATTGGTGCATTTGATTGTTGAAATTCAAAAAAACGAACAAGTTTCGTTAGCTGAAGCAGTTCGTTTAGCCTTGTTAAATGTGATTGGTGCTTACGCGATTGTTGTTTTATCACAAGATAATCCAACACAACTTATTGCTGCACGTAAAAGTTCGCCATTGGTTGTCGGAATTGGAAATGACAATGATTTTTACTTGGCATCAGATGCAACACCAATTATTGAATATACCAACCGTGTTGTCTATTTAGAAGATGAAGAAATTGCGGTTGTTGATATCAACGATGGCTTAAAAATCACCAATTTAAGAAACCAAGAAATTCCACCATATGTTCAAGCATTGGAATTGCAATTAGAAGCCCTAGAAAAAGGTGGATACGAGCATTTCATGCTCAAAGAAATTCACGAGCAACCGCGATCCATTCACGATTGTTTCCGTGGACGGTTAAACGCGGAAGAAGCGTGGGTTACCTTGGGTGGACTGCGTGAATATGAGCAAAAAATGATCAGCGCGAATCGTTTGATCATCGTTGCATGTGGAACTTCATGGCACGCTGGATTAGTTGGTGAATACCTCATCGAAGATTTGGCACGCATTAACGTGGAAGTGGAATATGCCAGTGAATTCCGTTACCGAAATCCGGTGATTGGGCCGGGCGATATCATTATTGCGATTTCCCAAAGTGGAGAAACAGCAGATACCTTGGTCGCCATCGAACGGGCGAAGGAACAAGGAGCCTTTATTTTTGGGGTAGTGAATGCCGTGGGATCTTCCATCGCACGTATTTCACACGCGGGTGCCTATACGCATGCCGGACCGGAAATTGGCGTAGCGAGTACAAAAGCCTTTACGGCCCAATTGACCGTTCTAGCCATGATGGCGATGAAGATCGGTAAGGCCAAAGGCACCCTAGCCTCAGCCGAATACGATCGTTTGATTGCAGAATTAGCCTTGATTCCTGAAAAGGTCAAAACGACTTTGGCGACACATGAAGCCATTAAAGAAGTTGCCAAACATTACGCAGATGCGCGTGATTTCTTATTCTTAGGTCGTGGATACAACTTCCCGGTTGCTTTGGAAGGCGCCTTAAAATTGAAAGAGATTTCCTACATCCATGCGGAAGGATATCCGGCTGCGGAGATGAAGCATGGTCCGATCGCTTTGGTGGATGAAAACTTACCGGTCTTGTTCATCGCAACCAAAGATGCCTATTACGAGAAGATTGTGAGTAACATTCAGGAAATCAAGGCTCGCAAAGGTATGGTGATTGCGGTGATTTCCGAGGGAGATACGCTGATTCGCGATATGGCTGACCATGTGATGGTTGTGCCGGAGGTGGATGAGTTGTTGGCCCCACTCATTAGCGTCTTGCCTACGCAATTATTGTCTTATTACATTGGGGTATTACGCGGATTGGATGTGGATAAACCACGAAATTTAGCGAAATCTGTAACGGTGGAATAACGTGATCTTATTCATCCTTGGTTTTCTGCTCAGCATTTCCCTTTGGATTCCCAAAGGAAACATCAGCCATTGGACAATCGTTTTCGATGCTTTCATCAAAGCATGCCTAGCTTTCAGTACAGCAGTTTATCTCTGTACCGAAATCCTATCGCTGTTTAATGCGCTTAATGCCCAAAACCTTTGGATTGCCTACGGTCTGGCTTGCCTATTGATGGGCAGGAGGGCTTGGACGACATACCAACAAACCCAATTTCCTCCACTTCCCAAGCTACCAAAACTGAGTGTAGGCATGTTGGTTTTGCTGGGTATTCTGCTCGCTGAGGCACTTTATTTCCCGCCCAACAATTACGATTCCATGTCTTACCACATGGCGCGTGTGGCGCATTGGGCCCAAAACGGGAACGTAGACTTTTACCCGACGGGGATCGCGCGCCAACTCTTCTCCTCTCCCCTCGCGGAATACCTTATTTTACATAGCTATCTCTTGCAAGGCAGCGACCTGTGGGCAAACAGTTTCCAATGGGCAGCGCTCGTCATCAATTTGCTTTTGATTGTGCGAATCATCGGCCACATGGGAGGACATCGCATCCAGCAAGGATTAGGGATCCTGGTGTACTTGTTGAATCCAATGGTGATTTTTCAGTCGACGACGACACAGAATGACCTAATCGCTGGCTTTTTTGTCTTGGCGAGTTTTTATTTCCTGCTGGAGCATAAGAACAAAAACAATACGCTTTGGCTCGCATTGGCAATCAGTTTAGGAGCTTTGGTCAAATTTACCAGCCTGTTATTTGTCCTACCCTTATTACTTTTTCACCTAAGCTATCTGCGCAAAAATATCGTGCCCAAAATTCTGATTAGCCTCCCTATTGCCCTGCTGGTTTTGGGACCTTTTTTATGGCGCAATCAACAAACCTTCGGACATGTATTAGGGCCAAAACCCGATAGTCCCATGCACATCGCCGTGACGAATGGGAAATTAAGCCCTGCGATTACTTATTCCAATACGCTGCGCACTTGGGCCACCGACTGGGCTTTACCCTTGGGGCCATGGAACCGGGCTGTGAACGCTGCCGTGCATCAATTACACGCTGTTTGGGGTTTGCCAGATAATCCGGTGGAGGGAACCTATGATGCTTATGTGTTCAACTCGATGTTTGGCTACACGGAAGATACGGCGGGCAATATAGTAGGTAGTTTGCTGTTCCTACTGGCCATAGCTTACGGAATCAAGTACCGAAAAAACATTCCCCATGTAGGCTTTTTGCTAGGCATTTCGCTACTTGGTTTTGTGCTATTTTGCAGTTTTATCCGCTATAATCCGATGTTGGCCCGCTTACTCGTAGGCCTCTATGGAATTCAAGCCATCAGCATCGGCTATATCCTAGGAAAATTCATTCCTCGCGCCAAAGCGAAATACCTCATTATCTTATTTATATTACCTTGGCCCTGGCTGTTCATCAACAAGTCAAAACCGATCCTGGTGGCGGAGAACCTGATTCGCCGTTGGCAACATGTACCACAGCAGCAGCTCTCGAAAACCGATTGGCAGAAAATTCTGAGAAGCCCTTGGTACCAAGAGTTAACTACTTATTACGAAAAGCAGGGAGACCAATACCGCATTAAAGCCGATTTATCCGAGTCGCAGCGTGCACGGATTGTGGACATCCTGTTGGATTCTGTTCAATTGCAGGCACGTCCGGCGGCATGGCAATTAACGCGCGAGGCCAATTATTTTCAGAACAAATTAGTGAATCGCGGACCTTATGCGGAAATACGCAAAAGGATTCAGGCCAAAGGCTATACGCGCATTGGGATGGCTTGGAGCTATGACGGCATGGAATATCCTTGGTGGGCGATGATGCCTGGAAAGCATTTGATTGATGTACATGCAGATCCAAGCTTAGCGCATACACGCAATGCACGAACGGAGTGGGTGGAATGTGTGATTAGTGATCTCCCGAGTTTGGGACCAAGCTGGGGGCCGTATCACGTAGAGGCCATTGGGCCGATGTATTTCATTGAGTTTCCGAAAGCAGTGCAGGTGCCATAGAAACCGGCCGAATCATGCTTGTTTATTTGCAAAAAATCAAATAAACATTATTCTTCAACTTCAAGATTTACGATAAGTTTGTTGAAATATTCTTTAGACCAAATCGTTAATTCTTCTGGATTTTGGACAAAACGAATCACATCTTCTTTCACATTTTCAATTTTAGTTGAATCGATTTTCATGACTAACAATTCCAATAATTGGTTCTTAGTAATTGATTCCTGAGACCAATCGCCACTTTCAATGGCTCTTTGGCAAAAATGACTTAAGTTCAACTTGACTCCATTTCTGATATACCATTCCATATCATACCAATCTCTTCCCTTAACTCTATTTTTCCATTTACGAAAAAGCATCGCATGCATTTTCCCGGCAAACAAATTTGGCAAGGTAAGACAATTCACATAGAAGGAAAAAGGTTTAGTAAGTAATAGATGCTCTGTGTTAAAATGAAGCGGCGGATTTGTGTCTATCTCAATTTTAATTTTTATGCTAGGCTTTACAGTAAGCTTAATTTGAGGTATCGTACTTTCAAATATTAACTCGCTCCAGCACGTTTCAGACTTTAAAAATGCAGAATCAATATTCGATATATTTAACTTCGTTTTCTGATTTAATGAAACTTGCATACCCATTGCATTAAATTCTTCAAGCACATAGGGGAAAAAAGGCTCAAATTCAAAATCAGGATTCTTTTCCAAAAGAGAAAAATCCAAATCCTCCGAAAATCGATTTAGCCCATGAAATATTCGCAGAGCCGTTCCTCCGTAGAAGGCAGCATGTTTATAAAAACTTGCCCTGTATAGACCAGCAAGTGTGATTTCTTGCATGATTTCTCGCAAAGCTTGTTCTGTTTCTTGAATATTTTTTGGCTTATATGAATCAATCCAATCCTTTATCATAATCCTGCTATTGCTTCAATGATTAATTTAATACTACGACTTTTAGGACATACGGGCAACCAGGTTATCATGGCCCGTAAATCGAACTCACGAAGTTGATCCTTTTCAATTCGCAAATCTTCCACCAAAAAAGCAAGTGCTTGTTGCTTACTGCGCAAATTGACTCCTGCCGTTGTAATCACTTTATCACAAAGTGCTTTTTCTGGGCCCGCAATTAACACGGTCTGCTTTTCATGTATCGATAAGGATTTTATTCCCAAAGGATAATAGGCCAAAGGCAAGTGAGTGAAACTATAAACAACTTGTTGCGACGTATATCGCTTGGAAATTTTTGGGGTCATGCTACAAATCTCAAAAACCCGCTCAGGAATTAATCCCCAATGAAACAAGGCTGAATCAAGTGATACATAGCTTGGGCCATATAAATGATTGGCTATCAGAAAAGGTTCAGGAGTGTTTGTACTGACCAAAGAACTCGTGACATAAAGCCCTCTTCTTAATTGATAAATAACACCTTGCTTAAGCAACTCCATTATCTTGTCATAGGGTCGGTTATACCCTTTTAGCAAGCCGAGAAGAACTTGTGTACTTATCGGTTGATCGCTATACGAAGACAATTCCCTAATTATATTCATGTGTCAAATATATAAACACAATTCGGATATTTTCCGAATTAACTATTATTTTTTTACAAAATTTGTAAAATTTTATCAATTTTTTCGGAAATTCTTGGCTTGTAGTTCTTACAAAGAATTACCCCTGAGATCCACTGTAGTAAAAGTGTAAGCACCATTAAGACTGTTTAGAATTGAGGATAAAACCTTTAATTTTCAATTGTCTATGAAAAAGACCCTATTTACAGAAACGTAAATTATTCCATTTACCCCCTTCATATCATTTTATTTTAGGTGCACGTTTCATCAATTTAATACCCGCATCTTGCAATTTTCGTCCCAGCAAGTCATTAGCTGCAACTTCCAATAAATCCTTCTCAAACCCCAAGACAAACAAAACTTGCAAATAGTGCCCCATCGCGACGGTGGCAACGCCATGTTCAATGTTGTATAACGTTTTCCGACTGATGCCCGCGCGTTCTGCCAACTGGCTCGCCGACATTTTGCGACGTAAACGAGCAAATTGAATATTTTCACCCATCACCTGGATAATTTGTGTAAGTTTCGGCAAAAGCAAAGGTGCATTTTTCATATAATGAGTCATATAATAAACAAATATAATTAAAATTGACATTTATATGACACATTAAAAAGATTCAGTATACAAAAAAAATGTTTCCACAAGTTGGGAAACATCTTTGAAAGAAAAGTAAATAAAACTGATAAAATGCTATTTACACCTCGTCGTAATTCTTCGACGTTTGCAGCATGATTTTTTTGATGGATAGGAGAATCAATCCGAGGATCACGGTGGACACGATCACGAGGAGCGAGATGAACAAACTTCCGGCGACGCCTGAAGTCCAGCCGGAGATGGCGGTGAAAGCGATGTATTTGGAATAGATCACATAACAAGCCACGCCAAAGAGTGCGAAGATAAACAGCACAAACAGTTTCATGAGGGAGTAAAGAATCTCTTCGGAATACTCGATCATGGAATAAAGCCCGTGAAAGACGAGGCTTTGAAAATTCATTTTGGGGTTATTATCGATGCGGGCGGCGCGGTCAAAGGTAAAATAGGAAATACCCATTTTTTGTTTGGTCAAAAAGCTGCCATAGTGGATAAAAGGTTGGTGAACGATTTTTGCCAAAACGCGATCGCTAATCATGGAGAAATTCCCATGGGAAATGTTGCGGCCGGTAATGATCTGAAAAATAATGCGGTAGAAGAAATAACCCACTTTGAAGCGGAAACTTTCTTGTCGGCTCCCCCGATTCACCAGCATGATGTCACTTGTTCCGGCGCCTTGAATGAAGTTCAAAATCGCGGCGGGATCATCTTCGCCGTCTGAATCCATCACAATGTAACCCGCGGCATTCGTTTGCAGGCTGTGCGCATAATGTAGGCCGTGGCGAATCGCTTCTTGGTGGCCGGAATTGTGGCGCAGTTGGATGATTTTTAATTCGTACAGCGGGGATTGGAATTGAAAAGCTTTGGCGATGGCCACGGTGTCGTCGGTGGATCCGTCATCGACGAGGATGATGCGGAAAGCGTAGGAGCTTTGGACGGTTTTGGCTTCGATATCCCTGAGGAGCTGGGCGATGACGCCACTTTCATTAAAGCAGGGAAGGATGATGCAAAACGATTTTTCCATGAGCAAGCGACGCGCGACGATTCAATTCGAGCGTAAAGCTATTGATAAATCAAGAAATTGCAAGGAGTGAAATGACAAAATCAGGTGCCAAGTGGGGAAATGTGAATTTCGGATGGGATAAAGCCCCAAATTACCGTATCACAAATTTTCCGATTACGCATCAAGAGACAAATGCCCCTAAGCGAGATTGTATGCCCATGAATTATAGTTAGCCTATAAATCATCGAAGGCTGGAATCTATACATTTAAGCAAGTTTTGCATTAAATTTCATTCATTAAACAATAAATACAAGTCCAATGCATGATATTTCACACAAAAATTATCATTCATTAAGCTTGTAAGTTGATTCTTGATAAAGCTTCTAATTGCTCATGAAACTTGGACTTATTGTTCTTTTCTAGTTCGACCAAGTTTTTAAGTTTCCAACTAATCCCCGGATAATTGCTCCAATCTCCATATATCCAATCCGGCTTATTCGTGGCTACCGACCTCAAAAAATTTAAGTGCTGCCTATTTAGTGACTTTAATATAGCTTCCAGTAATCTTTTTCTTTGATGCTCATAAACGCCATAAGTAAAATCCACATCTGTCATTCCATGAAACTGAGTATTCATAGCACTTTGCTGGTCTTTGAACACAGGTGCTAAAATCTCATGCATGGGTTTACTTGATGACAACAAACAAAATAAAAAGCCCTTGATCATTTCTTCATCGAGAGGCTCTTTATCCAAAAGCCTCATGGTATCAAATATATCTCTTGGATGTTGACGATCTAACGCTGCAATAATTTTTCCTCCAAAAAGTTGATTCTTGGGGACCGTTTTCATTTCAAAGAACTGGTCAAACCTTTCCTGTGCCCTAGCACATAAGCTTCGAGTCTCAACAGCGCCAATAACCCCACGATTAATTGTATTGACTTCCATTTTAATTTGTACGCCCTTCAAATTACAGAAAAGCTTAAACTCCCCCATCACATGGTTAGGATTAGTCACTTGAATACCAGGAACTACTCTTTTAAGTTCAGAAGCAATTTTTTCCAAATTTGCCTTTATTTCCTTCAAATCACTTTCCCGATTTTCAATGGGCAAATTAGGTTAGATCAATATCTACAGATAATCTTGGCATTTCATCATGAAATAGATTGATTGCAGTTCCTCCATGGAGTGCAAAAACACCCATTTCGTTGATATATGGTAATACTCTGAGCAATAATTCCGTTTGACGTATATAAATTAACTCCATCAGTTTATTCTTTGGGGCACTGTTATCTTATACTTTTCATTGTATGAACCGTCTTTTACAATCGACCTTTTCCCT
>CALLKB010000244.1 GCA_938008575.1 uncultured Cytophagaceae bacterium | reverse complement strand
ACCTTAACCGATTAATGGGTGCCCTTACTGGTCTTTTCATGGCCACAACCCTTGCATTATCCATTAAAAAAGGTCGGCGCGTATTTCTACCAACTTTGGCAGCATTTCTACTTGTAATGGCCAATGCTGTACTAGGAAAATATGTCGTTGATTCATTTCTTTTACCGGGTGTTGTGACCATGCACATGCTATTAACCACGGGAGTGTTATTTTTTCTATTGAAAGCGTTACAGACCGATAAGCCTAAAATTGATTTAGCACAATCACAACGCAAATGGATCACAATTAATGCTTTCATCATCTGCATTCAAATTTTACTAGGAACGCAAGTACGTGAAAACATGGATGAGGTCATTCGTGCATTGGGTGAAAACGCCAAAGCACAGTGGATCGAAAACTTAGACTTGGGTTACATCACACACCGCACGTTTTCTTGGGCGATTTTGATTAGTCATTATTTCCTTTGGAAAAATGTTCAAGGAACAGAATTGAATAATACACCTTACGTAAGGGCATTTGTTTTTTGTATCGGAATATCGCTGATATCGGGCGTTCTAATGGCCTACTTCGCGTTACCAATGGGCTCCCAACCAATTCACTTAACGAGTTCATTAGTTTTATTGGGTCTTCACGTGCATGCGTGGTTAAAAACACGAAGTATATGAACAAGGTAAAACCCTATATCGCTTTATTAAAATCACGACTTTCGATGACCGTGGCGTTTTCGGGAACCTTCGGTTTTTTATTAGCCCCAGTTGAACATAAGGCGATTGATATTATTCTAATTTCCTTAGGTGGATTTTTCCTGACGGGCGCTGCCAATATCGTTAACCAATTAAAAGAAATTGAATACGATAAATTGATGAAGCGTACGGCCAAGCGTCCACTTCCCACCCAAACGCTTACACCAAAGAATGCGCAGATTTACGGGCTGATTATTGCGGCTTTAGCATTAGGCTTATTAAGCTATTTCACTTGGAAAGCTGCAGCGATTGGCTTGCTTTCGTATATTCTTTACGGCTATGTCTACACGCCACTCAAGCGCGTAGGTCCCATTTCAGTATTTGTAGGAGCATTCCCAGGCGCATTCCCTCCGATGATCGGTTGGGTCGCAGCCACACAGCATTTCGGTTGGGAACCGGGCATCCTATTTGCTATCCAATTTTTTTGGCAATTCCCACACTTTTGGGCGATAGCGTGGGTGGCAGATGCCGACTATAAAAAAGCGGGATTCCGCATGTTGCCGAATGATGGGAAAAAGGATTTGAAAACGGCATTTACGATCATGATTTACACGGTATTTTTGATTCCTTTGGGATTCCTACCGTATATGATGCATATGACAGGAATTACGTCGGCCATCATAACAATTGTGGCCGGTAGCTTGTTCTTAGGACAGACATTTTACTTAATGATGAAACCCACAGACAAGGCAGCCCGCTGGATGATGTTTGGTTCCTTCATTTATTTATTAATTGTTCAAATCGCCTTTTTATTTGATAAAGCTTAAGTCATGAAAAATCAAGAAGAACTCCTTGCAGCCAATGAAACGCGTTCGGTCAATCCGAAAGTGTTTACCATGTGGTTATTCATTGTATCCATCATCATGTTGTTTGCTGCGTTTACAAGTGCATATCTCGTAAGAAAAGCAGAAGGTAACTGGGTTGAATTCGATTTGCCAAATTTGTTTTCTTACAGCACCATCGTTTTACTAGCTAGTAGTGCATCCATGCATTTTGCATACCTAGCAGCAAAAAAAGACCAATTTAATGCGCTTCGAATAAGTATTTCTATTACTTTTGTGCTCGGATTAATATTCTTAATCATGCAATTTTACGGTTGGATCCAATTAGTGGAAAAGAACGTATTCTTTGTAGGAAATCCGTCAGGTTCTTTTGTTTATGTACTTTCAGGCCTACATGGGCTACATTTAATCTCCGGATTGATTGTGTTATTGGTTGCTTTAGTGGCAGCTTTCCGACTGAAGATTAATGCAAAAGCATTGACCCAAATTAAGATTTGTACCACCTATTGGCATTTTTTAGATGCTTTATGGGTATATTTATTTTTATTTTTAGTTTTTAACAATTAAGCAATTACCGCATGTCAGTTGCACACACTGCCCCTGCTGTACCCGAAAACCTAACATGGTCGGGTGGATCAGAACCTTTAAAAGCGAGTTACGGAAAATTAATGATGTGGTTTTTCCTCCTATCAGATACATTTACGTTCTCTGCCTTATTGATTACTTACGGAATGATTCGTTTCAGCCAACCCGCTTGGGAAGGAACTCCTGATACGTTCTATTTTGCTACGACACACTGGCCTATCCCAGAAAAGGTATTTGAAGCCGTTCCATTTTTACACGGAATGTCATTGCCTTTGGTATTCGTAGGTATCATGACTTTCATTTTGATTGCCTCTTCTGTAACCATGGTATTAGCTGTAGAAGCTGGCCACCGTGGAGACCGCAAAGATGTAGAGAAATGGATGTTATGGACAATCGTAGGTGGATTTACTTTCTTGGGTTCACAAGCTTGGGAATGGACACACTTTATCCACGGTCCAGAAGATTTGTCAATCGCAGCGAAGCAATTGATTGATGGCGTAGTTACTCCGATTGAAGGAGCCAATTTGGTTCGTAACCCTTACGGCCCTCCTGCATTTGCGGATTTATTCTTCTTCATTACAGGATTCCATGGAACACACGTATTCTCAGGAGTTATCTTGAATATCTTAATTTTCTTTAATGCAGCGACAGGCGTTTACGAGCGCAGAGGGCATTATGAAATGGTTGAGAAAGTAGGTCTTTACTGGCACTTTGTTGACTTGGTTTGGGTATTCGTATTTACCTTCTTCTATTTAGTATAATCTTTATTCATTGATATTATGGCTCACGTAGCACACGAAACTTCTGAAAAAGAAATCGCCGCTCCAAACACCGGAGCGATTTGGAAAACATTTTGGATCTTATTGATCTTAACGGCAATTGAATTCGTTATCGCATTCACCATGCCTGCAAATACCTTACGTGTTGCTATTTTCTGCGGCATGACGATTGTTAAGGCATTCTACATCGTAGGTGAATTCATGCACTTAAAGCATGAGGTAAAATCATTAATTTGGGCTGTATTAGTCCCGACAATCTTTGTAGTTTGGCTTTTGATCGCTTTAATCTACGAAGGCGGTCACATGTATTAGTAAACCCATTTTCCTTTTAGGAATTATGAATAAGAAGACAGGCATCTTATTAATGACATTAATAGTGCCTGTCTTTATCTTTTTAGGGCTAAAGACATTCGGTACCAATCATTATACCCTACCCCGTTTTATTCCTGCGATCGATTCTACGACCGGGGAAATCAAAATGGCCAAACGATTAAATCCCCGCTGGAACGAATCCGAACTCGATACGGTATTTCAAACGATTCCAGCTTTCCAACTGACCGACGAAAACGGCAAGGTATTTTCTTCCAAAGCATTACAAGGCAAAATTTATGTTGCCAATTTCTTCTTTACTCGCTGTGGAACCATTTGCCCCAAAATTACTTCGCAGGTGAGTCGGGCTACAGATACCTTCAACCAAGATAAAGACGTCCATTTCATTTCCATTTCGGTCGATCCGAACTACGATGAGCCTGCAAAGCTTTCGGCATACGCGAAACGCTTCGAGGCCGATTCGACACGTTGGACATTTTTAACCGGGGCGAAAAAAGAAATCTATCCTTTAATTTTAAAAGGCTTCCATGTGCCATTGGCGGATGCTTCAGAATACGATGCGGCTATTAAGAACCCCGACGAAACATTTATCCATTCTGAGCGTTTAGTATTGGTAGACAAAACGGGTGTTATTCGTGGCTTCTATGATGGTACGGATAAGAAAGAAGTGGACCGTTTGATTATGGAAATCAAAGTATTAAAAAGCATTTATACGACAGAATAAAAGATGTTAACATTAACCAAGTCCCCGAAAAACAATTTGATCATTAATGTGATCTCCATTGCGATACCTTTAGCCGTTGCGGGCTTGTTATCATTGCCAAGTAAATTACCCTTGGGCGATTGGACAAAAGTTCTTCCCCATTTAATCGGAATTATCAACAGCACGACCGCATTGAGTTTAATCATTGCATTAATAGCAGTTAAGAAAAAGAACATTGAGGGACATCGCAAAGCCATGGGTGCTGCGGTATTACAAGGAGCGGTATTCCTTATCTTATATATTTTGTACCACGTAGCCAACGAATCCACCAAATTTGGAGGCGAAGGAATAATCAAAAGCATTTATTTTTTCTTACTTGCTTCGCACATTATCTTGTCCATCGGAGTTGTTCGTCTCGTGTTGATGGCTTTATACCATGCCTTGACAGGAGATATAGCTGCCCATAAGAAAACGGTTAAATGGGCCTATCCGATTTGGTTATATGTTTCAATTTCTGGTGTCATTGTTTACCTAATGATTTCTCCTTACTATGTATAAGCGTATATTTTTCATCGTTTGCTTATTATTGTTCATCCAGCTGGATGTTGATGCTCAATGTGCGATGTGTCGGACGACGGTAGAAAGTACGGTTTCCAATGGTCGCTCGAATATCGCAACAGGCTTGAACACGGGTATCTTATACTTGCTGACGGCACCTTATTTGTTGGTGGGTGGCATTGCATGGCTTTGGTTTAAACAAAGCAAACAGGAGCAAAAGGAGCGCATTGCCAAATGGCAATTACGTCAACGCGTTTCTCAATTGATGGGAAAGGCGAATTAATCCCAAATCGGATACTGCGTCAGCTTGATTGTTTCTCCGAAGAAAATCTGCGTCGATTTTTCAAATGAGTCCGTGTAATCCGACACAAAGAATTGTCGGGAAGCTTTCGCTTTCGTATCAATCAACAAATCTTGATTCGCTAAAATCTGTTTGATAGCAGCAGCGACGATCAAAGAAGTATCAATCACAGGAATTTTCCCCTGGAAATACGCATCTATCTGTTTCTTAATCAAGGGGTAATGGGTACATCCTAGAATCAGGCCTTCGATATTGGCTAAATTGTCATGCGCCAAATACTCCTTAATGATTTGTTCCGAGATGTTATTATTGAAAAATCCTTCTTCAATCATAGGGGCCAACAAAGGTGTTGCAAGCGATTTGATATGAATATTTTTTCCAAGCGCTTCGGCTTTGGTCGCGTAGATTCCTGAGTTGACAGTTTGCTTTGTCCCGATAAGACCAATTGTTTTCCCTTCCCAGTTTTGGTCTAAATAATCAATGACGGGATCGATGACATTGACAACGATGGCCTTGGTTCCCACATAGGTTTTCACCAAATCGTAAGCGGCAGCAGAGGCAGAATTACAGGCAATGAGAATTAATTTACATTGCTTTTCCATCAAGAAATTGCAAATCTTCAAGGAATAGGCCTGAATGGCTGTTGCAGATTTATCACCATAAGGTAGATGGGCCGTATCGCCGAAATAAACAATATTCTCGTTTGGCATCAATTCCGTGATGGCATGCGCGAGCGTTAATCCGCCGATTCCACTATCAAAAATCCCAATGGGTGCTGCGTTTGGCATATGATTCTAATTGGATGTAAAGAACGGAATTTTGGGATTCTTTTCAAACCCACGCAACCATTTTGACTTTTTAACCATCTTTACGTACAATTAACATTTTGTCAACTTTGCATAAACATTTACCCTCCGAAAACCTTGAGCAATCACTGGTGCAGGCCTGCAAAAAACAGGACCGCAAGGGGCAACATGCGACATTTAACCGCTACTCGGGGAAAATGATGGCCGTATGTCGAAGGTATTTAGGCAACGGGCCAGATGCGGAAGATACATTGATGGAAAGTTTCATGAAAGTGTTTTCAAAAGTGGAAACCTTTAATGAATCTGGCAGTTTTGAAGGGTGGATTCGTCGGATTGTGGTGAATGAGTGTTTGATGAAAATCCGGAAACAAGGGGATGTATTCACCAAGAACATTGAAGAAGCTTGGGATGTGGGAGAGCCAGCAGATGCCTTGATGCACTTAAGGACTGCGGAAATCGAAGCTTTGATTGCGGAACTTCCGCCGGGTTATCGAACCATTTTTAATTTGTATGCGATAGAGGGATATAGCCACGATGAGATTGCCACGTTATTAGCTATCTCTTCGGGAACATCAAAATCACAGTTATCAAGAGCTCGGACAATGATCCAGCAAAAAATAAAATTAATTGAATCATGAAAAAGCCAAATAATACTTCTTGGGAAGCGCTTGAAAAAGCTTGGCAAAAGCAAATTCAAGCACATGAATCAGAGGTTCCTGCAAATATGTGGGAGCGCATGGAAAAACAGTTGGACGAAAAACGTGTACGGCCATTATGGTTGCGCATGAATACGTGGGTGTGGTCGGCCGCAGCAGTTCTCGCTATATTGATTGGCATAAACTGGGAAAGCAGCATTGATCCTGCTAAAACAGCGCCAACCGTAACGCAAGTTGAAAATCAGCAACCCGATCAAGCTGCCTCCGGCGAGTTGCCGGTTTTAGCTTCGCACGAGGCTGCCCCCGAAGTAATAATCAAAGAACAAAAGCAAAAGGAACCCGAACAAGTTTATACGCCATCTATTGAGCCCGGAATTATACTCAATGACCAACAACCCGACTTAGCGAAGGTAGATTCAAAACCAGAAGCGATAGAGGAAATTTGGGTTCGGGTAGACATTGATCCAATCGAAAGTCCAAAACCTTTATCGGTAGCTCAGCTTGATGCAACGCCAACAAAAAAGAGAAAAGGCCTATTGGGTCGTTTGATTAAACAAGTGAAGCAAGTTGTAGCTGGCGAGGAATTAGACTGGCAGCAATTGAAAGAAGGAAATCGGCCATTGGAAGATGGCATTCACCAGGTAGCGAATACCTATTATCGTACAGAACAAACCGTTAAACAAACATTTCAAATACAATGAAAGCATTATTAATTATTGTCCTATTGGGCTTGACCCAACAGCTTTTTGGAAATACGAATCCTGATAGCTTATTATTAAAAATTGATAAACGAAACCAGACCATTATTGGTGGGAATCAAGACAAAAACAAAAGCCTTCGCGAGGAACTGGAGAAGGTTTTTCAAAGTAAGGGTTTAGTACTTACGGACAGTTTATGGCAAGTTGTACGTGGAGTGATTCGCACGAATACGGAAGGAGATAGCAGTTTGGCCGTTCAAATTGGGAATAGCAAAGTCAAAATAGGCGTTATCAAATCTGGCGCTACCTATACGGGTCCAGAAAAAACGTTCAAAATGACCTATCCGAATGATGGAGATAAGCGGATCAACATAAAAAATGATAGCTTGGGCAAAGCGCTTGTTATTCACAGTGATGGGAAAGAAGAAGTTCGCGTGGGGTGGAATGGCATACATGTCAAAGATGGCCAGGAAGAAGTACACGTGGATTGGAATGGCGTGCAGGTCAAAGAAGCGAATGGCGAAGAAACAAAGGTGATTTGGGGGAAAGACTCAACAAAAGTCCATCCAAAGGAAAAGCATCTGAATTTATATGAACGCAAAGGAATGAACCTTTACTTGGGTTTAAATGGATTGTCAGGAAAAATGCCCGAACAGGTCATAGCTATTTATCCATCTCCTTATTTAGCAACGGATTCGGAGCTTAAGCCAACAGGCTCTCGCTTCGTAAGTTTGGAATTTGCACGTTCGGCAACGATTGCACGTGGGAAAAAGAGTGCATTTAAATTGGGCTATGGAATCTCGTTTGATTGGTACAATTTTATGTTTGATCACAATCGGGTAGTAACTAAAACGGGCTCATCGACGACATTCCAACCGATATTAGATGCTCAAGGCAATGAAATTCAGTTGAGTAAGAATAAACTTACGGTTTCTTATATCACTTTACCTATTATGCCACATTTCGCATTTAGCAAGCAGTCGGCGATTCAAATGATTGGCTTTGGAGGATATGTGAGTTACCGCATGGATAGTTGGACGAAAACGATTGAGGAAAAGAACGATAATTTGAAGCGGACGGGATCGAACTACAATATTAGCCAGGTACGTTATGGCCTAAAAGCGGAAGTAGCCTTGCGACATTTCCCGGATTTGTTCTTCAATTATGATTTGACGCCATTATTCGAGAAGGGTTTAGGGCCTCAATTAACGGCATTTAGCTTCGGAATTAAACTATTCTAAAAATTTATCACATTTTTTTTGGCGAGAGCTTTGCGGAAATCAAAAAAGGAGCTACTTTTGCGAACTATTTCAGCAAAACGTTTCGCTGAAACAAAATGAAGGGGATATACCAGAGCGGCCAAATGGGGCAGACTGTAAATCTGCTGGT
>CALLKB010000243.1 GCA_938008575.1 uncultured Cytophagaceae bacterium | reverse complement strand
ATTATTCGTTGATTTGGGATGGTAAAAATGACCAAGGAGAATATGTTGCTTTGGGTAATTATACGGTATATATTGAGGCGGCACGGGAGCATGGTTCGTACCAATTGATGAAGCAGACGATGAAATTTGATGGCAAGGCGAAGTCGCAGGCTTTGGCAGGAAATGAGGAGATTTCAGGAGCGAATTTAGTTTACAAGACGAAATAGGATGAAGCGTAAATTAGCGGAGTGGTCGCGATGGCTGCATATTTATTTGTCGATGTTTAGTTTCGTGATTGTGTTTTTTTTCGCGGTGACGGGCTTGACTTTGAATCATTTGGAATGGTTTCCGGAGAAGGAAACCTTGCATGAGGTGGATGGTCATTTGAATCCCACTTGGGTGAATGTAACCGATACAGCTCAAGTAAAGAAATTGGAAATTGTGGAATTATTCCGTTCGCAATACCAGGTTCGTGGTATTCTGAATGATTTTCGAATCGATGAAACGGAGCTTTCTGTTTCGTTTCAGGGGCCGGGATATACGGCGGATGCGTTTATTGACCGTTCCTCAGGGACCTTTCATTTAACTGAAAGATCCCTGGGTTTTGTGGCTTGGATCAATGATTTACATAAGGGCCGCGACACGGGTCAAGGCTGGAAATGGGTCATTGATTTTTCCGCTATTTTCATGAGCTTGATTTCCTTGACAGGCATCATTTTGTTGCTTTTCTTGAAGAAAAAGCGTGTTAACGGAATGATATGGCTTGTGCTTGGCTTAATGCTCGTAATCGGTTTATACTTTTTTACGGGGTTTTAATTTTAGGCTATCCGCAGGGTAATTTGCTTTCAAGGTATCCATTTGCGCTTTTGCCCAGGCGATTAGTGCATCTTTATCCGCTGCGCTTAGGTTCGCTTTCGGGTGCAAGCCAAAATAGGTGTAGGATGGCATGGGCATTTCGCCTTCTTCGACGGTTTCGATAACCTCTTCCAACTTGTGGTTTTGAACGGCAATTGGCATTTTGGTAAATGTCGAAAAGTTTAAATGCTCTTTTCCTTCTTCGATGTGATGATTGAGCCAAAAGCCTACAGGTTGAATGTTTGAATACCAAGGGTAGGTGCTTTGGTTCGAGTGGCAGTCGTTACAGGCATTTTTTAGGGTTTCTTGTACCGGTGCGGGGATGCTATATTTTGTCGAAACGTCGTAAGTGTTGTCGTTGCTTTCGTTTTTTTCAGGGTGAATGAATTGAATGACGATGAGGATTGCAACAAGTCCGAGGAGTAGTTTTTTCATTTTTTTAGGGTTTAGACTCAACAATTTACTTATAAAACGATGAATTGCTTGTGTTAATTGAGATAATTTTTCCAAATTTGAGTAAACGCTGCCGGTATCTGAAGACCCTGGCAACGTTACCATTTTCTCCCTCTATGATTCGATTTTCGCTATATTCGATTTTGTGTTTTATCCTATTAGGTTTTCGATCAGAGGATTCCTATACCCGTCAAATTCAGGAGTTTCGCAAGGAACGAATCAACAGCCTTAAATCTGAGTCGGGTTGGCTTAATTTGGCTGGGCTATTTTGGTTGAAAGATGGAAAAAATACGCTGGGGGGAGATGAGAAAAATGATTTTGTCTTTCCTTCCGAACATTCCGATCCATTTTTAGGCGAATTAGTACTAAAAGACGGCAAGGTTATCTATCAAACAGTAAGCGATACAATGCTCGTTTTTCAAGCGGGTATTAAAGTGCCGGTGATTTCGCATCGTTCTTTGCGCTGGTTTATCATCAAACGGGGGGATAAATTTGCTGTTCGTTTGCGTGATTTGGAGGGGGAATATTTGAAGGCCTTTAAAGGGATTGATTGTTTTCCGACGGATTCTAGTTACCGGATTGTAGCGGATTTCATTCCGACCAAAGGTAAAATGATGACGATAATTGATGTGACAGGTAGGGCTTATCAGTTGGAGTCGCCAGGCTTGTTGCGTTTTAAAATAGGGAAGGGCTTTTACGAGTTGGAAACAAGTCAGGAAGGAAATAATTTATTTATTGTTTTTGGGGATTTGACGAACAAAAAACAGACCTATGGTGCTGGTCGTTTTATCGATACTTCCTTGCCTGATGCGCAAGGAAAGGTTGTCCTTGATTTCAATAAGGCTTATAATCCCCCTTGTGCATTTACTCCTTTTGCAACTTGTCCGCTGCCGACTCCTGCAAATAAGTTGGCCGTTGAAATACGTGCCGGTGAGCAGTTTCATGGGCATTGATACGGTTTAATGCTTTAAGCGGTTTATCAACTTGTTTATAAAAGAGTGCTTTTCTGACGAGGTTTATGGGAAAATAGAGGAATATCAGGAAACTTGTATAGGAAGCCGCTATCTTAGACGCTGCCGGGGTCGCAGACCCCGGCAGCGTCAACCCCCCCCCTCTCTTTCGTGATTATTGATTCAGGTAATATCGATGCATAGCTTTTCCTTCTTTCTCGAAAACTGCTTCTTGCATGAAATTTAGTTTTTGAAGTAATTTAATGGATGCCAGATTGTTGGCCTGGCAAATAGCTAGTACGGTTTTATGCGTTTTTTGTTGGTAGGCCAACCACGCTTTACTCGCTTCGAATGCATATCCTTTCCCTTCATATTCAGGTAGAAGCGCAAAGCCTATATCAGGACTAGGTAGAAAATCGCGTTTGACCCAGGTTACAACCCCTATAGGCTCTTGCTTATCTTTTGTTTCGACAACCCAATAGGTGATGTAGGGATTGGAAAGCATGTTTTGTAGGTATGAATTTGCTTGATCTAATGTTCGGACTTTTCGGTCACCAATAAAACGAATAAAGCCCGGGCAGTTTATCAGTTTCAGCATAAAATCGACATCATCAAGGCCGATTGGGCGCAATAGAAGCCGATTTGTTTCGATGGATTGCATATATCAGGAAACTTTTAAAGTAAGGCGCTAACTTAGACGCTGCCGGGGTCGCAGACCCCGGCAGCGTCAACCCACCCTACAATTTTTTTAACACCACTGCGCATCCACCCCCACGTTGCAGGCGGAAGGTTAAATTGGAGCTTTTGGAAACTAGTTTCTTTTCAATAACATAGGCTTCCGGGTTTTTTTCAAAATCGGCATCATCTGCATCTCGGTATAACATCGCTTCATAGGCCGTTCCTGCATCCAAGAAATCCAAAGCCAACGAAACATTCCGCGCATTCTCGTCCGTAATGGAACCGATGAACCAAGTATCCTTATTTTTAGCTTTGCGCGCGATGCTTACATAATCCCCTGGTTCAGCCGAAAGTACTTTCGTATCATCCCAGTCTACTGCTACATCTTTAATGAACTGAAATGCGTCCAAATGACCCTCATAATTTTCCGGTAAATCTGCCGCCATTTGCAAGGGACTATAAACCGTAATATACAGCGCTAATTGCTTTGCCAATGTCGATCGAACCTTCTGCGTACGAGTCGAATCAAATTGATTTAAGGACATGTGGAATAAACCCGGAGTATAGTCCATCGGTCCACCCATCAAACGCGTGAAGGGGAGAATCGTTGTATGTTCCGGTATAATTCCCAACGTAGGGGCATTGTTAAATTCGGAGCCGCGTGCTGCCTCAGCTGCCATCCAGTTCGGATAGGTGCGGTGTAAGCCGGTTGGGTGCACCGACTCGTGGGAATCTACCATCAAGTGATATTTAGCCGCTTTTTCCGCCACACGATTGTAATGATTTACCATCCATTGGCTGTCGTGATGTTCCCCACGCGGAATGATTTTCCCTACATAGCCAGTTTTCACCGTATTAATTCCTTTTGAAACCATGTACTGATAGGCCTCATCCATCCGGCGCTCATAATTCGTTACAGAACCCGAGGTCTCATGGTGCATGATCAAACGCAAACCTTTGGCCTGCGCATATTGCGTCAAGGAATCAATCGCATAATCCGGATATGGGCTCACAAAATCGAATACTTCCTCTTTCCAATTTCCAAACCAATCTTCCCAGCCCTGATTCCAGCCTTCCACCAAAACACCATCAAAACCATGTTGGGCCGCAAAATCAATGTAACGCTTCACATTCGCTGTATTTGCCCCATGTTTTCCACCTGCCAAAGGCCAATTCGCCTTCCCAATATGCATCTCCCACCACATCCCCATGAATTTCTGCGGCTTAATCCAGGTGGAATCCCCAAATTTGGCAGGCTCATTTAAATTCAATATCAATTTGGATTCCAAAATCTTCTCCGCCTTCTCACTCATCACCATCGTCCGCCACGGTGTCGAAAACGGCGTTTGCAAATAAGCCTTATTTCCCACCGCATCAGGCACTAAAACGGATTGGAAGGTCTGTGTCGTTTGATCCAAACGCAAATGCATCGCTGGATAATTCACCAAAGCCGCCTCGTGTATGTTTAGGTAAAACCCATTTGCCGACTTCATCATCAAGGGTGTCTGAACCACATTCTTCCCCATCAATGCCGTTACTGCAATATCCTTTTCCTTCGCCGCCGCTGTCGTCGCGTCAATCTCGCTTAGCTTTGTCTTGTTGTAGGTATATTCGTTTGTGTCATAATCTCCCGGAATCCAGAAGGCCGTATGATCACCGGACATGTTGAATTGCGTCAACTCTTGATCAACAATGAAATGTTGGAAATTCGCCTGTACTGGAAAATGATAGCGCATTCCCACGCCATCATCAAAAATGCGAAAGATCAAATCGATCAAAATCCCATTGCTCGTTGTATGTAAAACTAATTCATTGTATTGGTTGGAAATCTCCTTCACTTCGCCCCAAATAGGCTTCCACGTCGATGAAACGGAGGAAGAATCGATGCTGAGCACGGTAAACTTCTTCAGCTCCACTGCCGGTTTTTTCAGAATAAATCCTATGGTTGAATTCGAAATAACCTCTTTCCCTTTCAGCTGAACTTGATACATCAAGGAACCGTCGACTGTTTTTGCGGTACTTAATTGAATTCCTTTATTTGGGGAATTTAACACAGCAACTTGTTGGGCTAAACTTGGGAATACGACGAATGCCGAAAGCAGGCAAAACAAAAACTTCATCATCTTGTTATCTTTAGGGTGAACAAAAATAGCCAAATCTTTCTTTCTGCCCAATTTTGATTTTGTTTAGGCAGTTTATCATAATACATATAAATGAGCGGCTTTAGGCTATGTTTTCGCAGATAATGATACAATATCAAGAAACTTTTATAAAAAGCTACTAACTTAGACGCTGCCGGGGTCGCAGACCCCGGCAGCGTCAACCCCTACCAGACCTATGCTTGAAAATTTAACTCATTATTTTGATACAATTCCTAGCGCGCATCGCGCCTTCATTTTAGCCGGAGGAATTGCTTTTTTTTGGTTGGTAGAAGGGGGAATTCCTCTATTTCGTTTTGGCTATAATAAATGGAAACATGCAGGGCTCAACTTGTTTTTCACGCTCACAACGATCATCATCAACTTTGCATTTGCCACGCTGATTGTACGAGCAAGTGATTGGTCTATTCAGCATGAATGGGGTTTGTTGCCTTGGCTTGGTCTAAGCGGTTGGACTCAACTAATTGTTGGTTTATTACTCCTAGATTTAGTGGGAGCCTATTTTATTCATTGGATTGAACACAAAATTAAGGTTTTGTGGAAGTTTCACATGATTCACCATGCCGATACCATGGTGGATACAACAACGGCCAATCGGCATCATCCCGGTGAAAGTGTTTTCCGAGCCATCTTTACGCTTCTAGGTGTTTTGATTTGTGGTGCCCCTATGTGGCTAGTCATGTTATACCAAAGCATTAGTGCACTCCTCTCGCAATTCAATCATGCGAATATTCGTCTACCAAAAAGCTTGGACCGAGCCATTTCTTATATCATTGTATCACCTGATATGCATAAGATTCATCACCATGTCACGCGGCCACAAACGGATTCCAACTTTGGAAATATATTCGCGATTTGGGATCGTATTTTTGGGACTTTCAACGTCACACCCATTGAGCAAATTCAGTATGGCTTGGATGTATTACCTGATGAAACGACTGCGGATATGCGCTTTCAATTGGGTATCCCTTTTAACGCTCAGATTAAAACGGACGAATAGTACATTTCCGAAGAACCAACAAACTGCTAAATTCTGGCAAATTAATAGGTTAGCAAATTCTCATTAACATGTTCACATGTCCTGATTTTCGAAAACAGGACATGTAAATTTTGCCTAATTGTGCTTTAATTTTGCACCAAAAGCCTTTTTTGAATTTTGGTACACACGACTGCTAAGCTCGCGACGCGACTTGACTTGTTTTATTTTGGGGGATTGACTTACTTTTGCGTAACGTAAAACATGACGTCAGCTTTATAGCTCCGTTTTCTAAATTATAATAAAAAATGATTGATCAGTCTACTCAGACCCATTCTGAGTTGAGACCTGTTTGCTATGATATAGCAACGCATGCGGGTTCAGCTCCAATTAAAAAAACTTTTCGAGAGCTAGTTGGCAGTAAGCTTTTAATGCTGTTTTCGGCTTTATTGTTAATTATTTCTTTCAACTCCTTTGGACAATACAATTTGTCCGTATCATTTAATGATGGTTTTGTAGGAGATAATACGGCCAATAACTCATCTACCAATGCCGCTTTGCTAACTGCTAAAGGTTGGTCATTAGCGCAATTCACTCAGAACTCCACAGCGTCTATTTTTACAGCTCAAGGAAATGATATTATTGGTAACGTGGTTTTAAAAGATGCCAATGGAACAATCTTCACCATTCCTGGTTTTGTTAAATGGCGTTCCCCAAGTGGAAATAGCCCCAATACATTAATATTCTCCCCAGATGTGACTGTTTCGCAAACTTTGGCTGTAACTGGTGGTGGAACATATACCATCAATTCTACAAAATACATCGGTTTAACATTTAACGGGAGTAGTGTTCCTTTATCTGGAGGCGTAGTCAATGGTAATGCGGCAACCAATGGTTTATTGGATGCATTAAATGCTTATTTGGCCGCATCGCCCAAATTAAGTATTAATGATGTTTCAGTCAATGAAACTGCTGGCACAGCAACTTTCACTGTTAGTTTATCTGCTAGTTATGCTTCACCGATAACCGTTGCTTACACAACTTCAGATGTATCTGCCACGAATACAGATTATACGACGACTTCAGGAACTCTTACTTTTCCTGCAAACTCAACGGCATCACAAACAATTACGGTTCCCATATTGGATGATAACATTTTTGAAAGTACGGAGACATACAAAGTGCTTTTATCAAATTCAGTAAACGCAGCGATTTCGGACAATACGGGTATTGGTACTATCATTGATAATGATGTTCCGAGCACTCCAACTGTTATTACAGCAAGTGGATTATCAACATTTACCACTTGCGCTGGAACGGCCTCAACTGCACAAATATTTACAGTTTCGGGTTCATTATTAACAGCAAATTTAGTCGTTACTGCGCCAACAGGCTATGAGGTTTCCTTGAATGGAACAAGCTTTTCGAGTTCAGTTTCGATTTCACCTACTTCCGGCACAGTTGCATCAACGACTATTTACGTTCGTTTAACGAGTTCAGCAACAAACGGGGCTTCGGGTAATATCACGGCAACCTCTTCAGGTGCCAATACAGAAAATATTGCAACGGGATCTGCAGTTGTGAATGCATTACCTACGGTTAGTGGAGCAACTGGCGGAACTCGAGTAGGTACTGGTACTGTGAATTTATCCGGTACAGCTTCATCGGGATCCAACTTAGATTGGTATGATGCAGCAAGCGGAGGGAATCTCCTAGGCTCTGGTACTTCATTTACAACTCCAAGTATTTCTAGCACTACTACATATTATGTAGAAGCTCGTAATACTTCAACAGGTTGTATTTCCTCATCACGAACTGCTGTCGTTGCTACGGTTACTACCGCAGACTCCGACGGTGACGGTGTATCGGATGCACAAGAATTATTAGACGGTACGGATCCAAACAATGGATGTAGTTATAATGCAAGCAGCCAAGTTCTTGCAAATACCTCAACAGCTTGGAGAAATTCTGACTGTGACGGCGATGGTAATCCCAACGGTACGGATTCAGCGCCATTGAATTATTGCCAAGATGGATCTGGCCTCGCCCCACAAGTGGGTACTCCAGCGTATGACTTTTTCCGTGATGCGGATTGTGATGGTGATGGAATCTCAAACGGTTTAGAGTGTCATAATGGTGGTTCAAATTGTGAAGACTTTGATCGTGACGGAACTCCTGATTATTTAGATCAAGATTCTGATAATGACGGAATTTTAGATATTTCAGAAAAGCGTGTTGATTCAGATGGTGACGGACATTTTGATTATATCGATATTGATTCTGATAACGATGGTATTTTAGATAGCCGCGAAACGGCAGCTGATTTCGATCAAGACAGAACATCTAATTTCCTTGACTTGGATTCAGATGGTGACGGGATTTTAGATAGCTTCGAAGGCTTGATTAAATTCCGTAATCAAGTTGACAACAACAATGATGGTCGTGTAGATTGCACGATTGATGCAAATGGAAATGGTTTATTAGATTGTGTTGAAACCGCGATGGGTGGAGCATCTGATGAAGTACCTGATACTGATGGTGATGGCGCTGCCGATTTCTTGGATTTAGATTCAGATGCCGACGGAATTTTAGATCGCATCGAACTTCGCGGTGATATGGACGGTGATAACCTTCCAAACTACCGTGATTTAGATTCTGATGGCGATAAATTGGGCGATTCAGTTGAAGGCATATCCGACAAAGACGGAGACGGTGCACCTAATTTCTTAGATTTAGATAGTGATGGTGATGGAATTTTGGATCGAATCGAAGGACCTACAGCTTGCGTAACTTGTACAGATCGCGTTGATAACAATGAAGATGGTTGGGATGATCGTTCCCAATTCGTAGAAGGTGGCTGGTCAGTTGATACAGATAAAGATGGTTCGCCTGATTTCTTGGATATCGATTCAGACAACGATGGTATTCCTGATGCGGTAGAAGCTGGTTCAGATCCATTGAACCCAGTAGACACGGACAAAGACGGCACTCCTGATTTTAGAGATTTGGATTCCGATAACGACGGTATTCCTGATGCCATCGAAGCGGGTAAAGATCCTTCAATTCCTGTAGATACAGACAAAGATGGAACCCCGGACTTTAGAGATTTAGATTCCGATAACGATGGCATCACTGATGCAATCGAAGCGGGAGTGGATCCAACGAAACCTTTGGATACTGATGGCGATGGCATTTATGACTTCCGGGAAACCGACAGTGATAATGATGGTATCCTAGATAAAACCGAAGCAGGTGCAGATCCAAGCAAGCCGATAGACACCGACAAAGATGGTTTACCTGATTACCGCGATATCGATTCAGATAACGACGGCATCATTGATAACATTGAAAAAGGTCCATCAGGCACACCGATTGACACGGATGGCGACGGCTTACCTGATTACCGCGATTTAGATTCAGACAACGATGGTATCTCAGATAACATTGAAAAAGGTCCAACAGGTACACCGATAGACACGGATGGCGATGGCTTACCTGATTACCGCGATTTAGATTCAGATAACGATGGTATTTCGGATAACACTGAGAAAGGTCCTACATCTACACCAGTAGATACAGATGGCGATGGCTTACCGGATTACAGAGATTTAGATTCAGATAACGATGGTATCTCGGATAACATCGAGAAAGGACCAACAGCTAATCCAATCGACACGGATGGTGACGGTTTACCGGATTACAGAGATTTAGATTCAGATAGCGATACGCTTTCAGATAACATTGAAAAAGGACCAACGTCTACGCCAGTCGATACGGACAAAGATGGCAATGCGGACTTTAGAGATTTGGATTCTGATAATGATGGAATCACGGATAAAGTAGAGGCAGGTCCAGATCCTAAGAATCCATTGGATACTGATAAGGATTTGACTTATGACTTTAGAGATATCGATTCGGATAACGATGGTATTTTGGATAGGGATGAGGACAACTTGAATATAAGTGGCTTAGCGGATTGCGACCGTGACGGCATTCCAAACCGTTTGGATGCTGATAAATGTCCAAGCTTCATGCCACAAGGTATTTCACCAAACGGTGATGGTAAGAACGACACGTTCATCATTCCAGGGATATTGTCTTCGCAACCGAATACGGTAACGATCTTCAACCGTTGGGGTAATATTGTCTATGAGAAAGACAATTACCAAAACGATTGGCATGGCCAAACAGATCGTGCTTTTGATTTATTAGCGAGTGATGGACTAGTACCTGATGGAACGTACTATTATGTCGTGGATTACAAAGGCAACAAATCAAACGTGAAGTCATTTATCTACGTAAACCGATTGGAAAAGTAATCGTCGGATCACATTAAGAACAAGCAATAGCATGAAAGCAAATATAAATTTTAATCAGAGAGTAGATCAATTTAAGTGGACCAAGGGTCTTTTGACCCTTGTTTCCCTTGTTTTGTTGACCTTAACTGCTCAAACAAGTATGGCACAAGTGGAGTCGATGTATTCATCTTACCGCTTGAATCCACAGATTTTATCTCCAACTCATGTGGGGAGCGATTCTGTGAGTGATATTACGGTCATCAACCGCCAGCAATGGGTTGGTGTGGAAGGCGCTCCGGTAACTTATGCAATTTCAGGAGATTTTAAATTCAAGCAACAAAGTGGCATTGGCTTCAATGCTATGTACGATCAAGCAGGTCCTGTGAAGGTAACAGCGCTTAGTGGGGATTATGCTTATCATATCCGCTTAAACGATCAATGGCGTTTTTCAGGGGGTATCCGTGCAGGCTTATCAAACTTGAGTTTGGACTTTTCCGGATTGTCTTTAGTTCACGACGGGGATGCCTTATTCAGTGGCAGTCGCTCGACGGGTTTGATGTTTAACACAGGATGGGGCTTGAAAATTAACAAAGGAGATGGCTTTTTTGTCAGCTTATCGCAACCTCGTTTGTTTAAATATGATTTAGGAAGTGGTTCTTATAAAGATGTTGCCTACTTCTACACGATGATTGGAACGAAATTGAAGTTGAACGACCATGTGAGTATATATCCTTCAGCCTTATTCCGCAGCGCGAAAGATGTTCCGTTGAGTTGGGATGCCAACGTATATGCACATCTGCATGATCGTTTTGATGTGGGATTCAACTACCGCCACCTAGACAGTTGGGGCGTTCGTTTGGGCGTTCAAGCCACTAAGAAGATTTATATAGGTTATGTATATGAGATGCCTACCTCGGCGATGAGCAAGATGAGTTTGCAGTCGCATGAGATTGCACTAAGATATTCATTAGTAAAATAATTAAGAGATAAGAACGAAGAGTTAAGGGGTAAACTGAGTAGCATCCTATTTCAATATTGCTCCTTGATAATTATTAACTCTTCGTTCTTCATTTAATTTCTAAGAAGAGTCCCAAGGTAATTTTTAGGTAGTTGCAATAATTCTCGCGCTACATTTTACTTCTAAACTCTTACCTCTAAACTAACGTCCAACGTCTAAAATGAGGCATCGCGTCACAAGTATAGTTTCATCTCTTACCTCTTAGTTCTTAACTCTTAACTAAAGTCTAATGTCCAATAGCGCCACCGGACTCTTCACCTCAATATCCGCTTGTAAATCAGCCATCTCACCGGTTTCCGGGTTGAATGAAAATTGCTGAATTCGGTTTTCATCTTTACAAGCAACAAATATCTTTTTACCTGATCTGTCAAATTTGAAGTTGCGAGGAACTTTCCCTACCAGAATTTCACGTGCAAAACTTATTCTACCAGAAGCCTCAATGCGAAACACAACCAAGGAATTATGAGTAATGCGATTCGAAGCGATTAGCCATTTGCCATTTGGCGAGATGTGAATATCAGCGCTTGCTTTGGGCCCAGCTCCTTTGGAAAAATCAATGGTCTCACGCTGAACGGCTGTCCATTGTCCGTTTTGGACTGCATAAACATCAACCGTTCCGCTCAATTCTCCCACGATGTACACAAATTTTTCGTCGGTAGAAAAAACAAAATGCCGCGGACCCGTTCCTGCCGGGAATTGCGTGATGCTGTATTTTGTCTCCAATAATCCATCCGGACGAATGGCATAATGGTAAATTTTATCTGCGCCCAAATCCGAGACATGTAATTGATCTTCTTTGGCGGATAATACAACCATGTGCGCATGGGATTCGCTTTGTTGGGGATAAATTCCCTTGCCAAAATACTCCAATTTTTGGCTCATGGCACTAATTTCCCCCTCCTTTGTTTGAAACACCGACACACTACCTCCCATGTAATTGGCCGTGTAAAGTGTTTGGCTTTTCTTCCGAAAATTGATGTGGCAGGGTGCATCTCCTTCAGTCAATTGCTGATTGACAAATTCCCATTTGCCCTGCTTATTTTTCTTGAAACTATGTACAGCACCCGCATTGTTCACTTGCTCGGAAACCGAAAATAAGTATTGCTTGTCGGGCGTCATGTACTGATACGACGCCTGCGGAACGTCCAAGGATTCTAACACCTGTTTGGTTTTGGTATCCATAAATGCAATGCCCGGATTTCCTTGCTGGGTGTAGGAGCCCACTAACAATGTGTCTGCGGGTGTGCTAAACAATGAAATCAAGGTGTGAATGAATACCAACATAGCCAATTAGTTTAAAGGATATAATGTAGCCAAGCTCTGAATCCAGGCTTGAAATAATTTGTTTTCTAAGTCACAGGCCACCGCGGCATGTGTTTCCCAGTCGGGGGAGAATTCCGCCAACTGCGCCTTCATCTCATTCAAATGACCTACCTCTTCCACAATGATTGATTTCACCTGGATTTTGGATTGTTGGGCCGTTAAAATATCTTGATAAATAGGATACAATTCATCTGCGCGTACTTCGATGGCATAAGTAACTAAAAGGTAGGAAGCCCATTTTAGCTCATACCCACTTAAACCCAAGGTTTTTTTGATGTATTTACTTACCCAGACATCTAACATATCTAAATAATATTTCGATGTTTGAGGGCTGATTAACCATGCGTCATCATAATTTTCAAAGCCTTTGGTAGCTAATTTCGAAATCTGCTTCTTTAAATAATATGCATGGCGATGTTCCTCTGCGGCATGTTTTAGGATGAGCAAACTCACATCTGTCTTAGACTCAAAACGGGATATTTTTTTTGCTCCAGTATTCTCCATAAACGATAGTGTATTTAACCATTGCGCATGGACAAAGGGGTCTTTCGTAATTTGTTCGATTAAAGGTTTTAGCAATTGTGTCATGAAGGCGGATTTTAATTCGTTGTAAAGATAAGTTCTCTGTGCTGAAATGAGAAAATAAATTAAATTTGACTCACTTAATTCCTTTTGCGATGTCCATCACTTATCAAGTTAATCCACCCATCACGGCCTCCCATTTCATCGACATTTTGCAGCGATCTACCTTAGGTGAGCGCCGGCCCTTACATGATATAGCGGCCATGGAACAAATGTTTAGCCATGGGAATGTCTATGTAGGGGCTTATGAAGGGGTGAAACTCGTGGGTTTGGCTCGCGTAATGACTGATTTTGTTTTTACATCCTACTTGTCGGACCTAGCGGTAGACGAAGCTTACCAAAATCAAGGAATTGGGAAACAACTTATTCGTGAGGTACAAAAAGCGATACCTAAAGCCAAGATTATTCTATTAGCTGCACCTGCCGCCGAGGGCTATTATCCGAAAATCGGCATGCAGCATCATGAACATTGTTATACACTAGCTCCAGGAGAGGAATTAATGTAACACAACCAAACGTTTGCTATAAGTTCTTCCTGTGTTTGATTTGAACGAGACGAAGTAATTAGCCGAAATCCAGGTGCTCGTATTGATTGCTAGATATTTAGCCTTCGTCAGTGCATTTCGATAAACCATTTTACCGGCCATATCATAAATTTCCAATTCGCCATTCGCAGGGTTTTCCCACGATAGTTCTACCTGATCAGTGCTTGGGTTCGGGGTACAATTAAAATCAAAATTTAACTTATCCAACGAAATAACAGGAAAAGCGGAAAATGCGAAAGCACGCATTCCTAACTTATTTTTGATGAAGGGGCCTTGGAATGCAAATTCGCTTTTCCCGCCAATAAAATCGCGGTTATAATCAGGTAAGTATCCGATCACATTACCCAAGTAGTCTTGTGTAAATGTAATAACAACTTTGTTTTCAGTCGCCTCAATCGATTTAATGTAGGGCTCAAATGAACCCATATTGATGGAATCCCAAAAGAAATTTTTGGCTAATTTTCTCGTTACACGGTTCCCTTGATTATCTATGATCGTGGTATCCTGCGTAATACTGATCTCTTGACCTTCATCAAATTCCAAAAAGAGCTTATTTCTTGTTTGCTCAGACTCAAAATATGCACGCTTAATGTTAGGGCTTTCAATCTGTGGACTATATGTTTTTTTATAGATGTATTTCGAGATTAATCTAAATTGCTCGAGTGCCGTTTGCTGGTATCCTTTAATCGAATAATGAAGTCGGTCAAACCCAACGGTCCCAACCGTTGCAAAAGACTTGACATACGGATTACTCGTATGTAATTGTCTTACTGTTTCACGCAATTTTGAAGCCTCAGAACAGGTGAATTCATACACGTTTAATTGTGGCGCGAATACATACTGCACCGATGGGAAAAACTGCTTGTATTTAGCCAATAACTGGTTGAGTTTCCCCGACCAAAGTAATGCTGCATCCTTTTCCGCCGTTTCATTTTCTCCTTGCCGGTATATGATTCCTTTTACATCATTTAGGACACCCGACTTCAGTGCTTTGTAATACATGATATTACCCCCATCGATATTACCATCTATTTTACCATCTAATTGTAGGTGAAAGTCTATGTAACTTCCGCCTGCGCCAGAATTGATCATGGCAACCGGGATGTTTTCGGATTCAATAATTAACCTGGCCATTTCTGCGGCAAATGGTCCTATACGATTGACTTGTTTCGTCGAAACATCGTTTGGAACTGACCATAATGTATCTGCTTTATTATAGGGCCCATAATTATTGGGTGGCTGAACCAGGCCAAATGAGCGAACCCACTCTTTCATATAAACCGTTTCGTCAATCCCCCCAGTCCATGCATTGGATTGCCCAGTAACAAAATATACATCACCTGCGACTAAATTAGTCCTCGATGTGATTTTGGTTGAATCTTTCCCCGTATATGCATATACCTCAACGCCATATTCTGCTAGCTCAGCTTTAATTTGAAATTTCTGCGTAAATGGCGCCGAGTTACCAGAAAATGTTAATTTTTGTTTTGATTGAGCTGCCAATTTTCCATTTCGTAACAGAAAAAAGCCTATGTCAGAATAAGTGTTTTTAGTTGACTTGCCGACAATCGAAATTGTCGCTTCATTGGTTGATTTTCTTGGATATAGCTGAAAATCTTGCGGCAAGGCTGAAAAAGAAAAGTCACCAATTTGCTGCGCAGAAATATTCGTCGTTCCGAAAAATAGGAAAACACAAAATGGCAATAATTTACGAAGCATAGCTGTCCTTTAAATGAAGGTGTTTCTTTTCGCCCACAATTTACAATAAATCGGGTATTAATAATAATTGAAGAATGAATATCGCCGCTCACAACAAGATGGAGCGAAATATTGAAAATTTAACTAACTTGTCTGTTCATCAATAAAGCATACCTATGAAAATATTCTCCTATCGGAGTCTCGGGGTCCTACTCGCTTTCCTCGTGCATGGACTTCAAGCCCAAGTAACTTTTCCCATCAATGATGTCGCCAATCCACGCGCAGGTTATTATGCCTTCGTACATGCGACAGTCGTAAAAGATGCCAAAACTACCTTGCAAAATGCGACCCTAATTATCAAACAAGGACGCATTGAGGCAGTTGGAACATCGGTTGCCATACCCAAAGATGCCGTTGTCATCGAATGCAAAGGCAAATTTATCTACCCAAGTTTCGTGGATGCATTCAGCGATTATGGCATGGATGCTGTGACAGCTAGCAATTATAGCTACCGCGCTCCTTCACAAATGCTGAGCAATACCAAAGGGCCATTCTCTTGGAATCAAGCATTAAAATCAGAAGTAGAACATGCGAAACATTTCGCAGTCAATGAATCCAAAGCGAAAGAACTTCGCAAATTGGGATTCGGTGCAGTTTCTACCTTGCAGCCTGATGGAATCTCTCGCGGAACAAGTGCCCTAGTTTCTTTAGCGAAAGACCGAGAGAATATGGTTATTCTAAAAGAAAAAACGGCCGCTCATTTCTCTTTTGAAAAAGGTTCTTCTACGCAAGATTATCCAGGCTCTTTGATGGGTAGCGTTGCATTGCTTCGCCAAAATTTCTTGGATGCGCAATGGTATAAATCAAAGCCTGCACAAGAAGGTTTGAACTTAAGCTTAGACCGATTCAATCAAAACGCTGGCCTTCCACAGATTTTTGCGGTGACCGAAAAATGGAATGTTTTACGCGCTGATAAAATCGGCGACGAGTTCGGTGTGCAATACATCATCAAAGGTTCTGGGGATGAATACCAACGAATCGATGAAATGAAAGCGACGAAAGCGTCCTTCATTTTGCCACTAGCTTTTCCACAGACAATTGATGTGGATGACCCGACCGACATGCGTTTTGTGAACGTGGCGGAATTGAAGCATTGGGAATTAGCTCCCACGAATCCAGCCGCTTTTGAAAAGGCAAACATTTCTTTTGCTTTAACAGCGAATGGATTAAAAGACCTTACTACGTTTTTGCCAAACCTTCGCAAAGCCATTCAATTTGGATTGTCGGAGCAAAAAGCCTTGGAGGCGTTAACGACTACGCCGGCACAATTATTAGGTGTTTCCGATTTAGTAGGAACGCTTGACCAAGGAAAAGTTGCCAATTTCTTCATCTCAAATGGACCGGTTTTTGCAGAGAAATCAGCCATTGTTGAAAACTGGGTACAAGGAAAAAAATATGATGTGAACGCATCAGAGTGGAACAACCTTGCTGGTAAATATAAAATCTCTATTCAAAATGGCGGGACCAATTCAGAATATAATTTAGAAGTTAAAAAAGATTTAACTGCATCTATTATTGGAACAGATACTTTATCTGCAAAATTAGCCGTGAATGAATCAATTGTTAAATTAAGTTTCCCTTCTAAAAAAGGGAGGGGTGCAGAACAAATTAGACTGGGTGGTGCTATTGTGGGTAATACTTGGACTGGTATCGGTACAGATGCACAAGGAAATAAAACAACTTGGACTGCAAATTTGGTGAATACAATCGCAACCGTTGCAGAAAAGAAAAAAGAGACAGATTCTACCAAAGCATTAGCAAAGGTTACTTATCCGTTTTTAGGATTTGGTAATGAAACTTTACCAAGCCAAGAAACAATCCTAATTAAAAACGCTACAGTTTGGACAAGCGAAAAAGAAGGTGTGTTAAAAAATACCGACGTATTAGTAAAAGGCGGAAAAATAACAAAATTAGGAACCAACCTTAGTGAAGCAAGTGCAAAAGTAATTGACGGAACTGGAAAGCACTTAAGCGCTGGTATCATTGACGAACACTCACACATTGCTGCACTATCCATTAACGAAGGTGCGCAATCTGTAACTAGTGAAGTAAGAATTGGGGACAACATGAATCCAGAAGACATAAATATATATCGTCAATTAAGTGGGGGTGTTACAACCTCACACATACTACATGGTTCTGCAAACACCATTGGTGGTCAGACACAATTAATGAAATTACGTTGGGGTGCAACCGACGAGGGTTTAAAATTTGCAGGTGCAGATCCATTTATCAAATTTGCACTTGGAGAAAACGTAAAACGTACTTCTTCTACACAAGGTAATAACCGTTACCCAGACACCAGAATGGGTGTAGAACAAGTGTTAAACGATGCGTTTGCAAGAGCAAAAGCATATGAAGCAGCACTTGCACAAAACCCAGCTACTAGACGCGATCTAGAATTAGATGCGCTTGTAGAAATCATGAACAAAAAGCGTTTCATTACTTGTCACTCATATGTGCAAAGTGAAATCACAGCAACCATGCGCATTGCAGAAAAGTATGGTTTTAAAATAAACACGTTCACGCACATTTTAGAAGGTTATAAAGTAGCCGATAA
>CALLKB010000242.1 GCA_938008575.1 uncultured Cytophagaceae bacterium | reverse complement strand
ATTCGAATTATTTGTAAAGATAAATCCAAATGGATCATTTTTGCCCGACCATTTCTTTCTAAATGATAATGTGCTGTGGATACTTTTTCGCTTATTTTTTCAATGGATTGACGGTTCAACGTTTTGGAAAAATTGGCGATAAAAGCCTTCTCTTTTTCCAATGCTTTAATTAACGTTGGGGCTTCCGAAATTTGATATAAACATTGTCTGAAAATGTGCAATGCGTATTCCAATAAGCTTTTTTGGTCCTCTTTTGCGAGGCCATCGAATTGGTCGGCGAGGCCAACTAACTTACTTAAATTCTTTTGATAAACGGCACGCATCCAGTCGGCAAACCAGGTAGAAGTGCTTAAATTCTCCGACTTTGCCTTGTCCAATGCCCAGGCGATATTTCCTTCGCAGCTGATCGCTAAGTTTTGGGCATTTTCGAGGTTCGTTCCCGTTTCTTTGACTAAAAATTCAGCCAGAGATGCTTCGTCGACAGCCTGAATCGCAATGCGTTGCGTTCTAGATAAGATAGTAGTCAACAGCTTTTGGGCATCCGAACAAACTAATAAAAATAGGGTGTCACTGGGTGGCTCCTCTAAAGTTTTAAGTAGAGCGTTTCCGGAAGACAAATTCAGCGATTCAGGGTTCCAAATAATGACCACTTTGAAAGGAGCCTCGAAAGGTTTAAGGCTTATTTTGCCTAAGAGTTTTCGGGTTTCTTCGACCGGAATATTGCCTTGTTTGTTTCCTTCGGCGCCCATGGCTGCTAGCCATTCGGGTAATACGCGAAAGAGACCTCCTGTGATAAAATTACGCCATTCAGGTAGGAAGACATCGGATTCTGCCTCTTTGATCTTTTTAGTTGTAACACTAGGGAATAGGTAAACAATGTCTGGATGAATTCCTTTATGTACTTTTTGACAACTTGGGCAAGTTCCACAAGAATCCTCGCCTTGTCGGTTTGTACAGAATAAAAAGGACGTAAATGCCATTGCCATGGCTAATTGAGCACCACCCATAGGACCATGAAATAATTGGGCATGGGCAATGTGTTCGTTGAGAACAGATTGGCTCAATTGTTTCTTGGTTTGTTGTAATCCGGGGATGTCTTGAAAGCGCATGCGGTTTCCCTAAAAAATGAAAAAGCTAATTTCGGGCATTTGCTTCCTCTTTCCAAATTTGTTCGATGCTGCTGTGCAGATTTTCAGGGATTTCTTGTTTTTTGGCATGAATCCATGCCGTGGCATTTTCTGCTGCACGATCCGTCCGGTAGGGTGTAAAGTTTGGATACTCGCCCCAGGTTAAGGAAGGGATGAATTTGGGTAAAAATTGCGTGCCACTGATGTTGCAATGGTTTCCTACGACCGTTCCGGTGTTAAATTTGGTATGAATGCCTGTTGTTACGTAATCACCGAGCAGTATGCCAAAGGATTTTCGTCCCGTGTCGCGTTGGTTGTTTGTGGCGTAATTGTAAAGATGAACTGATTTTAAATCATTGCGCACATTAGAACAGGTAGTCAATGCGCCTAAGTTACAGAATGAGCCGATGACAGAATTGCCGATAAAACCTTCGTGTGATTTATTACTGTAAGGGAAAAAGATACTTGCACTGATTTCACCGCCTACTTTGCAGCCTAGGCCGATGGTTGTAAAGGGTCGAATTTTAGCACCTAGATTTGTCATGCTATCCTGCAAGATGGCTGCCGGTCCTTGGATGTAGGTTCCTATTTGTAATGTTACGTTTTTTCCGATGTAGATAGGTCCTTGGCTGGCATCTAATATTGATCCGGTAATGGATGCGCTAGGGTCAATGTAGCAGTTTTTGGAATTGATACATGTATTGCCGCGTTCAGCAAAATTGTTAAGGTCAAATATGTTCGGTTTGATTTCGTTGACTAATGCTTGACTATTGTTTTCGAGCAAATCTTCCGGGAATTGAATGAATGCGGGTCGGTCCTTGAGGTATATAAGTTGTTTATGTTCGCTTTGTGGACTCGAAGCTCGAAAAGCGATCCATTGACTTTCCCAATATAGGGCTGAGTCCGAGGGTAATTGAAGGATTTGTTGGATGAGATCTTCGCCCGGCAATACAGAACCTAGTATATAGGTATCTGACGAAAGGGTATTTTCAAAAGATTTCCATTTGGCTTCGATCGTACTAAGTCCTACCCATAGCTCGCTTAACTTTCTTGTATAAGTCAGCGGACGCATTTGTATGCTTATTTGTACATCATCAAGGAGTTGGCTTGTCTTCCACATCTTGCAAATAAACGGAAAAAGCCTCAACATGAAGACATGTGGAGGCTTTTTTTGTATACTGTAAAGAATACTAGTTCTTCGCGTAACGCTTGTTGAATTTGTCAACACGACCTGTTGTATCTAACAATACATTTTTACCTGTGTAAAAAGGGTGTGATTGAGAAGAAACCTCAAGTTTGTAAACTGGGTAAGTTGCTCCTTCGAATTCAGTTGTTTCAGTTGTTTGAACGCAAGAACGAGTTAAGAATTTGTAATCAGCTGATAAATCGTGAAATACTACTTCTTTGTATTCTGGATGGATATCTTTTTTCATTGTGTTTGTATAATGACGATTCCCTGCCGTCTGTTTTTAAATTAATGGAAAATCCCTGGGAATGGACTTCGTTTATTCGGGTTGCAAAATTAATTATTATCTACATAAATACAAATCATGCGCGTATATAATTTTCAATAAAATCAAAGCCTTGATGCCTCGAAATTTTTTTCAAAAATATTTTATGGTACTTTTCTAAGAGAGATACTGCCATTGGATTTTCCTATGGCGCTATGTCATAGTGTATTTTAAATATGCATTTATTTTCATCCTTTTTAGCTTAGAAAAATGTTTGCATGGCCTCTCATTTTTTTCTAATTTTACATAGTGCCCAAGCCGCTGAAAGTGCTTCAATTTTCAGCTTACGAAAAGCAATAAAACAAAACCGCCAACAGACTAATTTTAGCCATAAAAGGGTCTGATAAAATTAAGAAAAAGCAAATTCTTAGGTGGCTTATTATTGTGTTTAGTTTAGCTTGTAACAAATTGATTATTCTAATTTATATTTTATAGAAACACATGTACGTAATTAAAAGAGACGGTCGTCGCGAATCTGTCAAATTTGACAAAATCACAGCTCGTATAGAGAAGTTGTGTTACAGCTTGGATCCATTTTTTGTTCAACCTTTAGAGGTGGCAAGAAAGGTTATTTCGGGTTTATATGATGGGGTTAAGACGACTGAATTGGATAATTTAGCAGCGGAAACTGCGGCTTCTTTGACAACAAAGCACCCAGATTACGCAACACTAGCTGCGCGTATCGCCATCTCAAACCTCCACAAAAACACGTTAAAGTCGTTTTCTGCAACAATGAAGCGCCTTTACACATACATTGATCCGAAGACGGGTCAAAATGCGGCATTGCTTTCTAAGGAGGTTTTTGACATCATTAAGAAGAATGCAGTCGAGTTAGATGAAGCGATTATCTATGACCGGGATTTCGGTTATGATTACTTCGGTTTCAAAACATTAGAGAAGTCTTATTTATTGAAGTTGGATGGAGCGATCGCGGAGCGCCCACAACACATGTTGATGCGTGTGGCTGTAGGTATTCACGGAGCTGACATCGCAGCTGCAATTCATACGTATAATTTGTTGTCGGAGCGTTGGTTTACACATGCAACGCCAACCTTGTTTAATGCAGGTACACCGAAGCCTCAAATGTCTTCTTGTTTCTTGTTAGCGATGCAAGATGATTCGATTGAAGGAATCTATGATACCTTGAAGCAAACGGCTAAGATTTCACAGTCGGCAGGAGGTATTGGATTGAGCATTCATAACGTGCGTGCAACGGGTTCATATATCAAAGGGACGAATGGTACATCGAATGGTATTATTCCTATGTTGCGTGTATTCAACGATACAGCTCGTTATGTGGATCAAGGGGGTGGAAAGCGTAAAGGATCGTTTGCGATTTATTTAGAGCCTTGGCATGCAGATGTGTTCGATTTCTTGGAATTGAAGAAAAACCACGGAAAAGAGGAGATGCGTGCGCGTGACTTATTCTATGCCTTGTGGATTCCAGATTTGTTCATGAAGCGTGTAGAAAGCAATGAAGAGTGGTCATTGTTCTGTCCACATGAGTGTCCAGGTCTTTCTGATGCTTACGGTGAGGAATTTGAGGCATTGTATCACAAATACGAATTAGAAGGCAAAGCACGTGCTACTGTGAAGGCGCAAGAGCTTTGGTTTAAAGTATTAGAGTCGCAAACGGAAACAGGTACACCTTACATGTTGTACAAAGACCATGCAAACAATAAGTCGAACCAGAAAAATTTAGGTACAATCAAGTCTTCGAACTTGTGTACTGAAATTATGGAATATACATCGAAAGATGAGGTAGCTGTGTGTAATCTTGCTTCTTTGGCCTTGCCTAAGTATGTTCGTACGAACGAGCAAGGGGTGTCTGAGTTTGATTACGCGAAATTGTATGAAGTAACGAAAGCTGCAACGGTCAACTTGAACAAGATTATTGATGTTAACTACTACCCAGTTCCTGAAGCACGTAATTCAAACTTACGTCACCGTCCTATCGGCTTAGGAGTTCAAGGTTTAGCGGATGTGTTCATTATGTTGCGTATGCCTTTCGAATCGGCTGAAGCACAACAATTGAACAAAGATATTTTTGAGACGATTTATTTCGCTGCGATGGAAGCTTCGATGGAGCTTGCGAAGGTAGAAGGTCCTTACTCAACATGGGAAGGTTCACCAATCTCGAAAGGTATTTTCCAATTTGATATGTGGAATGTAACTCCATCTTCAGGAAACTGGGATTGGGAGAAATTACGCCAACAAGTTGTGGAGCACGGTGTACGTAACTCCTTGTTAGTTGCACCAATGCCGACGGCTTCTACAAGTCAAATTTTGGGTAATAACGAATGTTTTGAGCCATATACATCAAATATCTACGCACGTCGTGTGTTGTCTGGCGAGTTCGCTGTTGTGAATAAGCACTTGTTGAAGGACTTGATCAAATTGAACTTGTGGAATGAAACAATGAAAAATAAGTTGATCTCTGCCAACGGATCGGTTCAAAACATCCCAGAGATTCCACAAAACTTGAAAGATCTTTACAAGACTGTTTGGGAGATTAAGCAAAAAACCATCTTAGAAATGGCCGCAGATCGTGGTGCTTACATTTGTCAATCTCAAAGTTTAAATATCCACATTCAAGATGTGAACTTTGGTAAATTAACGTCGATGCACTTCCACGCTTGGAAGTTAGGTTTGAAGACTGGTATGTATTATCTACGTACGAAAGCTGCAGCAGACGCGATTAAGTTTACGATCGAGAAACAAGCTGAGGTGGCAATCGAGCAATCGAATGATGTGCACGAAACAGAATTGCAATATGCTGCACACGCAGCACAAGCAGCTGCAGCAGCTTCATTCCAAACAGATGATGCGCAAAATCGTGCAGACATGACATGTTCTTTGGATAATCCAGAAGCATGTGAGGCTTGTGGATCATAAAAATGAGATAAATTCATTTTTTAAAATCACCTAATTCCCGGATTAGGTGATTTTTCATTTTAACTAATTGGTATAATGCAGAACAAACTATACATCTTCATTGCCTTTACCGCGTTAATGATTTTAGCCTGTTTTATTCGGGTGCATAGTATCGACCGATTTAGTCTCTTTGGTGATGAAAAACAAAGTGTATTGATTGGCGTTGCAAATACTAACATCAGTGGGATGTCCAATGTGCTCAAGGAGGGGGAAACTTTTACCCCGAGTCATTTCTGGGCGGACCGAGGTATATCTGCTTGGTTGGATGCAGATGCTCGGGGAGATGTAAGTGGAAATAGTTTAGTGCATGATTTGATGCTTAAAGTATTTGCCAACCTATTTGGCCGTTCTGACGCCGTGTTTAGAGGAGTCTCCGTTTTTTTTAATCTGCTAACCGTTTGGTTGCTTTTTTATTGGTATCGTAAAATGTTTGCCGGCCAATCGCGCTGGCAATTGCTTGTCTTAGTACTGGCTGTAATCGAGCCCTTTTTTGTAATATATAGCCAACAGGCGCGTAATTATACGACTTCTATTTTTTTCTCAACGCTATCCAACTATTTTTTCTGGGTACTCGTGATGAAACAAAATGGACCAGCTAATCGCAGAAAATACGTAATAGGGTGGATCATTGCCTCCACATGCGCATTGTTTTCAACCTATCTGACTGCACTTGTACTCGTGGGTCAAGGGCTTTATTTATGCATGCGTTTCCCAACAAAAAAAGTATTTTTCACAATGCTTTTTGGGGGTATTATCGCTGCTTTACCCATGTTGTTGTGGATATTGATAGGGCCAGGGAAGCATTTTTTAGGTTATCAAGCAGATGCAGCGGCTAAATATTTGCTATATATTAAAGAAAATGGCCCCATAGCTGGTTGGATCGAACCAAGTACAATGGGAAATTTGACAAAGCGAACCATCTCAATCGTGAGTGATCAGTTTCTTTGGACAAATGATATTTACCTGAAAAAAGGATATCGCTTCGGTGGTGTTGCGCTACTACTTTTTAGCTATGGTGTTTATCGATGGTTGAATGTTGAGGGAAAACAATTGGTCAATTTCTATCTTTTCTGCTTGATTCAAATTTTTTTACCAATCATTGTGTTAATCGCTGCTGCGATAAACGCGGGAACAACTACAGGCTTTTTTATTCGATATGCTAGTTTTGCATTGCCATTAGGAATTTTTGTATCAGTTGGATATTTAAAACATTTGTTCAATCAAACAATTTGGATTCGCGTTTTAGCGAGTCTCTATATCTTTATTCAAATGTATTTCCAAGTCGAAATTTTTAGGGCATTGTATAGCGATTCTCCTCAGAAGTATACGTTTTCAAATAATCGTGCTTCAAATCCTTATCCTCGGATTGCATCAAAAATTATCGATTTATATCAACCGGGTGATACGGTAATTTATCCATCAGTACAGCGTGTGGCATTTTCTCAAAATGATACGTTAATACGAGTTTATAATACAGCTGATGCTCAATTAGTTAATTTGTACTTGCCGGAAAATGCGAGCTATCTTCAAAAAATCGAAATAAATAATCAAGATTCGATATTAATAAAAAGGCCAAATGGTAAGGTCGTTTTATTATTTGATTTTAGTAAAAATCCTCATAGGTATTAGTATAAAAATGAAGCAGAAAAAGATATTGATGGCTTATTTTGTAATCGGAGCGTTGGAATTGCTTTCCCCGCTTATTTCATCTTCTATTCGCTATGCGACTAAGCCCTTGTTGATGATTTTGCTAGGTATTTATGTCTATGCGTATAATTTAAAATCCGCATCACGCAATGGCCTCCTGTTTACCTTGCTTTTTGCTTGGTTAGGGGACGTTTTTCTGTTGATTCCGGGTGATTCTGCGTTATATTTCCAATTAGGCTTAGGATCTTTCTTGGTTATGCAAATTGCCTATATTCGACAGTTTGTCAAGCTTGGTGCACTACGTTGGTCCTATTTTTTGATTCCTGTTTTGATTTATGTCATCGGATTTTTAGGCTTTTTATTTCCAAATCTTCCTGCAGCCTTGGTGCCACCTGTCGTTGTCTATGCCTTGGCTTTGGGCTCCATGCTGTATTTTGCTTTTCAAATTCCTAATATCAAACTCCGTTGTGGCGCTTTTTTATTCGTAGTTTCTGATAGCTTATTAGCTTTTGGTAAGTTTTATTTTGAATATCCGTGGAATTCCTTTGCGGTCATGTCCACTTATATTCTAGCTCAATTGCTACTAATCCGCGCTTTGTGTAAATTGCATCTTCAGCGATAATTACACGTACATGGATGCTCAAGTTCTTAATCAATTAGCAAGTCAATTACAAGGTGCTTTGCACACGGATAACGTGATGCGAACATTGTATGCCACAGATGCATCCGCCTATCGGGAGATGCCTTTGGGCGTTGCGATTCCCGAAACGATTCAGGACATTGAGACCTTGATTCAATTTGCTGACCAACATCAAATTCCGTTGATCCCGCGTACCGCTGGTACTTCATTAGCCGGTCAAGTTGTGGGAAGTGGATTAGTCGTAGACGTTTCCAAACACTTCAATCGAATCCTAGAAGTAAATTCCGCAGAATCCTATGCATGGGTTGAGCCAGGTGTTGTACGTGATGTGTTGAATGTGGAATTGAAAAAACATGGTTTGTTTTTCGGTCCTGAAACTTCAACGGCAAATCGTGCGATGATTGGCGGTATGCTTGGGAATAACTCTTGTGGTTCGAATTCCGTCGTTTACGGCTCTACGCGCGATCATATCTTGGAAGTTGAGGGCTATTTGTCGGACGGAACTTTCGTTCATTTTAAAGCCGAAGATCCGCATCAAACGGTACAAACATTGCAGCCGGGTTCTCGTTTGCATAATATTTATGCGCAGACATTGGCTGCCCTTTCGAATCCGAAAAATCAAAAAAATATCAACGACGAGTTTCCGAAGCCAAGTATTAAGCGTAGAAATACGGGGTATGCGGTGGATATGTTGTTAAATACAGATGCTTTTGTGGCTGATACGCCAGCCTTCAATTTTTGTGCACTTTTAGCGGGTTCAGAAGGAACTTTGTGTTTTGTGACACGTATCAAAGTTCATGTTGACCCTTTGCCACCGGCCCATTTGGGATTAGTTTGTGCGCATTTCAATAACATTGATGAGGCCTTACGCGCAAATTTGATTGCCTTGCGATTTAATCCATCTGCTTCCGAGTTGATGGACCATTATATTTTAGAGTGTACCAAAGCGAATGCGGAACAGAGTCAAAATCGCTTTTTCGTGGATGGCGATCCAGGTGCGATTCTGGTTGTGGAACTTCGTTCTGATAATGCCGATGATTTAGCTATTCAGGCGAAAGCCGTGGAAGAAGCGATGTTGGCCGAAAACCTCGGCTATCATTTCCCATTCGTGACGGGTGGAGATGTGAAAAAGGTTTGGGATTTGAGAAAAGCGGGTCTTGGTCTCTTGTCAAATTTGCCAGGTGACGAAAAAGCCGTTGCGGTAATTGAGGATACGGCGGTCGACGTGAATGACTTGCCTGCGTTTATTGCCGAGTTTAATGAGATCCTCTCCGAAAATAATTTGTATTGTGTACACTATGCCCACGCGGGTTCTGGGGAATTGCATCTTCGACCGATTATTAATTTAAAGACAGCAGAAGGCCATAAACAATTCCGACACATTGCAGAGGAGATTGCTCATTTAGTGAAGAAATACCAAGGGTCTTTATCTGGCGAGCATGGTGATGGCCGTTTACGTGGTGAATTTATTCCTTGGATGGTAGGAGAGGCCAATTACCAATTGATGCGGGAGCTGAAATCTTGGTGGGATCCGAAGGGGATTTTTAATCCGAATAAGATTGTCGATACGCCTCCGATGGACACGTTTTTGCGTTATGAGGCAGGCCAACAAACCCCTGAATTTAAAACGGCCTTCCGTTATCAGGATCAAGATGTTTTGCAACATGCCGAGCAATGTAATGGTTCGGGGGATTGTCGGAAAACGCCTGTTTCCGGCGGTACGATGTGTCCGTCGTTTATGGCAACACGAAATGAAAAAGAAACAACACGTGCACGTGCCAATATTCTTCGGGAATTTTTAACACGTTCAACGCAAGCAAATCGCTTTAATCACAAAGAAATTAAGGAGGTGATGGATTTGTGTTTAGCTTGTAAGGGTTGTAAGGCAGAATGCCCTTCCAATGTTGATGTGGCTAAATTGAAGATGGAATTCTTGTACCAATACCAAAAGGAAAATGGTACACCATTACGCAGTTGGCTTGTGGGTCATTTTGCTTCCGTATCTTCTTATGCATCACGTGTACCTTTCCTCTATAATTTGGTGATGGGAACGCCTTTCTTACGTCGGATTTCTAACCGTATGGTCGGATTTCATCCGGAACGTACGATGCCATTAATGGCTAAACAAACTTTATGGTCATGGTTGAAAGGTCGTAAATCGATTCAATCTGCCAAAGCTGTTTATCTATTTGTGGATGAATTCACGAATTTCAATGATGCTGAAGTGGGACGTAAGGCCGTGTTATTACTTGAAGCCTTAGGATATGAGGTGCGTACCTTGCAGCATCCGATTTCTGGGCGTTCATTCTTGTCTAAGGGAATGCTGGATGAGGCACGTAATTTAGCTCAGAAAAATGTTGAGTTATGGTCGGGCTTAGCTACTGCTGAGACCCCTTTGGTAGGGATTGAGCCTTCCGCTATTTTGACTTTCCGCGATGAATATCCGGATTTAGTGTCGGATGCGTGGTTAGAGAAGGCGCAAGCTTTAAGTAAAAATGTATTGTTATTAGAAGAGTTTATTGCGCGGGAGGCGGATGCCAAACGAATTGATGCCAAGGCTTTTTCAAGCGAAAAGAAATTATTGAAGTTGCATGGGCATTGCCAACAAAAATCCATGAGTTCTTTGGTAGCCGCTAAAAAGGCTTTGTCTTTGCCGGCCAATTTTGAGGTTCAATTGATTCCTTCAGGATGTTGTGGGATGGCGGGTTCTTTTGGATATGAAAAAGAGCACTATGATTTATCCATGCAGATTGGGGAATTAGTGTTGTTCCCTACGGTGCGTTCTCAGCCTGCCGAAGTGGAGATTGTGGCTTCGGGTACGAGCTGCCGACATCAAATCCACGACGGTACGCAACGCCATGCGAAGCATACCGCCGAGGTGTTATTTGAGGCTTTGGCTTAGAATTTCCAACGAACAAAGGCTTCCATGGCCTCATATTCAGCTAAACCGAGTGCATTGTAAATTTGAGCAGTGCCTCGGTTTCTTTCTTCTGCACGTTGCCAGAATTCACGTGAATCTTCCCCTTGGAAAACGACACCGTCTTTTTGTGATTGGTGTTTGAAAATACCCATACGTTTTTTAAACACTTGGTCGGGAGACATGGGAACTGCCATTTCGATTTGGTCGATATCCCACTCAGCCCATGCGCCTTTGTACAACCAAACCCAGCAATTTTTCATGTATTCACGATGTTTTAAGCGTTGGATTGCCTCAAAAATGGCATCTAGGCAAACTTTATGTGTACCATGTGGATCCGCTAAATCGCCTGCTGCATAGATTTGATGCGGTTGGATTTCTTCGATGATATCCATAATTAATTGGATATCTTCTTCTCCGATGGGTTTCTTGCGAATAGTTCCTGTTTCATAGAAAGGCATGTGCAAGAAGTGTGCATTCTCCTTTTTGATGCCCACGAACCGACAGGTATTTTTTGCTTCGCCTTGTCGGATAAGGCCTTTAATTTCGCGAACGGCTGGAATATCTAATTCAGAATCTTTCTTGTTTTTTAAGAACTTAACAGCCTCCTTGTAGATTTTGTTGGCCTTGGCGTTCGAGCTTTCGAATTTTTCATTGAAGTCGACGACAAATTCCGCGAATCGTAAAGCTTCATCATCAGCAACGGCGATGTTTCCAGATGTTTGATAGACTACATGCACGTCGTGCCCTTGGTCATGCAAACGCTGGAAAGTTCCTCCCATGGAGATGATGTCATCATCCGGATGGGGGCTAAAAATGATGACTTTTTTCTTGGCAGGGAAAGCGCGTTCAGGCCTGTGTGTGTCATCCGCATTCGGTTTTCCGCCTGGCCAGCCTGTAATTGTATGTTGTAAGTAGTTGAATACTTCAATGTTGATGTCGTAGGCTTGTCCGTACAAAGAAAGCAAGTCCGACATACCATGTTCGTTGTAATCTTTACTCGTCAACTTTAATACGGGTTTCCCTAAATGAAGGGAAAGGTGGGTTACCGCCTTTTTAATCATGTTGCGGTCCCAAGTAACTGAATCGACCAACCAAGGTGTTTTGATGCGCGTCAATAGGGATGCAGCCGTTTCATCGAGAATGAAAAGTGTGTTCGGATGTTGCTGTAAATAAGTGGCAGGGATGTCAGATGTGATAGGACCTTCTACGGCTTTGGCGACACTTTGTGCTTTGTGCTCTCCCCAGGCTAATAAAACGATGCGTTTGGCTTGCATGATTTTATCAATTCCCAGTGTGATTGCACGCTTAGGTACTTTTTCTAATCCGCCAAAATCAATAGCTGCATCAATCTTCGTTGTGATGTCAAGTGTCATCAAACGTGTTTTGGAGTTGATGACCGAACCAGGTTCGTTGAAACCAATGTGTCCATTGCGGCCGATTCCAAGCAAGTAAAAGTCGAAACCACCTAGTTTTTCAATTTTGGCTTCGTAGTCCCGACAGAATTCTGGGATTTTTTCAATTGTTAATGTTCCATCCGGAATATGGTAATTTGTTACCGGTATATCAATGTGATCAAAGAGTTGTTCGCGCATAAATCGAACATAACTTTGTATTGAATCCGGTTCCATCGGATGATATTCGTCCAAATTGAAGGTGATGACATTTTTGAAGCTCAGGCCTTCTTCCTTGTGCATGCGGATGAGCTCTTGGTACACTTTTTTAGGGGATGATCCAGTCGCTAAGCCTAAAATTGTAGGCTTTCCCTCTTTGTTTTTTTGTCTAATAAGTGCTGCGATCTCGTGTGCAACGGCTTTTGAGGCTTTTTCTGAATCGTCAAAAATACGCGTTGGGATACGTTCAAAACTGATGGCTTGTTCCATAATGGTTCCGTTTAGAGGGATTTGGCTGATACGACAATGAAGTCGAGTTCTAGTGTTTCAAATAAGCGTAATATAGTTTTTATGGCAGGATTGCCTTTTCCTAATTCAATGGAATGAATGGTTTTTACGGCTACCCCGCTTTGCATACTAAGGTCTTCCTGTTTTAAGCGCAGGGCATTTCTTTTTTCGCGAATGATCTGACCAAAAATTGTTAAATCCATTTTTTTGATTCGTGTAGGGCAAATGTAATAAAAGTATTTGTTTTATTTTTTTTTCGGTAATATGTTACCATTGATTTTGTTAAATTCAATTAATTGTGATAATGTGATAGTCGGTAAAACTTTTAGGCCTAGTGGCAGTTATATTTGTGTTTTGAATTGAGCGATATGATTATTAGAAAAATAGTTTTGTGTTTTTTGAGTTTCTTGCCCTTGAGTTTAATAGCTCAGAAAGCTACATTGAGTGGTTATGTGAAGGATGCTTCGAATGGGGAAGGTTTGATCGGTGCAAGTATTTACATCAAAGAACTGAAGGTAGGAAATGTGACAAACACGTATGGCTTTTATAGTTTGTCTGTGCAGCCGGGTGAATTTACTTTAGTATTTTCCTCATCAGGATTTGCGAAACAGGAGCGCAAGGTGACATTTTCGGGTAAAAGTCAGACCTTAAACATTGAAATGCAGCCTGAGTCGAATGAATTAGCGGAGGTGAAAGTCTTGGCTAAGGCGGTTGATGAAAATGTGCGCGGTATTGAAATGTCGGTGAATAAAATTGATATTAAAACAATACGAAAAATTCCAGCCTTATTAGGTGAGGTTGATTTAGTTCGAGCGATTCAGTTGTTGCCAGGCGTATCTACGGTGGGAGAAGGAGCATCGGGTTTCAATGTGCGTGGTGGTGGAGTTGATCAAAACTTAGTTTTGCTTGACGATGCACCGGTTTACAATTCTTCGCATTTATTTGGCTTCTTTTCGGTCTTTAATCCGGATGCGGTCAAGGACGTTAAGTTATTTAAAGGTGGTATTCCATCGCAGTATGGTGGGCGTGTTTCATCGATTTTGGATGTGAAGATGAAGGAGGGGAATGCCAAAAAACTGGAAGTTAATGGAGGTATCGGAGTAATATTTTCTAGGCTTTCCATAGAAGCTCCATTAATCAAGGATAAGGCTTCTTTTATTGTTGCGGCTCGTCGGTCATATATTGATGTTTTAGCTCAGCCATTTTTGACGGGGAACAATGCCGATGCCGCATTTAATTTTTATGATTTGACTGCCAAAGTGAATTATAATATCAATACGAAGAATACTGTTTTCTTGTCGGGATATTTTGGTCGTGATGTCTTCGGGAATGGGTTTGGGTTTAATTGGGGAAATAGCACGATTTCAGCTCGGTGGAATCACGTGTTTTCTAATAAGTTATTCATGAACGCCACGACTTTCTATAGTAATTACGATTATTTGTTGGATTCTGATTTGAAAAACAAAAGACCATCGGATGCATTTCGGTGGACATCAAACATTAAGAACTTAAGTTTTAAGCCAGATTTTACCTATTATGTTAGTCCGGATAATACATTGACTTTTGGTGCGCAAGTATTGAGTTATCAATTCTCTCCAGGTAAAGCATCAGCTTCTTCCAATGGTGACAAACGAGAGTTTGGTCAGGTAGACAAGAGCGGCGTTGAACTTTCAGCCTACATCGGTGATGAATGGAAAATTAGTCCGCGTATTTCCATTCAATACGGAGTAAGGTATTCGAATTATGATTACAAGAGTGATAATGGGGAATATTACGAACGCGTTCCTGTGCCTGTGTCGATTGAAAACCCAACAGGTTATACGTTGAAATTGGTTCAAGTTTCACCTACGAAATCGGTGGCGAATTATGGGAATTGGGAACCGCGGTTTGCGGCCAACTTAAAAGTAGGGGAAAACACATCCCTAAAAGCATCTTACAATCGTTTGGCGCAATATGTTCATTTGATGTCGAATACGGCTGCTTCTACACCTTTAGATGTTTGGACTTCATCTACCAACATCATCAAACCTCAGATTGCAGATCAAGTCGCTTTGGGCTTGTTTAAAAACTTGGGTGAAAGCGGCAACGATTATGAGACTTCGGTCGAAGTATATTACAAGGAAATGCAAAATCAAATTGATTATGCAGATCGGGCGAATTTATTTTTGAACCCATTGTTTGAAAAGGATTTGCTTTTCGGAAAAGGTCGTGCATACGGTGTTGAGTTTTTTGTAAAAAAGAATGTAGGAAAATTAACGGGCTGGTTGAGCTATACACTTGCCAGAACTGAACGATTAATCGAGGGTTTGAACAACAATGATTGGTATTTGAATCGTTATGACCGGACACATACGTTGAATGTTGTAGGCCAATATGCTTTGTCGGCCAAATGGTCATTGGGTGCCAATTTCGCCTACATCACTGGTGTTCCTTATTCGATTCCATCACAGAAATATATCTATGAGGGAATCGCTTATCCTCAGACAGCTGTAGGAACTCGTGGAAACATCCGTGTTCCGGATTACAATCGTCTTGATATTTCGGCAACGAAGAAAAATAAGAAAGCTTTGTTTGGTAAAGGGTCTTCTGAATGGGTATTCTCGGTTTACAATGTGTACAATCGGAAGAATCCATTCTCAATCTACACGCAAGCAAATGATACGAATACATTAAAAACGGAAGCGGTTCAATTGTCAATTATTGGATCTTTTGTACCTGCTGTCACTTATAATTTTACTTTTTAAGATGCGCTATTTCATCCTAATATTTTCGATTTTTTTATTTTCATGTGAAGAAGTTGTTACCTTGGATAGTCCTAAGTCCAATCATTATTTGGTGGTGGAATCTACCTTGACAAATTTGCCAGGTCCTCAGAAAATCATCTTGACACAATCTCAAGATTATTTTGACAATAGTAATGCGCCTGGGATAAAAGGAGCAGAGGTTGTGGTTAAAGATGATGCTTCCAATACATTTCGCTTTGTGGAAAGTGCAGAAAATCCAGGTGTCTATGTTTGGGCGCCATCTGCTTCCTCGCCGCAATTCGGCCAAGTAGGTAGAACCTATCAATTATCGGTGAAATCTGGAAATGACACCTTCATTGCTTCCGCAACCATGAATCCCGTTCCACCGATCGACTCGATCGCTTACAAAACCGCAACGGCCAACCCCCGTCAGTCAGGGGATGGAAAACCCAAAGAAGGTTTTGAGGCGCGTTGGTTTGCCAACGATCTTAAAGGAGAGGGCAGTTGCTACCGATTGAAATTTTATAAGAATGGCAAATTGTTTAATGCGGCATCCAACATTGTGGTGTTTTATGATTCTGCCTTGCAGAAAGTATCAGGAACGGATGGATTGATGTTCAATCTACCGATTCGGGCGGCGATTAATCCTGAACTATATGTAGCTAATGATAAAGTGAAAGTAGAGTTATTTTCGATATCACTGGACCAATTTAGTTTCTACTCGCAAGCCCGATTGGAATTAAACAATGCAGGTTTATTTTCACGACCTGCCGCGAATATTCCAAGCAACATCAAGAATACGAATAGCAACTCGAGTTTACAAGGTGCGGGTTGGTTCGGGGTGTCTGCAGTTAGTTCTTTAGAGACAAGTATTGACCCTAGCAAAGCGAGAAAGAATTTGCCTTAATTTATTCGAAGTTGATGACAAGCGTCACGGTATGTGAACGAATATCATTTAATCTACCGTATGGGCCGTTTACGGATGGAGGAACATACAGATTCATTAGCCCATGCGAAAACCGAATCTCAGGGGTGAATTTGAAAAACTGAAAATATTGTTCAAGGCCAAATCCATATTCGAGCGATAGGTCTACGGTATTCGCGCTTAAAGCCGTACTTTTTTTCTTGACATTGGCTTCGATACCTAACTTGAGTCCACCCATAACATACATGCGGTGATTTTTCCTTCTTAGCGACCGCAATTTCAATAATACGGGTACTTCTAGCCAAGTCGATTCTCTCCACAACGGGTTGTTGGCTTCACTTTTGAATTGGATTTCACGCTCATAAAGTGCGATATTAATGCCCGATTTTAGCTCCCAATGTTTGTCGAATGCATAATTCACAAGTCCCCCAATTTGAAATCCAAAATTACGTGGGGATCGAACGGAATCGATTGTACCTAAGATGTTTTGGTCTGCCTGCATGAAATAATTCGAAGACGCAAAGCCAAACAAGAAACCAAAGTGAATCGGTTTCTCATCGTAATATTCGTGAAATATACGCGTGTATTTGGTATGCTGTCCCCAAGATTGGAAGGTTAGCAATAACAAGCAACATGCTCCTATATTTCGAATGATGCGCACGATTATTTTGCTTTTTGGCCTAAATAAATGGAACAAATTCCTCCAGTCATGGGAATCCATTGCGTTTTTGAAAATCCACAAGATTCATAAATCTTAATGAAATCAGGGCCGTCTGGAAACGCTTGAACTGACTCAGGCAGGTAAGTATATGCCGCAGGATCTTTGGAAATAAGCTTGCCCAATAGCGGTAGACAATATTTCGAATAGAAATTATAAAGTTGCTTCATTGGGAAATGTCTCGGATTCGAAAATTCTAAGATGAGGCAATAGCCTCCCGGTTTTAACACCCGAAACATGTCTTTTAGTCCTTTTTCCAAGGTTTCATAATTACGTACACCAAAACTAACGGTGATCGCATCGAAACTATTGTCGGAAAATGGAAGTTTTTCTGAATCGCCTAATTGCAAGGTGATTTTATCTTCCAATCCCATTTTCTTGATTTTCTCTTTTCCAAAGGCCAACATGCCTTCTGAGATATCGACTCCTACTATTTTTTCAGGGTTGATTTTTAATGCCTCGATTGCGAAGTCGCCGGTACCCGTGGCGATATCCAATACTTTCTTGATGCCTTTGTTCTTAAGTAATTTGATCGCTTTTCGTCTCCAAATAATATCGATCCCCCCACTTAATAAATGGTTTAGGAAGTCGTATTTATGTGAAATGGAATTGAACATGTCAGCGACTTGTTCTTTTTTACCTTTGTTTTGATTTTTGTAGGGAACGACCATAGCATTGATTGATTTGCCTAGTCCTAACGTTGATGTTCGGCAAATTGTTTACACAAAAATACCAATTTTATTTGGTTTAATGGGGCGCCATGCTGAAAATACCCACTAGGGTCCACATGATGACAAAGCTAATTAGCATTGAGAAATTGACGATGGCTGCCGCGATTCCCGTGTCGAAATTTAGTTCATCTGAATAGGTGATGAGTGTCATGCCTGCGGGAAGGATCAAGCAGATGAGCAACATGTTGCGGTATTGAAATTCGAATGGGACGGTATAGTAAAGTAATAAACCGATGCTGAGTCCTAAAACATATCGTAAACCTAAGACCTGGAAAACTTTGGTATAGGCTGTTTTAGGCAATCGAACACTGAAGTAGATACCCATGAGCAACAAGACCATGGGTTTGTTGCCTTTAGCAATGGTGTCAATGATATCTGACGCAAGCGGTAGAACAGGTATTTTGAAAATATTGAAAGCTAATCCGATCAGCATCGCTTGAAACGGCGGGAGCGTAAATATCTTTTTTAATACATGCTTGTAAGGGTTTTTTGTGCCATGATTCCCTGCCAAATAGGTGCCCATGCCGTAATTCACCATGAAGTTGATAACAGAATTCCCCAAATCAAACATGATCGCATAAGTCAATCCTTCCCATCCCCAAATGCCTTCAATAAGTGGGTAGGCGAATAATCCGAGGTTCCAACCGGCTGATCCCATCGTTAAAATTCCACGATGCGTGGGTGCTTCTTTCTTGAAAAATAGAAATCCTATATAGGAAGAAAGAAAGCCAAATAACATGGCGATTAAGGGGAGCCAACCTAAAGCAGCGGACAGTTTGACCTTCAACATGGTTGTAAAGACCAATGCCGGAAAGGTTGTGTGCATTAAGAATTTGGAAATGGATTTCGCATCTTGGGGTTCAATGAATTTGAGGCTTTTCAACAGATAGCCAATTCCAATGATGATTAATGCGGATCCGAAGACCAAGTTGGTCGTGTTCATGCGTCCTTATTCGGTGGTTTAGGGAGTGAAATCCGGAATGTACTTCCTTTATTGATTTCGGTTGATTTTAAAGTTAGTTTGCCTTGATGGTAATTTTCCACGATACGTTTCGCAAGTGTCAGGCCAAGGCCCCATCCACGTTTTTTGGTACTGTAACCTGGGTTGAATATTTTGGACATATTCGCCGGGATAATTCCTTTCCCGGTGTCAGAAATGTCGATATGAATCATGTTGTTTTTCCCTTCGTGCAGATAAATCAACATATCGCCCGTTCCGCTCATCGCATCTACTGCATTTTTACAGATGTTTTCAATGACCCATTCAAACAAATATTTATTGACATTCGCTAATTGACCCGGTACCAATGACGATTTAATTTCAATGTATACTTTCGTCGAAATTCGAATTTTCAGGTAATTGATGAAGCTGGAAATCAACTCCTCTAAATCCTCTTCCTTCAAGATTGGGGTCGATCCAATATTCGAGAAACGAGTCGTAATCGTCTCGAGGCGTTGGATATCTTTTCCAAGTTCGACGACTATTTCCGGATTGATGTTTGGTTCATTCCGTAGGATTTCAACCCACGCGGTCAAGGAGGAAAGGGGCGTACCCAATTGATGGGCTGTTTCTTTGGCCAAACCTACCCAGACGCGATTCTGTTCTGCACGTCTTGAATATGAGAAGAAAATATAGCCCAAGAAGCCCACAATCAAAACGACTAGTAATTGAGATAGCGGGTAGTAGCGTAAAAGTTTTAGAAGCTTGGAATTCCCATAATAGATGTATTCCTTTTGAAAACCCATGTCCATTTCAATGGGTTTGTTGTTTTCTGCTATAATTTCCTTGAGTTTGGCTTGCAATAAAACCTGCTTTTGCTCAATGTCAATCGCGTCTGGCATGGCGATATTTATTGAGTTTAGGTGTCCGCTACCATCTTTCCAAATTACCGGAATCGTGTTGTTTTCATTGATCTTTTTGATTCGCTCAAAGAAAAAATTGATGTCGGCATTCTCATCACTCGTCATTACATAGCGAATGGTTTCCGCATATAATTCGATCTGTTGCTTCTCGCGCTCCTCTAGTTTGTTCACCAAACCATCCGTGAAATACAAGGAAAACCCCGCCATAAATACACAGACGGCAAAGAAGGCTACCTTCAACCAGGTGTCTCGGTTGTAGAAAGCAAGCGGTAAAGCAACTTCTTTGGTTAATATTTTCATGAGAACTGATGCATTTAAGCCATTCCTCACAAATTACTCACCGTTTATCCATAAATCAAAAATATTTTTTCTAAGGTACTTTGTATTACATAGTACCTTTTATACCTTTGACCTATTAAATAAACAAACACAAACCGATGGATATTGAAAATGCCAAGGTGCAGATGCGGAAAGGGATTTTAGAATTCTGTATTCTGCAGATTATTTCAAGGGGTGAGGTTTATGCCTCTACCATGCTGACGGAATTAACCTCAGCGAAAATCATGGTTGTCGAAGGAACCTTATATCCTTTGTTGACCCGTCTAAAGAATGCCGGATTTCTCGATTACAAATGGGTCGAGTCGGCATCAGGTCCGCCGAGAAAATATTATGTATTAACCGAAAAAGGGGAGACCTTTTTATCGGAATTACATGGAACCTGGGATGATTTGCAAAGCTCAGTTTCTCAAATCATTCATCCTCAAACTTCCCAAGCATAATTATACGTTTATGAAAAAGACCTTATCAATTAATATCGCTGGCATCGTTTTCCATATTGAGGAAGATGCATTTGCTACGCTGGATGCTTATTTGAAATCCATCCATGCATATTTCCAAAACTTTGAAGGCTCGAAAGAAATCATTGATGACATTGAAGCAAGTGTTGCAGAGAAGTTTTGGAATATTCGAGAGTCAGAGAAAACGGAGGCCATTACACAAGTTCATGTAGATGCGTTAATTGCTTCTTTAGGAACGGTAGCAGATTTTAAAGAAATCGAAACCGAAGAGGGGAAAACGGAACAGCATAAAACGGAAGCTAAACAGGATTCAGGTGCTAAGAAAGTTTTTCGTCGGGATTTGACCAACAAGAAATTGGGTGGTGTCGCGTCAGGAGCTGCAAATTATTTTGAGATTGATCCTATCTGGGTTCGTTTGATTTTAATCGTTTCGTTCTTTGGACTTTTTCCCTTATTACATGCGGCTAATCTTGTATTCTGGGTTTATGTAGCATGCTGGATTGCTATCCCAGGTGAGGTAACGGTGGAAACGGATAAGTCTTATCGTAAGTTTTATCGCGATCCGGAGAACAAAGTGGTTGGCGGTGTGATGGCCGGAATATCGGCTTATACCGGTTGGGATGTAGGCTTATTGCGTGTCTTAGCTGTTATTTCCTTATTCTTTTTCGGTACCGGTGCTGCTGCCTATCTGATCATCATGGCCATAACACCTGAGGCCAAATCGGTTACCGATAAAATGGCGATGACGGGGGAGCCCATTACTTTGGAGAATATTGAAAAGAATATCAAGGAAACGTTTCAGCCGGATTCAGTGGAGGAAAAACCTTTGACGCGTTTATTGCTTTTCCCTTTCAGGACTTTAGCTACTATTTTTACGGCGCTCAAGCCTGTTTTGATGGGTGTTAAATGGTTTGTTCAATACCTCGTAGGTGTCGTTTTATTAATTATCGCAATCGCATTTGCCGTTTCCTTAGTTGTACTCACTACGGCTGGTATTTCAGGATTTGATCATGGTCAGATTGGCCTAGCATTTGGTGAGGTGATTCCGATTTATTTGTTGGCTCAAGATCTACCGGCATGGTCTATTTGGGCGGCTTATGCTGCCGTAATTCCGATGATTGTTGGAATTGGAATCGGTGGATTGTCTTTATTATTGAATCGTAAATTGACAAACTCAACTTATAAATACATTTCTACAACCATGGCGATTGTAGGTTGGGTCGGCTTGTTTGCTGCCTTTAGTTTTGTGGGGCGTAATTTCCAACGGACGGCATCGGTGAATCAAATGAAAGAAATTACTGCTGATTCAACGTATGTATTGGACGTCAACCGCGAATCAAATGAAACAATCTGGGAGAAGTTGCTCGGGAATAATGTTATCACAGACGAATTGTTGGATGAGGATGAGCAACATGATTTTAATCGCGGAGGTTTCTCCCGTGCGCAAATTACGCTCGAAGGTTACGATGGGAAAACCATTCAAATAATTCAATTTGCCAAATCAAATGGTCGGACACGTGCTGAAGCTGAGCAAAATGCCAAGGCCGTTCAATATCAGTATGCCGTGAAGGGAAATCAATTGGTTTTAGATAGTCATTTTGGTCTAAAAAATCTAAAATTTCGGAACCAACGTATGCGAGTGAAAATCTTGATTCCTTACGGTGTAACGTTTAGCATGACGCGTGAATTTGGGTATTTCATCGACAATGTGCTTGACAGCGGCTATTTCAATGAAGATAACGGTGACCAGTTTATCGGTTCAAAATGGGCTTTCTCCATGGAAAAAGGCTTGATTTGCCTAAATCGTAATCCAAAGCAATCGGATGATTCGAATTTCGATTCTTC
>CALLKB010000241.1 GCA_938008575.1 uncultured Cytophagaceae bacterium | reverse complement strand
GAACAAGTATAGCACAGAGTGCATCCTTGATCCAACAAGCCGCAATGGTCATTACGCATGACTCATCCATGATGCATGTGGCTGCGGCACTCAAGCATCCTAATTTGTTTACGATTTGGGGAAGTACGCATCCGGGTTTAGGGTTTACACCGTACCAAACGGCGTTTACCGCGGTTGAAAATACGAATCTGGCTTGTCGGCCTTGCTCGACTCAGGGTTCAAATGTTTGTCCTTTGGGACATTTTTCTTGTCTGAATTCATTGGATTTAACGGTGCTGAAAGGTGCCGCCCAAGCATTATGAAAAACATCAAATTTGCCTTATTGCAATTGACTTGTTCGGAGGACGTGCAAGCGAACCAACAAAAAACGGAAGCTAAAATCCGAGAAGCAGCTGCACAAGGTGCTCAGGTGATTTGCTTGCAGGAATTATATCGTTCCGTGTATTTCTGTCATAAACAAGATGCCGCTTATTTTGATTTGGCAGAAGTGATTCCAGGGCCAGGGACAGATACTTTGTTGGCACTTGCCCAAGAATTAAACATTGTCATTGTTGCATCTTTGTTTGAAAAACGCAGCAAAGGTGTCTATCACAATACCTGTGCGGTACTCGATTATGCCAAAGGCTACCTAGGTAAATATCGTAAAATGCACATTCCACAAGATGCAGGATATGAGGAGAAATATTATTTCACGCCTGGAGATTTAGGTTATCAGGTCTTCGATTCGAGTTATGGTAAATTAGGCATTTTAATTTGTTGGGACCAATGGTACCCTGAAGCGGCCCGTTTAACTGCCTTGAAAGGAGCGGAGGTATTAATTTACCCCACGGCTATCGGTTGGGATAATCAAGAATCGAGCAGTGAAATCAACCGCGAACAATACCAAGCATGGCAAACCGTTCAGCGCGGACATGCGGTGGCGAATGAAGTTCCCGTGATAGCGGTCAATCGGGTAGGCGAAGAAAATGGCCAAACTTTCTGGGGTGGTTCTTTTGTGAGCAATGCTTTTGGTCGGGTGATTTATCAGGCACCACACAATACAGAAGAAGTCGCTGTTGTTGAAATTGATTTAGATGCGCAGGAGCAATACCGACGTATTTGGCCGTTTATGCGGGATCGACGAATAGATACTTTTGGAGATATTACAAAAAGGTATATTGATTAGAATTTACTAGAATTTTTGTGAATGCAGCTGGGCGCTAAATATTTATTAAGTACGGAGTTCATGCAACCTTAATTATATGATTTGCATCTTCGTCACATTCTCATTTAATTTCATTCAATATGAAAAACAATAAACGTATTTCCCTTGGTCTATTTTTTCTTTTACTAGGCTTAACCTATTTTTCTGTACAAGCTATTAATCATAAAGGTGTAGCTCGGCCAAATTTTTCTGGAACATGGAAAACTAAAGAGTCGATCAGTATGGGAGGGAATATTTATTGTTCATTTATTGAGGGTGATCGCATGAATGTGAAATCATTGAAAATTGCAGAGCAAGCTAATTTTCTAACGATTGAAACAAATGCGAAATCAAAATCGGCTAAAATTCAGGAAAAATTGAGTTTCAACGTGAAAGGAAACCAAGGTAGAGATAGCTTAGGGATAGATAAGAAATACACGGTTAAATTGTCGGCAGATCGAAAAACAATGACCATCCACACAACCATTATCCAAATGGTTGCCACTCCTTATCACGCAAACGTAGAGATGAAAGCCATTAGCAACGTGACTGAGGTTTGGCATTTGAGCCAAGACGGTAAGTCTATCTCTGTTCGTTCAAAAGCCAAATCAACCTTATGGGGTGGTGAGCGTGCTTGGGTAACTGTATTTGAAAAAGTTATTTAGGCGTAAAAAAATTATAGGCTCACTTGGATGGGCGATTGGCTCAGAAAACCTTCCCCGTATTTCACACCGATTTTATGTCCCATTTCTTGCGCACGTGCTTGAATGAAATTTAAAAATTCAGGACTCGAAATATAGGAAGCGGGTTCTGTTGAATTCGGGTCAAAGAATTGACTCTTAAAGGCACGGATTGCTGCTTCTTTTTTCTCCCAATGTTCAGAGATATCGATCACAAAATCAGGTTCCAAATAACGGTCCTGAATGTAATGGTAAACATGTTTCGGCCGCCAAGCCGGTAAGCCCGTTTCAATTTTACGTAAGCCACTCAAGAAA
>CALLKB010000240.1 GCA_938008575.1 uncultured Cytophagaceae bacterium | reverse complement strand
ATCTTTTCGCTCCAATCTCCAGCTCCCATACCACTTGGTGAAGTTAATTTAACAACCGATGGTGGATAGTATTCTTTTTGCTGCCATGAAACTGAGATAGCAGAAGTTGGGTACGAATTTAATAAAGGATCATTCATGTAACGTCCTAAGCTAGAGAACGTACATTGAGCAGAATAAGTGCCTTCTTGGTAATTGCCATTTAAATACAAGATACCATTATCAGATGCTGGACGCAAAAGTTGAGAACCATCTGGATAGGTCCAAGTTACTTGATCATAACAACCTGCTGCTTGTAAAACTAAGGCGCCAGAGTTTACATCTTCTGCATATGAACAAGTTCTATTTGCTACAGTCACTGTAGGCTTGTAGGATGCTGCTGTGTTGATCATGTAAATATCAATCGATGCTTTTGGGCTCGTTGTACCACTACAAACCACTTCGTAGTGATATGGAGATTTGGGGTCTTGAATCCAAAGTCCATTTTGATCAGCACCCAACGGTACAGTTTCAATGGTCGTGGTTCCAGCACCTCCATAGGTAACATCCCAAGATGTGGTTAGGTCATCAGTTCTACCCTGATTATCTGAGTATGACCAATTATATCCGCTGGTACACCCTGACACCGAAAATAGAGCTGTATACCCATTGACACCATTGATTTTTGCTGCAGATGTGCCATTAATCTGTGGTGTATTTTGCCCAAAAGCAAATGTCCCAACGAGTGTTAGGCAGGCGGCGAGTGAAATTTTGATAAATTTGTTCATTATTGTAAGGAATAATTGAGTAGATATTCTAATTAAAATCTATTAGTTACTTTTTCAATTGCCAAGTTAAAAATTATTTTTCACAAAATGGATAAAAATTATTAATTGGTCGTTGTTTTGAGTTTTTTTTAGTAACGTTTTATCTCTGATTTTAGTGTGTTTGATAGCTAAAATATGTTTATTTTTGTTTTTACATCAGAAAAAAGAGTAAATCATACGCCTACATGGAAGAATCCAAATCCAAATCGTTAAACTTTTTAGAAGAAATTGTGCAAGCGGACATCGCTGCTGGTAAGTACCCGCAAGGGATTTTCACACGCTTCCCTCCGGAGCCCAATGGTTATTTACACATTGGACATGCCAAAAGTATTTGTTTGAATTTTGGTCTAGCCCAAAAGTTTGGAGGTAAGACAAATTTGCGATTTGATGATACGAATCCGATGACCGAAGAAACCGAATATGTGGATTCCATTAAGTCGGATGTTGCTTGGCTTGGGTTTGAATGGGCGAATGAACTCTATGCCTCAAACTACTTTGAGCAGATCTATCAATTTGCGGTTTCATTGATTTCTAAAGGGCTTGCTTATGTTGATGATTCTTCTGCGGAGGAAATTGCAGCATTAAAGGGAACCCCAACGACACCTGGGACCAATAGTCCATTCCGTAATCGCTCCGTTGAGGAAAATTTAGCTTTATTTTCAGCTATGCGAAATGGCGATTTTGCTGATGGTGCTAAAGTATTACGCGCGAAAATTGACATGGCGCATCCCAATATGCACATGCGAGATCCATTAATGTACCGCATCCGCCACGTACCTCATCACCGTACCGGAAATCAATGGTGCATCTATCCGATGTATGATTTTGCGCATGGGCAAAGTGATTCGATGGAGGGGATTACTCATTCTATTTGTACTCTAGAGTTTGATGTTCACCGACCGCTATATGATTGGTTTATCAATAAATTGGAAATCTTTCCATCCCATCAATATGAATTTGCTCGCCTAAATTTATCTCACACGGTGATGAGTAAGCGTAAATTATTGCAAATGGTGAATGAGAAGGTCGTGTCAGGTTGGGATGATCCTCGCATGCCTACGATTTCGGCACTTCGCAGACGTGGTTATACGGCAGCTTCTATTCGTAATTTTTGTGAGCGAATCGGTGTTGCAAAACGCGATAACTTAATCGATATCAGCTTGTTGGAATTCTGTATTCGCGAAGATTTAAATAAAATTGCGGACCGTGTCATGGCAGTGATGGATCCCGTTAAATTAATTATTACTAATTATCCGGAAGGTCAGACCGAAGATTTATTGGTCGAAAATAATCCGGAAGATCCAGAAACGGGCAAGCGTGTCGTTCCTTTCTCCCGCGAATTATACATTGAGCGTGAAGATTTCATGGTGGAGCCTCCGAAGAAGTTTTTCCGTTTGGGACCTGGTTTGCAGGTTCGTTTGAAAGGAGCTTACATCATTACTTGTGACCATTTTGAATTAAACACTGATGGATCTGTGAAGGAAATTCATGCGTCCTATATTCCTGAAAGTAAATCAGGGCAAGACACTTCTGGTATCCATGTAAAAGGAACAATCCACTGGGTGTCTATTCCACATGCGATTCAAGCGGAAGTTAGACTCTTTGATCGTTTGTTGATCGTGGAGGATGCCTCTGAATTAGGGGATGATTTTGTTAAGTTCATTAATCCTGAATCATTGAACATCATCGATAACGCTTTCGTTGAGCCAAGTTTGGCGCAAGCAACTATCGGAGAAGCGGTTCAGTTTATTCGCAAAGGATATTATTGCTTGGACCGCGATTCGAAACCAGATCATTTGGTGTTTAACCGCACAGTAACCCTGAAGGATACTTGGGCAAAAGAACAGAAGAAATAATTATTTTTTGGCGAAAAGGGAATCGACAAAGCTTGTTTTGTTGAATACTTGCAAGTCGGAGACTTTTTCGCCAACTCCAATATACTTCACCGGGATTTTGAATTGATCCGAAATTCCAATCACAACACCACCTTTCGCGGTTCCATCCAATTTGGTAATGGCTAATGCCGTCACTTCGGTGGCTTTAGTGAATTCTTGCGCCTGAATGAAGGCATTTTGGCCTGTTGATCCATCCAATACCAATAGTACTTCATGTGGTGCTTCTGGGATGAATTTTTGAACGACACGCTTCATTTTTGATAACTCGGTCATCAAATTCACCTTTGTGTGTAGGCGACCAGCCGTATCAATGATGACAATATCTGCCTCCATATCAACCGCTTTTTTTACGGTATCGAAAGCAACTGAGGCTGGATCCGTATTCATGCCGTGGTCAATCACTGGGATTCCTACACGCTCACCCCAAAGTTTCAATTGGTCCACTGCCGCCGCACGAAATGTGTCTGCTGCACCTAGAACAACCTTCAGTCCATTTTGATGAAATTGAGAGGCTAGTTTGCCGATTGTAGTCGTTTTACCTACACCATTAACCCCCACCACCATGATGACATAGGGTTTTTGTTTAGGCTCGGCAAACGCATTTTCAATGTCGTAAGATTTGTTTTCGTCAAGCAATGCCGCGACTTCCTCGCGCAAAACTTGATCTAATTCTTCTGTGGATACAAACTTGTCGCGTTCCACGCGGCGCTCGATGCGCTCAATGATCTTGAGTGTTGTCGCAACCCCCACATCCGAGGTTAATAGGATTTCTTCTAACTCATCTAAGACATCGTCATCCACTTTGGATTTTCCCAAAACCGCACGACCCATCTTGGAAATAAAACCTTCTTTGGTTTTTTCCAAGCCTTTTTCCAAGGCCTCTTCCAGGTCTGCTTGCTCCTCAGGAGCAGGTTTCTTTTTGAGAAAATCAAATAATCCCATTCGTGTGCGTGTCTTTTGCGTGTTGAAGGTAAACAAAAAAAAGTCCCCGAAAAAGGGACTTCAATATGCTAGCGATAAATTGCCGACGAAAAAACTAGTTTTTCAATGCAGCGTTAACCTCATCTTGAAGAATGATTTCTTCTTTGAAGGTATAAGCTCCTGTCGTTGGGTTTTTAACCGCCTTGATGATTTTAGCGTATTTTACGCCGCCTTCTTTCTTTAGTGTTGCAACTACTTTCTTAGCCATGATTCGTGGGTATTAAAACCTTATTTAATTTCTTTGTGTAGAGTAACTTTCTTCAATACTGGGTTGTATTTTTTCAACTCAATACGAGCCGTTGTGTTTTTACGGTTCTTCGTCGTGATGTAACGAGACATCCCTGGTAGACCCGACTCTTTGTGCTCTGTACATTCCAAAATTACTTGGATGCGATTTCCTTTCTTTGCCATAATTGTAAAATCTGTTTACGCCTCGATTCGAAACGGAATGCAAAGGTATAAGAAATATTTTTTTTGCCAAATAGTTTGCCCAAAATATCTGATAAATAATTGATAATCTTCGCCTACTCAACTTCCGAGGCTTTTAAATGTGAGATACTTTCTTCATTTTTGTTCAATGAATTCCATTCAATACGAATTTCTTCCCCAGAATTTTCAAGATTCCGACCCGAATCAGTATCAGCTTGCTGACCTGAAGTCAGAGGAAATGTTGATTTCACTTGGTCCGCAGCACCCATCTACGCATGGTGTTTTGCGTCTGGAAGTTATTTCGGATGGAGAATTGGTGGTCGATGTGGTTCCACATTTAGGGTACCTACATCGTTGTTTCGAAAAACATGCTGAAGCTCTGCCTTTCAACCAAATCATTCCTTACGTAGATCGCCTCGATTACATGGCTTCCATGAATTCTGAGCATGCCTATGTCATGGGAATTGAAAAAATGCTTGGAATTACGGGTACGTTGCCAAAACGCATCGAATACATTCGTGTTTTGGTTGCAGAACTGAATCGTATCGCGTCTCATTTTGTGGCGATTGGAACTTATGGGTTGGATATCGGTGCATACACGCCTTTTTTATGGTTGATGCGTGATCGCGAACATATTCAACGCTTGTTGGAATGGTTGTCGGGTGCCCGCATGTTGTACAATTATGTGTGGGTTGGTGGATTATTTTATGATCTTCCAGTCGGCTTCGAGGAGCGTACAGCGGAATTAATTCCGGTGATGAAAAATACGATTGAAGAGGTTCAAAAAATCGTTGAAGAAAATTCTATTTTCATCAAACGTACTGCGAATGTTGGTGTATTACCTTTGAATTTAGCAATCAATTATGGTTGCACCGGTCCCGTATTGCGTGGATCAGGTTTGGCATATGATTTACGAAAAGTAGATGCCTATTCCGTTTATCCGGAATTGGAATTTGATATTCCCGTTGGTGAAGGTTTAAAAGGCCAAACGGGCGACTGCTGGGATCGAAACCACGTGCGTGTTCTCGAATGCATTGAGTCCATTCGAATCATCGAACAGTGTTTATCGGCATTAACGGGCGAACACGCCCGAACGAAAGCATTCGACCCTCAAGAATTTGTTCCTAAGAAAATTAGACCTGCCGCGCAAGATATTTATGCCCGAGCTGAAAACCCAAAGGGGGAATTAGGGTTTTACATACGTGCCGATGGAAAATCGGATATTCCGTCACGTGTGAAAGTGCGTGCATGTTCATTTCATCATTTGTCGGTGATTCCGGATTTGGCAAAAGGTGCTTATTTAGCCGATTTGGTGGCTATCATTGGTTCCATGGATTTAGTCATGGGCGAAGTAGATCGATAATTATGATACAACAATTTTTGCCCGCGCTCGAAGCTGAAATTAAACAACAACGTTTAGGGGAAGCGCCTGTAGAACTCTATGAGCCTATTCGTTATTTAATGCAATTAGGAGGCAAACGTATTCGTCCGGTGCTTTGTTTGTTGTCTTATTCGTTGTTTAAAGCTGATTGGGAAAAGGTTGTTTCTACAGCACTTTCGATTGAGATTTTTCACAATTTCACCTTGATGCATGATGATATCATGGACAAGGCTCCGCTTCGTCGGGGTAAGCAAACCGTTCATGAAAAATGGAACGATAACATCGCGATTCTATCAGGCGATGTGATGCTCGTTAATGCCTATCAATATTTGAATCAATGCCAACATCTTTCTTTGGCTGAATTTCAGCATCTTTTGTTGCGGTTTAATCGGACGGCGGCGGAGGTGTGTGAAGGCCAACAAATGGACATGAATTTCGAAAGCCGTTCATCGGTTAGCGTGGAGGAATACATCGAAATGATTCGATTAAAGACCTCTGTGTTGATTGGCTTATCCATGGAAATGGGAGGTATTTTGGCGGGAATTGAGGCAGAAAAGGCTCAAGTACTCTATGAGATAGGAGAATGCATAGGTTTAGGATTTCAATTGAAAGATGATTTGCTCGATGTTTATGGGGATCCAGAGAAATTCGGGAAACAAGTGGGGGGCGATATTTTGGCCAATAAGAAAACTTATTTGCTCATTCGTGCCTTGGAAACGGCGAAGGGAGATGATCATCAGCATTTGCAAGCTTGGTTAGCCATGGAAAACCCGAATCCCGTTGAGAAAGTTGCCTCGGTTACGCAGCTCTATACCGATTTAGGAATTCGCAAAGAGACTGAAGCGAAAATTAATCAGTATTTTGATCAGGCATTTCTGTCGATAGATCAATTAAACCTGCAACCAGCGCAAAAAGAGGCCCTTGGTAAATTTTTGGCAGGGTTGGTTGATCGGGAAGTTTAATGTAGTTTTGTAGGCTAAATTTTAAAGGGCTTTGCCCGATTTTCATGGGGAATTCAAATTCACTCAGTTTTTTGATTATGGCTGTTACGGTCGGCATTTCGCTCCTTGCTTGGCAAAAGCCTGCATGGATGGATGCGATGACGATGTCGCCCTATCGAATCAATAAAAAACAAGAATATTGGCGGTTCTTGACGTCGGGGTTTATTCATGCCGACTTCACCCATTTGTTCTTTAATTTGTTTTCCTTTTACTTTTTTGGAACGCAATTGGAGTATATTTTCTCCATCATATTTCCGGGAATTGGGGGATATGTTTATGTGGTATTCTATTTACTAGCGATACTTGTTGCCGATTTGCCAACCTATTTCAAGCAACGTAATAACCATTATTTTAATTCTTTGGGAGCTTCGGGAGCTGTTTCGGCGGTTATTTTCGCGGGGATTATGTTCTTCCCGACTGAGAAGATTTACCTGTTTGGGGTCGTTGGAATTCCTGGTTTCATCTACGCAGGTTTATTTACCTGGTATTCCATTGCGATGGATCGTAGAGGACGCGATTATGTGAATCATTCTGCGCATTTATATGGGGGACTTTTTGGTGTGCTGTTTATTACGCTGACTAGACCTTCCACGTGGATTGAATTTATTCAACAAATAATGGCCATGCTCGGATGAAAAGAATAGCGATTTTAGGTTCGACGGGTTCCATTGGGACGCAAGCATTGGATGTGATTTTGCAGCATCCTGAAGCATTTTCAGTGTCCGTATTAACAGCGCAATCGAATGCAGATTTATTAATTGAACAAGCTTTGCAATTCCAACCTAGCCATGTGGTGATTGGGGATGAGCAAAAATATGAATTCGTTAAAAAGGCGCTTTCTGGCTCAAGTATTACTGTTTTAGCCGGAGCTGAAGCTTTACAAGAGGTCGTTTGCTTAGATAATGTCGATATCGTCTTGACCGCTTTGGTGGGTTATGCAGGTTTGTTGCCTACCGTGAAAGCGATTAAGGCAGGTAAGCCGATTGCACTGGCCAACAAAGAAACGCTTGTGGTTGCTGGATCATTGATTATGCCTTTGGCGCGCGAAATGGGTGTTCCTATATTGCCTGTGGATTCAGAACATTCGGCAATATTTCAGTGCCTCATGGGCGAGTCACATAATCCCATTGAGAAAGTTATTTTAACCGCATCGGGTGGACCTTTTCGTGGGAAGAAACGGGCGGATTTGGAGCAAGTAACCAGGGCTCAAGCATTAAAACATCCCAATTGGTCGATGGGAGCGAAGATTACGATCGACTCGGCTAGTTTGATGAATAAGGGTTTAGAAGTTATTGAAGCGGCTTGGTTGTTCGATGTGAAGGCTTCACAAATCGATGTAGTGGTACATCCGCAATCGATTGTTCATTCCCTGGTGCAATTTGAAGATGGGTCAATAAAGGCTCAATTGGGATTGCCTGACATGAAATTGCCTATTCAGTTTGCGCTGGGTTATCCAAATCGCATGCAAGCCAATTTCCCTCGTTTTGATTTTCGGGATTTTGCTTCGTTGACATTTGAACAGCCGGATATGGAGACATTTCGGAATTTGGGACTGGCATTCCAAGCCTTGGATCAGGGAGGAAATATGCCCTGTATCTTGAATGCCGCAAATGAGGTAGCGGTGGATGCATTTTTGAAAGATGAAATTGGCTTTTTAGCTATGTCCGATTTATTAGCGGATTGCATGGCGAAGGGAACTTTTTTGCTTAATCCAAGCTTAGAGGACTATATTACAACAGATAAATTAACGAGAGAAATGGCCCAAATGTGGGTTAAAAAGCAAAATAAATAAGGTATGGAAGGTTTGATTATGGCAGGACAGCTAATCTTGGGGCTGTCGATTTTGGTGACATTACACGAATTTGGACACTTCATTACGGCCAAATGGTTTAAGATGCGTGTGGATAAATTTTATCTGTTTTTTGATTTTTTATTCCCTATCCCAACGGTTTTGAATTTCGCTTTGTTTAAGAAAAAAGTGGGCGATACCGAATACGGTTTGGGTTGGTTTCCACTTGGGGGCTATGTCTCGATTGCCGGGATGATTGATGAAACACAGGACGCCGCTACTTTAGCGAAAGAGCCTGAACCTTGGGAATTTCGGGCGAAACCTGCCTACCAACGACTTATCGTTATGTTGGGTGGGGTTATCGTTAACGTCATCACCGGTGTGGTTATTTTCATTGCTTTGACATTTTCGAATGGGAATAATTTCATTTCCAAAGATGAGTTGAATAAAAATGGAATTGTAGCCTTGGAACTAGGCAAACAAATTGGCTTAAAAACGGGTGACAAAGTTGTTAAGGTAAACGGCGCCGATTATAAATCTTTGGCGGATTTACGTACGTCTGATGTCTTATTAGGCGAAAATTCGTCTTACACGGTTTTGCGTGATGGGCAAAAAATTGTGGTCAAAATTCCTTCTAATTTCATTGAGAAATTAAGTGATAAAAAAGCTGCTTTCATTGAGCCTATGGCTGCGTTTAAGGTAGCTGAGGTTGCTGCGCCAGAAGAACCAGGAAGTCAAGATGGCGAGTTGTTGCCGGCGTTTTCAGCAGGTTTAAAAGCAGGCGATTACATCACGGCGGTGAATGGTCAGCCGATTCGCTTTTATCATGAAATTAAAGAAGTGCTAGCTAAGGAAGCTGGGAAAGCAATTCGTTTGGCGATTAGCCGACAAGGCCAATCGGATACCTTATCGATGGTGGTTTCAAAGAGTGGTCAAATCGGATTTATTCCTGAATTATTGATAAAGACTACACACGAGGATTACACATTTGCACAATCTTTGAGCATCGGAACAGGTCGTGCATTCTCTGTTATATCTGATAATATTCGTGGGTTTAAGAAAATTGCAACAGGCGATGTTTCGGCATCAAAGGCATTGAGTGGCCCGATTGGAATTGCTCAGATGTTTGGTGGAGTTTGGGATTGGACGCGTTTCTGGATGTTGACGGGTTTATTGTCAATGGCTTTGGCATTTATGAATATTTTGCCGATTCCCGCATTGGATGGTGGCCATGCTATTTTCTTGATTTATGAGATGATTACGGGAAAGCCGGCATCTGAAAAAGTATTGGAGCGTGCCCAACAAGTTGGTATGATTATTCTACTTGCCTTAATGGCCTATACTTTCGGTAACGACTTATTTAAAGCATTTTTCTAGCATTGAAAAAAGGGATTTTCTTATTGCTTTTGATGGTTTTGCCTTTGCTCGGGCTTGCTCATCCTTTTCACTCCAGTGTGGGAGAATGTATCTACAACGCAAAAGAAAAAACTTGGGAAATTAGCATTCGCTTGTTTCAAGACGATTTAGAACAAGGGCTAAGTGCTTTTACGGGCAAACGATTCGTGTTTCAAGAAGGTCCTCAAACCGATAAGGTGCTTGATGCTTATTTGCGGAAGCATTTGGGAGTGCAAGTAAACCAACAACTCACAACGCCCTACCGATATCTTGGCTGGGAGGCAGTCAAGGATGTGATTTGGGTGTACGTGGAGATTCCAACTGAACAAAACCTAAAAGGGATGTTTTGGGAAAACAGTCTACTTGCAGATACTTTTCCAGATCAGACTAATCTATTTCATGTTGCCCGTGGGGAACACAAGCAATCGTACTTGTTTCAATCAACTAAATGGATTCAAGTATTTGAATGAGGCAGTCTGCCAAAAGGTCATGTGGCATGATATTTGATTATATGCCCATACTTTTAGAATAAATTACGAGGGGAATATTATAAATTGTGTGCATGAATAATTCAAACGACCTTTTTAAGCATCTGAGGTTGTCAGACATGTCTGACTTCGAGAATATTGAATTGATCCCCATTGGATCAGAGGGGATGGGCAGTGATGACAAAATGGGCGTTTTGTCAGAGGAGTTGCCGATTTTACCTATTCGGAATATTGTTTTGTTTCCGGGTATGGTGATTCCGATCACGGTTAGTCGGCAAAAATCAGTTCGTTTAGTAAAGAAAGCCTATAAAGGTGACCGTACCATAGGGGTGCTTGCGCAAGCGAATCATTCCAAAGAAGAACCTTTGCCTGAAGATTTATATAAGATTGGAACCGTAGGACACATCGTCAAAATGTTTGTTTTGCCGGGTGGAAATACAACGATTATTGTGCAGGGGAGAAAGCGTTTTGAGGTTAAAGAATACATCAAAACCGAGCCTAATTTGATTGCTAAGGTCAACTATTTGGAAGATACATTTCCCAAAAAATTGAACCGCGAGAACAAGGCTCTGATTTCAACTCTGAAGGAAAATGCAACTAAAATTCTAAATCTAAATCCTGAAATTCCTCGTGAAGTTCAGATTGCTTTAGACAATATTGAATCGCCGTCTTACTTGGTACACTTCTTGTCTTCCAATGTGAATGCAGAGTTGCCTGAAAAACAAGCTTTGCTTGAACAACTGAATGGCTTAGAACAAGCGACGAGTTTGTTGGAGCACATGATGAAGGACATTCAATTATTGGAATTGAAGCGTGAAATTCAGAGTAAAGCTTCGAGTGATATTGATCAGCAGCAGCGAGATTATTATATCCGCCAACAAATTAAAGTGCTTCAAGAGGAGCTAGGTGTAGAAAGTCCAGAGCAAGAATTGGATGGCTTGCGTGCACGTGCAGCTAAGAAAAAGTGGACGAAAGAGGTGAATGATTTTTTCCAAAAGGAGTTGAGCAAATTGCAACGCACGAATTCGATGTCGCCGGAATATCCGATGTTGATGAATTATGTGGAGCTATTAGTAGATCTTCCATGGAGCGAATATTCCAAAGATAATTTTGATCTGATTAAGGCGAAAAAAGTTTTGGATGCCGATCATTTTGGATTGGAAAAAGTCAAAGAACGTATCATTGAGTATTTGGCCGTGTTGAAGATGAAGGGCGATATGAAAGCGCCAATTCTATGTTTATATGGCCCTCCGGGTGTTGGTAAAACATCTTTAGGACGTTCTATTGCAAAGGCATTGGGACGGAAGTATGTGCGTATGGCTTTGGGTGGTTTACGCGATGAAGCGGAAATTCGTGGGCATCGCAAGACTTACATTGGTGCCATGCCAGGAAAAGTGATTCAGAATATTAAGAAGGCGGGGTCTTCAAATCCCGTGTTTATTTTAGATGAGATTGATAAAGTTGGTTCAGATCAACGAGGTGATCCTTCTTCAGCTTTATTGGAGGTTTTAGATCCCGAACAAAACAATAGCTTCTTAGACAATTACATGGAGGTTGAATATGACTTATCCCGTGTGATGTTTGTGGCAACTGCGAATAATTTAGATACGATTCATCCAGCATTACGAGACCGGATGGAGATTATCGAGGTGAGTGGCTATACGATGGAAGAGAAGGTTCAAATTGCAAAAAAGCATTTGCTTCCAAAACAGAAAGCGGAACATGGCTTGGATAAAATTGCCTTTGCGATGACAGATGCCGCGATTCAAAAGGTAGTGGAAGGATATACACGCGAATCAGGTGTTCGGAAATTGGAGCAAGAAATTGGTCGTGTGGTTCGCAAAATGACCAAGTCAATTGCGATTGGCGAGGAATACCCGAGTAAAATTCAACCTGCGGATGTAGTTCGGATGTTGGGCCAGGAGGTCTTCGACAAGGATTCCTATGAAAGCAATGAGTATGCGGGTGTTGTAACAGGTTTAGCTTGGACACCGGTAGGAGGAGATATTTTGTTCGTTGAAACCTTGTTGAACCGAGGTAAAGGTCAGTTGACTTTATCGGGACAATTGGGGGATGTCATGAAGGAATCAGCGATGGCAGCTTTAAGTTTCTTGAAGGCCCATGCGGATGATTATCAGATTGATTATCGGATTTTTGATCAATACAATTTGCATATTCACGTGCCTGCGGGTGCGGTGCCAAAAGATGGCCCTTCTGCGGGTATTACGATGTTGACAGCCATTGCTTCAGCATTAACCCAACGGAAAGTGAAGGCTAATTTGGCGATGACAGGTGAAATTACCTTGCGCGGAAAGGTCTTGCCTGTGGGGGGTATTAAAGAGAAAATTTTGGCTGCAAAACGTGCTGGAATTAAGGAGATTATTATGTGCAACAAGAATCAAAAGGATGTGGAGGAGATTGAAGCACATTACATTTCCGATTTGAAATTCCATTATGTGGAGCATGCAACGGAGGTGTTGGCGATTGCTTTGCTGGGCCAACAAGTAAAGAATCCGGTCAAATTTGTTTTTCAGGACGAGGCTAAGGCCAAAACGTCTGTGGATTGATAAACGATATCGCCCATTTCGAGGCAATATTGAATCATTTTAGCTGCCTCTGCCTGGGTTAACGGGCGGAGGCATTCTATTAAGTCTTGTAGACTCATCGCCCCATTTTTGAGGTAATTCAAAATTAGTTGGCGTTCTTTTTCCATCCCTTCCGGATAGGCTTTGCCTGATGCTTCTTTTTTTCGCTGAATGCAATTGTCACAAATACCACAATTTGCTTGGTCGGCTTCTCCAAAATATGCCGTAATTAGTCGGTTTCGGCAAGTTGTCTTCTCTCGGACATAGGTTTCTATGGCCTTGATTTTGGTTTGACTCCGTTCTTTTTTCTTTAAATATTCACTCCAAATAATCGGTAGATTTTCCGTATTTGCACGAGGAGTAAGCAATGTTAATTTGGGTAGTCCGGATTGCTTTTCATATTCGATTATTTCGAATTTGGTTAATAAATTCAGGATTCGTTCTACATCTGCCAAAGGCATTTTAATCAATTGGCTTAGATTTACTTCGGAAATTGAAATAAACTGGGTGTACAAGTTTCCTCCAAAATGTCTTAACAGGAATTTGATGAACGTCTCAAATTTCTCATTTCGAATCATGAAATCATATACCTCTGCCGCCGTTGCTTGAATGCGTATTTTGGACGGATTTTGGAAAGAGTCATTTAAAATTAATAATCCTTCGCTTTCCAAAGTCTTGATGGCAAAATAGGTTTCCGATGCTGGTAATTGGAAGCGTCGGGCCATTTCGGTCCAGTCAAAATCATAGGTGCTTAATTCTCCACTTCCTTCAGCAATCTGAAGGTAATTGCTAATGACCTGGTAGGTTTTACGCAGGACTTCGGGAGTAGGGAAGGTTTTCTCCCAATTCGCATGTAGATCTTTAATATCCTGTTCCTCCACGAGTACTACGGCATAGGCTTTTTTCTCATCCCGACCCGCACGACCAGCCTCTTGATAGTAAGCTTCCAGCGTATCAGGTAGGTCCATATGCACAACGAGTCGAACGTCTGGTTTATCGATTCCCATCCCAAAAGCGTTCGTTGCAACGATGCAATGTGTTTTATTTTGTATCCAATCTTGTTGTTTCTTTGTTCGCACATCTGTCGCTAAACCCGCATGGTAATAGTCGGCCAGTATCCCATTTTTTTGCAATAATTGCGCGATTTCTTGCGTTTTGCGTCGATTACGGGCGTAGACGATGGAGCATCCGCCAACTTTCTTAAGCATTTGAACGAGTTGGGGATCTTTGTTTTCCTCCCAATGACAAGAATAAGAAAGGTTAGCTCTTGTGAAGCTTTTTTGAAATACCTGTGGAGATTTAAATCCGAGTTTTTCAATGATATCTTGTTTAACTTCTTGATTCGCCGAGGCGGTCAAAGCGATGCAAGGAACCTTGGGAATTATCTCTCTGAAATTATTGATTTCGAGGTAGGGTGGTCTAAAATCATACCCCCATTGGGAAATGCAATGCGCTTCGTCGACGACCAATAAGGAAATATTCATTTGTTTGGCCCGTTCGATAAATAGGTCGGTTTTGAGCCTTTCGGGTGAAACGTAAATGAATTTTACTTGGCCATAGATGCAATTGTCGAGGGCGATGTCAATTTGTTTTTTCGACATGCCCGAATAGATGGCAATGGCAGGAATTCCTCGTTTTGATAATTGTTCCACTTGGTCTTGCATCAAAGCAATGAGTGGAGTGATAACGATGCAAATCCCGTCGGTTGCCAGTGCAGGAACTTGAAAGCAGATGGATTTTCCTCCTCCTGTGGGTAAAAGCGCTAATGTGTCTTTTTTTTGAAGGACGGATTCGATGATATCCTGTTGCAAAGGGCGAAAGTTGGTATGGCCCCAGTATTGTTGCAATATGTTTCTCGTTTGGATCATTTAAGAGCAAAACTATATGAATTTTACAGAATGCATGATTATAAGTTGATAATTCAAAAGATTAATTAATGTTATTTATCTTGATGCTACTAAATAACCGCTAATGAAACTTAAACAAAACGAAATTATTGATTTTACGAATCGTGAAATTACTATCATTCGATTATCAAAAGATAATTTTACATGCAAAGAAATTGCAAAGAAACTTTTTATTTCAGAAAATACAGTGCGAAAGCATAGGCAGAACATCCTTCAAAAGGTCAATGGTGTAGGAAGAAAGGATTTTCGAGATTTTCTAAGGAATTTTTCTGAGAGTTAGATTTAACTCCTTTGTTTTTGTTTTAATACTACTAAAATAGTACTAAAAGTAGTATTTTATGGTTGTGCAAATTGCATTTACTTTGGCTAAGATTACAGCTATTTGTAATTCTTGTATAACCACTAATTAAAATGAAAACGCGCAGTAACTTAGGTGCAAAAATTGGACTTATTGTAATTGTATTGATAGTACCCATATTCATTTATGCATATGAGTCTGAAGTTAGCTGTGAGCCAGATTGGAAATTCTTTGGGTGGAGTCGATCGGTCTGCGGACTGAATGGAGGGTCTCAAGAAGTAGGACACAAACATTTGCCAGATGGTTCAGGGTGTGTTTACTTTTACAAAGAGTATAACTATTTTTTTGGATTTCGAGTAGATGAAAGAATAGCGCAAGTTGTACAAACTTGCCCTGATTAATCAAATTTATGTGGATTATGAAAAATATAATATTTCCTAAATTCCTTGTCTTCAGTTTACTTTTTCTAAATGGTACAATTGTGGTTCCTAATGGCTTGTCTAAAAGATTGAGCAATTTAAATGACTCAACTTATTCGATACTTCTTGATGAGGTAAAAGTATTACCTTCAAGATTATCAAAGATCGAAACAGAGAAACCGAATCGAAAACGACATTTTTCATTCATAACAATAGCGCCTTGTCAAATTGGAATGATGTTTGACGATGTCAACCTAATTGGGAGGAAGCTTACTAAATTGGAGATTTATTTTGACAAGCGGTATTCCCCAAATAATACTTTTCAAATTCAAATTTATTCGATTGGAAAAGATATGCTTCCCACTGACTTAGTCAATAAGCATGAACTTGCTTTTTCTGCGAATCAAATCGGATGGAATGAGTTTCCAATTCTTTTGGAAGATTTGGTAATTCCTAAAAATGGAATCGCTGTTATTGTGAATTTTTTTGCAAAATCAAATAAAATCACGGGAGAAACAGATAGAGTTGCCATGGGTAAATATTCTGTAATAAAACGGTTTTATGTTCGTCCAACTAGTCGGAATGACTGGACCGTCATTTCGTCATTTCAAGGAGGTAGAATTGGGCCGATGATTCGATTGGAAGTACAATGAGTAAGTTTTTTTGTTGATTCTCAAGCGTTGGCGTGCTCGTATATATGAATGTTAGATAGGATCACGCATTCATTAATATCAATTTACAAGTCGACTATTGGTGATTACATGGGTATCTTATTTCCTTACTGAGAAAGTTGAGGTTTCGTTTTGGTTATTTTAAAAAAAATTATCTGTTTGTTTATGCAAGAAAATTCAGCGCAACCTGTATTTTTATTTTTTTAAATCTGCATTATGTTAACAGCATCCGATCTATTGCAATTATCAGCGCGGGGCATTCGTCCTGAAGAAATTAATCAACAAGTTGAATATTTTAAACAAGGCTTTCCTTGGATGAATTTAGAGAAGTCGGCGACGATTGGGGATGGCATTGTCCGTTTCTCTGAGGCGGATTTGGCTTCGCATATTGAACGATTTGAATCGAGGCGTTCGAGTTTGAATTTGTTGAAAATGGTGCCCGCATCCGGTGCTGCGACGCGGATGTTCAAATCTCTGTTTGAATATATTTCCTCGGGTCAGCCCAATAAAGAGTCTGATTTGTTTTTTAGCCAAAAGGAATCATTTGCGTTTTATGAGGAGTTGAAGTCCCTCGCACCGGAAGGTACAGCGGAGGTGGACGTATTGAAACAATTGCTCGGAGCTTCTGGGATGGAATATGGTTCTTTGCCAAAAGGCTTGTTGAAATTTCATAAGTATGCATCTGGTGCTCGAACGCCTTTGGAAGAGCATTTGGTCGAGGCGGCTGAATATGCTTCAGATGGCCAAAAGGCGCGCTTGCATTTTACTGTTTCTCCTGAACATCGAGGCCGTTTCGAGGCTTTGGTAACACGTTTATCTCCGATTTGGTCTTCGCATTTTGGGATTGAATTTGAAGTGACATTTTCTGAGCAGAAGCCGGCTACTGATACTGTTGCGGTGAATATGGATAATAGTTTGTTTAGGGAAGCGGACGGTTCTTTGTTGTTCCGCCCTGCCGGCCATGGAGCTTTGCTAGAGAATCTGAATGATTTATCTGCAGATATTATTTTTATTAAGAACATTGATAATGTAGTCCCGGATCATTTGAAATTGACGACGATTCAATACAAGAAAGCTTTGGCGGGATTGTTGTTGTGGATTTTGGAGGGGATAAGTTATTTGGAAATGCGTTTGAAGGGGGAGTTGAAGCCTGCTTTGATTGAGGAGGCATTGTTGGAGATTAAGACCTATTTAGGATTTGAAGTTTCAAGTGATTTTCAGTTTTTGTCAATTGAAGCTCAGGCGGCTGAGTTATTGAAAATATTGGCTCGACCTACACGTATCTGTGGGGTGGTTAAGAATACGGGTGAGCCGGGAGGCGGACCATTCTGGTGCCAGGATGCTGCGGGTAATTTGACATTGCAATTGGTTGAATCTGCACAAGTTGATATGTCTAATGCAGACCAAAAGGCTTTATTTGCTGGTTCGACGCATTTTAATCCGGTGGATTTGGTTTGTGCAACACGCGGCTGTGATTTGATTGAGTTTCGGGATATGTCGACGGGTTTTATCACTGAGAAAACGAAGGATGGAAAATCGTTGAAGGCGCAGGAGTTACCAGGTTTGTGGAATGGTGCGATGGCACATTGGAATACCTTGTTTGTGGAGGTGCCTTTAGTGACCTTTAATCCGGTGAAAACGGTGACTGATTTATTGCGTCCGGCACATCAAAATAGTTAGGGTTTTTCTCTTTGTAAAAAAACCACTAATTTTGCACCTCTTCCAGCAGATTTTGAAGGAAGTATATAAATGCTTGATTACAAAAACCTTGTTCGTTTTACGGGCAAGGTTTTTTATTTTATCAGGATTCTGATATTAATTATCAAGTAAGTTTTTTCTTTTTCAGGCTTTGTGAAGTAGTTTTAGGATTAGAGGGTGTTTGTTTACGCTGCCGGGGTTAGATCCCCGGCAGCGTAAAATATTTCCGGAAAAGTTTACCGCTGCCAGGGTCGAAGACCCTGGCAGCGGTAGCGGGGACCCTGCCGACGTAAAGAGTTTAAAATCGAATAAATATGGCATTAGAGCAAACATGGCGGTGGTTTGGGCCGAATGACCCCGTCAAATTATCGGACGTTCGACAAGCAGGTGCAACAGGAATCGTAAGCGCATTGCACCAAATCCCGAATGGGCAAGTTTGGGAATTGAAAGGCATTTTAGAGCGCAAAGCTATCATTGAGGCGGCAGGATTGAGCTGGTCGGTGATTGAAAGTATCCCCGTGCATGAGGACATTAAGACCCGTTCAGGAAATTACAAGCAATACATCGAGAACTACAAAACTTCATTACGCAATGTGGGAGCGGCAGGTTTGGATTTGGTGTGTTATAATTTTATGCCCATTTTGGATTGGACGCGGACCGATTTAGATTTTTGTTTCCCAGACGGGAGCACGGGATTGCGTTTTGATGCGGCTGAGTTTTGTGCATTTGAATTATTCTTGTTGAAACGTCCAGGTGCGGAGCAACATTATACAGCTGAGCAGATCGAACGTGCGAAGAAATGGTTTGATGCATCTACGCAGGCGCAGCAAGATAAGCTCATTCGCAATATCATTGCAGGTTTACCGGGCTCGGAAGAGAGTTTCACCTTGAAGTCTTTCCAGGAAGCTTTAGATACTTACGCAGAAGTAGGAGAGAAGGAATTACGAGAGAACTTATATGATTTTATCCGGGAGATAACGCCAGCGGCTGAGGAGGCAGGTGTCATGTTGTCAATACATCCGGATGATCCCCCGTATCCGATCTTGGGCTTGCCTCGCGTGGTAAGTACGGAAAGCGATGCGAAGCAATTATTGGCTGCTTATGAAAGCAATGTCAACGGATTGTGTTTTTGTACAGGAAGTTATGGCGTAAGAGAAGATAATGATTTGGTGGGGATGGTTGAGCGTTTGGGACATCGCTTTAACTTCATTCATTTGCGTGCGACACGCCGTGATGAATATGGCAATTTCCATGAGGCAGATCATTTGGATGGCGATGTGGATATGTTTGGCGTGATGAAAGGTTTGGTTCAGGAGCAAAGGAAGCGGATAGCGGCTGGTCGGAAGGATTACCGACTTCCATTCCGTCCGGATCACGGTCATCGCATGTTGGATGATTTGCAGGAAGGCAAGAAAACGAATCCAGGCTATACGGCGATCGGTCGCTTGCGGGGATTGGCGGAATTGCGGGGATTGGAAATGGGCATCGAGGGGTTTTTGAAATAATTTTCTGCCAAACCGTTTTGTTTTGTCTTTCTTATTGTTAAATTTGCACCCCCATTAGTGTGGGATAACTCAATTCAATTGGGTTTACTACATGAAATAAGGGATTAAATGAATTTATAATTAAACAGGTAATTACGCTAAAATGCCAACTATTCAGCAATTAGTGCGCAAGGGACGTGAGCAAATGACTTGGA
>CALLKB010000239.1 GCA_938008575.1 uncultured Cytophagaceae bacterium | reverse complement strand
TACATTCACAAAAACACGAAACACTCCTTTAGGAAAAGTCCACTTTAGTTTGACGACGTACATTGGAAAGGAAAAACAATACCCTTGAAAGAAGGACAAAACGTGTTTATTATTTAAACCTATTCAATTAAAATCATATAAAGTTGGGGGTGTACATTTGACAGGATATTTTCCGGTCGACCAACAAGTTTATTGGGTACGCAAGCGACCTATTTGTCATTCGGGACAATCGCTTATTGTTCCGGCGGCTTTTACACATCCGAACCAATCGATAGCAGGTGCAGCCATAGAGTGGGGGCAAACGGTCAATGCGCAGATTAGTGGGCAATTGAATGGATTTTGTGTCATTTCGTATTTAAGGCCCAGCATTGTCCATTCAAATCAAATGAATCCCACTAAAATGAAGCAAATGGCAAAAGTAGGGAATAGTTTATTCCAACAAGACCTCTTGGTTGAGAATGGGCATGCTTTGCCAATCGCCCACGCAGCTGCCTTGAATTTATGGCGGGCGCTTGTCATTTTCCCAGATCGATTCGAAGTCGTAGAAAATGACGTCAACATGCGAAGAGATGATTTTCAGGCAGCTTTACTGAAAATTGGAGCCCAACAAGCTATCTATTTGGATATGGGTACTTGGAGCGAGGGGGCCTATTTCAGCCCACAGAATCGTGTGGTTAAAATAGGGAAGATGCGTCAAAATACGCACCGACAAACGAACTGGTTAGTATTTCATTGATATGGATGTATTGGATCTTGATCGCATGGAAAACCCGCTAGATGTGCAGCCGGGTTTGGATGAATTACCGGATTTTGTTCCGGATGAGGCATATCTGGAGCTAAAGTCAGCTTGTGCGGAGGCGTATGTCGCGCTGCATTTACAACGGACACATCGTTATTCTATGTCGGATTTGAAGGAGGTGATTGACCGGTACGCGGATTTGGCACATCAGGCAGATAGGCTTTTGCGGCTTTATGCGGCGAATGATGCCTTTGTTTATCGCTACATGGATTTGTGTGAGCGCTATGCGGAATTGGAGCAATATTTGCTGCGTGCCAACGAATTTATCTTGAAGCGTTCGTCGGCGGCTGCTTGGACAATCAAGGAAGTTGTTCAGTTCAGAGATGCGCATTCGGCCATGTATGATCAGGTGTTTTATGTCACAGAATTTGCTGATTTTAAGTGGAATTATGATTGGTTCAATGACGCCGCGATGTTTCTTGAATTAGATACAGAAAATGCCCGTGCGGCTTTGCGAAACTGGCACATAACCTGTGAGTCCAAGTGGATTCGCCGATTTTCGGATCTTTTTGACCGAATCAATGACGAATTAGGCTTGAATTATTTTTACTGTTGCGAGGATAGTGATGTGGATGATTGTTTTGTGGTAAACCGACTAAAAATTCCCAAGAGTGAATTAAAGGATATGTTGGAATTTCAGGCAAAAATGGGGGAGTTGCGCTATGAACATTGGAGACGGCGAATCATTTAGACCGTTAAATAAATTGTGGATAAGTCCTTCTGGACATTTTTTACCTTGCTTGAAATATTCGAATATGAAAAAAATCTTGATTTTAGTATTGTTGGCCTGCAGCTTTTCGGGCATGTCTCAGAGTTATTATTTGAAACATGGGATGAACATGTTTGATGCAGGAAATTTCGATGATGCTGAGAGTTTACTCAAAACTGAAATCAAGCAAAACCCGCAAGAATCATTAGCCTATGAATATTTGGGCAAGGTATATAGTGCCAAAGATTCTTTGCAACTGGCCATAAAACAGTTTGATTTGGCATTACAATATGCCACTAAGACGGACACAAAACGCTTGGCGACTTTGTGGAAATACAAAGGAAACGTATATGTGAAAGCCGAAATCAATGAAAAAGGCTTATCCTGCTTTGAGTCGGCACTCAAATTCAATCCTCGAGACATTTCAGTTCTGTTAGCCCGTTCAGATTTATACTTTAGAATGGACCGACTGAAAGAAGCTAAGTTAGATTGTGAAACAGCTTTAAAGTTGGACGACCTACATTTCGAAACAATCGAACAATATG
>CALLKB010000238.1 GCA_938008575.1 uncultured Cytophagaceae bacterium | reverse complement strand
TTGAACTCCGGATAGACACATGAATCTGGAAGTTTACAACCCACCACAAACACGTCGCCCACCAAGCCCCATTGCTCCGCTTGAGAAGTTCCATCTTCATCCGATCCGAACAAGTACATCGCTTTTCCTAAATCATGAATTAAACCCACTAATTGCATCCAATCCGGTCGGCCATCTGCGCGTAAACCTTCTGCCGATTGCAATAAGTGAATGATGTTTGGGAGATTCAAGTCTGGATCAGACACATCCACGAGTACATTTAAACGCTCCATCATTTCCCACAAATCCATGGGATGATCGAAGGTCAAATACTTTTTCTTCATGCGCAACACATAGTCATAAGTCTGGCGCGAACGCATCTTGCGGTAATGCTCTTTGACAGCCGCCGTGATATCCCCTTGATCGTAGTTACGAAATTCCGATTTGTCTTTAGAAATTGTTTCCATGATTTAATAAAATACAGTATAAAGCGCCGATACGATGCCCATAATTAAAATTGAAATAATCGCAAATTGGCCGCTGACGGTGAAGTCGGCACGTTCCACTGCTAAGCCTTTCGGATTATCGATGCTAGAACGATCTGCCAAAGAAATCAAGACCATGATGGCAACCAGAATCAAATAGACCCACATGGTTACATTCAAAAATGGAATTGGATTTCCGCCGATAAAAGTATGCAAATTCTTGAATAAAACCACGAGTGGGATCGAAGCAACCGCAGCAACAATCGCGGCGGCAGATGTTGTTCTTTTCCAAAACAATCCCAAAGAGAATAGCGCAAAGGCACCTGGCGTCAGGTAGTTGGAATATTCTTGAATGAATTGATACGCTTGCTCCAGTTGGCGTAATTGCGGCGCAATCAACAATGCGATGGCAAAAGATACCCAAATCGCGATGCGACCCACCCAAACGGTTTGGGCTTCTGAGGCATTGGGGTTCAAGGATTTTTTGTAAATATCCAAGCTGAAAATCGTGGAAATACTATTGCTTTTCCCTGCCAAAGAGGCCACGATCGCAGCGGTTAATGCGGCAAAAGATAAGCCTTTAAGGCCAGCAGGCAATAGATTCATTAAGGTCGGATACGAGTGATCGGGTTTAATAATCCCATTAATGGCCATCTCGCTTTGGAAGGCCCCATTTTGGTAAAGGACATACATCGCAATCCCCGGAATCACACAGATTAATGGCATCAGTAATTTCAAAAAGGCCGCAAACAAAATCCCAGAACGAGCTGTGGGCAAGTCGGCACCCAGCGTCCTTTGAACGATATATTGATTACAACCCCAATAATTCAGGTTATTAATCCACATCCCACCAAACAAAATTGCGAAGCCCGGAAGCGCATCATAATACTTATCTCCCTCGGAAAAAATCATGTGAAAATGGTCGTCGGCCTGCGAACGCAATTCCAACAATCCCCCAAAAACACCTCCACTATTGAAGCGATCGGAAACCATATCCAAGGCCAAATAAGTCACCACCAATCCCCCGATAATCAACACAATTACTTGAATGAAATCGGTATAACCGATCACCTTCATCCCACCCAAGGTAATGAAGATCGCGAAGATTGCGAGTCCAATCATCGCATATAAAAAAGGAATTGAAGTGATGCTTTCAATCGCCAACGCACCTAAATACAGGATGGACGTCAGGTTCACAAACACATAGAGCAAGAGCCAGAAAACCGCCATAATCGTCGCCACCGTATTATTATAGCGTTGCGACAAGAACTGTGGCATCGTGTAAATCTTATTTTTTAAGAAAATGGGGACGAAGAAAACAGCGACGATGACGAGGGCGGCTGCCGACATCCATTCGTAGGATGAGATGGCTAAACCGATAGCGAAGCCAGAGCCGGACATCCCGATGAAGTGTTCGGCAGAAATATTGGAAGCAAGTAAAGATGCACCAATCGCCCACCAGGTTAAGGAACCTTCCGCAAGGAAAAAGTCTTTGGTACTAATTTCTGCCTTCTTTTTTCGCTGATATACCCAGTAACCATAGCAGGTCACAGAAACAAAATAGAGAAGAAATACGACGTAGTCGAGGCTTTGTAATTGTTTCATGAAAGTTTAATAGGTTCGAAGCAATTGCTTTGGTTTATCAAACTTAAGAAATTCAATTTAATATTGCTTTAATACTAATTTTAAAAACGTTTATTTTATGCAATGAAGATTTTTACGCGCACGCTAATTGCGTTCTATTTACTGCTTTTAATCAAATTTGTGGTCTTCAAGGATTTGGACATGATCCTTGTCGGCCACATGCGATTCTATTTTGGAGGGACCCAAACAGGAGATCCGAATTGGATTCCATTCAAAACAATTGCTTCATATTTCATGGGTAATAAAGGTTTGCTGATTGTCGGCTTAAATCTTGCAGGAAATTTGCTGTTACTCGCACCCATCGGATTTTTAATACCTGCAGGATTCCCTGATATTCGTCGGAACACGATTTTCATGCTCGCTTTGTGTACGAGTTTAAGTATCGAGATTATTCAGCATATATTCCAAATTGGATTTTTTGATATAGACGATGTCTTATTGAATAGCCTTGGATTCATTTTAGGATATTATTTTAGCGCGCTATTACCCGGTAACTGGCAAAAGGCATTCACGCTTATGTTTGCCACTATTTTGCTCGGGCTTTTGCTTTATTACCTTAGTCATTCTGTTCCCATGAACCCAATGCCTCACCAATGAAACAACACCACGTTTTTATTGCGACAAGCCTCGATGGCTACATTGCTGATGCCCAAGGTGGCGTGGGGTTCTTGGACACCTTTCCGATGCCGGAAGGAGATGACATGGGGTATTATGCTTTCATGGACCAAGTGGATGTGATCTTGATGGGTCGCAAAAGTTTTGAAACTGTTTTGAGTTTTGGAGTGGAATGGCCTTATACCAAACCCGTTTTTGTTTGGAGCCAAACGCTCAACCAGATACCCGCGGAATTGGCCGGCAAAGCAGAACTCGTGCGAGGAACTTTAGCAGAAGTAGAGACCCTCATCCAGGCCAAAGGCTTTCAGCATTTTTACCTCGACGGCGGCCAAGTCATTCAGTCTTTTTTACGAGCGGATAAAGTTGGAACCCTAACCATCACCACCATTCCGGTTCTGATCGGTGATGGGGTCCGACTCTTTGGCGCTTTAACGAACCCCATATACTTTCGATGTGTCCGTTCCAAAACCTATGCGAATGGATTGGTCCAACAGGTGTTTGAGCGAACAACGGCTGAACATTAAAAAAAGCATTTCAATGATTGAGTAAACCGCTGAATTTCTTCTTTAGAAATTTCAGCGAACTGCCCCACTCGAAACAGTATAGGCAAAGCACTCATGGATTCAATGAATGATTCCGTCGCGGGATTGGGCTCTCCATTAATCACAATTCCGGCTATAGGAATTTCCCGACGCTGCAAAGCCTCGATGGATAAAACCGTGTGATTGATGCTTCCTAGGTAATTGCGCGAAACGAGTATGACAGGAATTCCCAACTGCTGTATAAGGTCAATCATCAGATCTTGATCATTCAATGGAACCATGAGTCCGCCAGCACCCTCAACAATTAGATGATTAGACGTCTGAGGTAAAGTAAAATCAGAAAGCTGGATTTGCACCCCATCCAATGCCGCAGAGGCATGTGGGGAAAGCGGCGCGTTTAGTCGGTACCTCTCCGGATGGAAGTATGATTTCGTATTTGAAACAAGCGCTTGTACTTTCATGGTATCGGTTAGGTGCAAATCTCCCGATTGGACCGGCTTCCAATAATCAGCTTGTAAATATTCGGTAAGTATAGAAGACACAACAGTCTTCCCGATTTCAGTTCCTATTCCTGTGACAAAAAATTGCATCGTTGTTTATCTAATTTTGTGAAATTGTAATCTTTTCCCTGTCTGCCCATTCGTGAATTTCCCATCTTGAAAACACAGGTTCCCACTGACAAAAGTGCGTTTAATTTGATGTGAGAATCTTCGTCCCACCGCTGGTGACCACCCACATTTATAAAGGAGCGATTGAGTTTTTACTTCCCAAGGGGCTGATGGAGCGACTTCAACAAGATCTGCAAAATACCCTTCTCGGATATAGCCTCGATCGACCATTTTATAGCAGTCGGCAACGCGGTGACTCGTTTTATCGACCAATGTCGTTAGTGCTAATTCCCCCCGACCCACGAGTTCCAAAAGCATCAATATAGCATGTTGGACCATGGGTGCACCGGATTTGATTTGCAGGTAATTTCCTGTCTTTTCTTCGAGACTATGTGGCGCATGATCTGTGGCAATAATATCCAATCGCCCATCCTGCAAAGCTTTCAATAATTCGACGCGGTCCTCCTCCGACTTAACGGATGGATTCCACATGATTTTACTTCCTACGTTTTCGTAATCCGCATCGGTAAAACACAGATGATGAATGCAAGCCTCTGCTGTGACGCGCTTTTTTTCAATGGGTTCAGGACTAAATAATTTCGCTTCCGCGGCTGTCGATATATGAAAAAAATGCAGGCGGTTGTTGTATTTTTTTTGAATGTCCAAAACCCTTCGGGTAGCTGTTTCACAAGCCTCGGAACTACGAATAGCCGGATGAAGTGCAATAGGAATTTGATCGCCGTAGGCTTGTTGGTATTGCTGTAAATTTCTCCGTATCACGGAATCATCTTCGCTATGCAAGGCCACCAAGGTTTCCGCTCGGGAAAATAATTTTTCAAGGTATTCAGGGTTATTGGCCAAAATCTCTTGCTTTTCTAGGTAGAGACCATCGTCGGTAATCCCACAAACCGATTCATTATCTACGCGCAGTGCTTCCTCCAGATTCGAGGCGGTAACCCCCATGAAAAAAGAATAATTAGCCAAAGATTTTTGAGCGGCTAGTTGGTATTTTTCTTCCAACAAGGCGCGCGTCAAGGTATTCGGAATCGTGTTCGGCATATCCATAAAAGAGGTAATTCCTCCGGCCACGGCGGCTTTGGATTCCGTATGGATATCCGCTTTGTACGTTAATCCTGGATCTCGAAAATGGACTTGATCGTCGATCATTCCGGGAATCAAGTAATTCCCTTGAAAATCAATTACCTGCGCGTTCGCATCAGAGATCTCGTTTCCGATGCGTTCGATTCGCTCGCCAGCGATGAGCACATCGCTGGGTTTGGTTTGCCCTTCGTTAATTAACAGAGCATTTGTGATTAGGTATTTTTTCATTGGGTCGCGGCGCGGTCTAAGCGATCGTTGATGGTGTTTCCAAGTCCATGCGCGGGGAGTCTCTCTACAATAATTAAATCGAGACCCATCTTATCTAAGGTATGAAGCGCGGAAAATAAGTTTTGGGCAGCTTCTGCTAGGTCGCCTGAGGGGGCTAATACGAGATTAACCTCCACATGAATGCTTTCAATTTGAACGGATTTAAACCAAAGAATTCCCACCTTTTTTTGCTTGACTGTGCTGAGCATAAACAGGGGTTCATACGTTACAATCAAGGAACAGGTCGGGGCATAATGTTTCTTATGTTGGCCAGGAAGTGATGCATGTTCAGATGCCGCCGTCCGGTTTAATATACGCCCAACCTGGGCTTCAATGGACTCAATGGAAATCGCTCCGTGCCGGAGTAATACCACTTCATCTCCTTCAAATCCTACGATAGTGGATTCGACACCCGAAGTACAAGGCCCGCCGTCTAGCGTATAAATCGCCGGGAAATAAGACTCAACATGTTCCGCTGTGGTTGGACTAATCCGATTAAAGGGATTAGCACTCGGGGCAACCAATGGAAAGTCCAATTGATTCAGAAGACTAAGTGCTGTTTGGTGATTCGGAATTCGAATGGCCACATTTTCCTGCTCGGCGGTAACGAGCCCACTGACCGTTTGATTTTTGGGAAGAATCATCGTTAAGGGTCCGGGCCAAAAATGCTTCGCTAGCAGGGTGGCTTTCTCGGGAAAGCGCTTCACTAAAGCGCGCGCTTGGCTAATAGAGGCGACGTGCACAATAATCGGATTCGTCGTGGGTCTATTTTTGGTTCTAAAGATGGAAGAAACGGCTTCGGAATTGAATAGATTTGCCGCCAAACCATAAACAGTTTCCGTAGGCAGTCCTATTAAATCACCTTGTTTCAAGCGTTCACAAATAATCGACAGGTCTTTGGTAATCATATTATTAAGGGTTACAAAAATCGCAAAACATGGGGTCTTCATTTTTTAGGCCATGGCTGGGATCCCGATACTCGGTATGCTGACAGTTTTGGCAACGAAAAACTTCCGATTTTACGCTTCGGGTAGGTAATCCGCAATTTGAACAAAGAAGACCCCGTTGGATGTCGGTAAGCCTAAATCCAGGCGTATTACAAACAGGACAGGCCGATTGAATTTGTTGGATTAGCTCAACCGTCAAGGCATCGATTACCTTCATGCGAGTTGGATTATGCATCGCGCGCATATCCGTTTCCAGGCTACATTGCCCGTAGCGTTGCATGAAACGTTCAATCGTTTCGCGCAAGGTCTTTTCGTCATGTACTCCTTTCACACAATCCGTTGGATCGTCAGCACTTTTCTTGATAATAATGGCATGCGAGGGGAATTGTGCTTGTGCCAAAAATCCTTCCAACGCATCGTATGACTGAAGGAGAATTTGACTGTAATTGGTCTTTGTCTCTAGCTTCTTTACGACAAATTCCCATGCATTTTTTTTATCGATAAGAAGCAAAAGCTCCTCGTGTGCTGGAATAAATGGGATTGAAGGGTGGGCACCAAAAGAACCTTCCGAGGCAATTGCCAACTCGGTCCCCGCAATTTCCATTGCCAGGGAGCATTTCATTCGCGCAGTTTCTAAGGGATTATATCTGCGTTCCACTTCACCAGAAAAAGTGCCCAGTGAATCCGTATCGAGTTGGTCGCTGTTTACACATTGCAAACCAAGCGCTTCCGATAAACGTGGCGCAATGACAGCTTCCTTGCCATGTTTGGTGGCAATGGCAATATTTCGACCCTGGAAAAACAGCGAACTATCCATGAATTATTTGAAGAAACAAAGGCATTCCGATGGTAATATTGATGGGGAAGGTCACGCCTAAAGCCATAGGAATGAAAATACCGGGATCTGCTTTGGGAGCAACCAAACGCATGGCTGCGGGTACGGCAATGTAGGACGCACTCGCGGCTAACACGGCGAAAATAAGTCTGCTGGCCTCATTAACTGTGACATACTGACTCAGGTAGGCTGTTACCACCCCGTTTAAAAGTGGAACAAATATGGCAAAACAGATTAAAAAGGCTCCCTGCTTCTTAAAAGCCGCAAAGCGGCCTGCTGCAACCATGCCCATATCGAGCAGGTAAATGGCTAAAAATCCTTTAAAAATGTCGGAAGTGAAATGTTTAATCCCGACAGATTGATTCGAGTCGGAAATAAATCCGATAAGCAAACTACCGAAAATCATGAGAACACTACCATTGGTTACCGCGTGTTTAAGCGCTGATCGCCAAGGCGTTTTGGGGCTTTTAGATTCGGAGGAACTTGGAAACAGATTCATTAGTATAACGCCCATAATGATCGCTGGAAATTCCATGGAGGCCATGACGGCGACCATTTCGCCGCCTAGTTTCATGTGATTCATTTCCAAAAATGCGACAGCGGTAACGAAGGTGACAGCACTAACGGAACCATAACAAGAGGCAATGGCTCCAGAGTCAAATGAATTCAGTTTCGTTTTTAAGATGAAAAAAGAGTAGATCGGAATTAGCGTGGCTAGAAGAAGACCAAAAATCAAATTCACAAGAACTTCTTGCGAAATTCCGGTAACCGCAAGTTCAGCCCCTCCATTAAAACCAATAGAAAAGAGCAAATAGAGCGCAATAAATGCCTTCGAAGCAGAAGGTATTTCCAAATCACTTTTCACGAGTTTGGCAATGACACCCAAAATGAAAAAAAGGAGTGTTGGGTTTTTGAGATTAAAAATCAGAAGTTCAAAATGGGACATATCGACGGATTAATTAGGGCTTTGCATCAGTTTTAAGAAATTTAACGCTAGGATGATTAATAGACTAATAAACAGCTTATCCATGATCGGATCATGGTTCACAAAGCACATGATTAAGAAAACAAGTATGCCTATTACATGCAGTAGAAAAAGGAAGGAATGTTTGGTCGGTTTTTTTTGCATTCGTTTTTTTTGCAAAATAAGTTCGAGAATTTTAATAATTTTTATTTAAGTTTATAATGAAATATATTAGTAATTTTTATGAACTATACACTCAATCAACTACAGATCTATTTGAAAGTGGTCCAAACGATGAGTATTACCAAAGCGGCAGAGGAGTTAAACCTGACGCAGCCCGCTGTTTCCATTCAGATAAAAAACTTCCAAGCGCAATTTGAAATTCCGTTAATTGAGATTATCGGTAAAAAGATCTACGTAACTGATTTTGGCCAAGAAATCGCCAAGTCGGCAGAAGGAATCATTGATCAAGTCTATGCCATCAATTACAAGACTATGGCGTTTAAGGACCAGTTACTTGGCCGACTGAAAGTTTCCGTTGTTTCGACGGGCAAGTATGTATTGCCCTATTTTTTAACGGAGTTCCTGAAAAATAATCCGGGGGTGGAGATCAGCATCGATGTAACTAATCGGGAAAAAGTATTCCAAAGTTTGGAAAACAACGAGGTAGATTTCAGTCTGATTTCGACGGATGTGAATAGCCCAGCATACGACTATATTGATATCTTAGAAAATGAACTTTATCTAGTGGGGAATCCCTCCACGGCGGCATTGAATCCTAAATTCGCCTTTCAAGAGTTCAACAAAGAGCTTCCATTAATATTTCGAGAAAATGGATCTGGCACTCGAAAAATTATGGAATCCTATTTAAAAAAACAGGGTATTCATGCCTTGAAAAAGATTGAATTAATGTCGAATGAGGCAGTAAAGCAAGCCGTGATGGCTGGGCTTGGCTATTCCATCATGCCTATGATCGGTATAAAGAACGAGTTGAAAAATGGTCAATTAGCAATCATTAAACGAAGTGGACTTCCCATCAGTACGACTTGGAAGTTGATTTGGCACAAGGAAAAAAATCCCTCCCCTGTTGCAAGAGCCTTCATGAAATATATCCTTGAAAACAAAGAGGCCATTCGGAAAAATTACTTTGAATAAACAGAGCCGCCCAACGATGGGCGGCTCTGTATGAAACCCCTTTTCATTAATTAAATTTGTAAACGAACTCTTAACGTTTGCGATACAAACCTATGCAGCAAGGCTGATTAAAAAAAATTAAGTTCATTATGGTGATTATGAATTTTTTTTATGATTAACTAGGCCTTCACTTTCAGTGATGAACCCATAATCTCAATTTCTAATTTAGTCAAGCCCCTTGTCGCGGGCCCTTGAATCAAGGCTCCTGTAGCACTGAAGGTCGAGCCATGCGCTGGGCATAAAAACGAAGATGTATTAGCATTGTATTCCACCGTGGCTCCTGCATGTGGACAAACTGCCGAATAAGCGACAAAACTCGCTACCGTATTCCCCGTGGCGGTACGAATGACAATGAATCCATTTTTGGCGACATACGTATTTACTGACTTCAAATCCGTATCTAAATTGATGCTGAAACCCGAGGATGACCCAGGGCTATTTACCGGAGCAGGAGCGCCATTGTCATCCTTTGAACAAGCTTGCGCCAAGCAAGCGAGGCAGGCCACCGAAAAACTGCCTGTCAGTGTTGTTAAAAATTCTTTGCGTTTCATATCGCTTAAAGGGTTTATCCACGGCTTAAACTTGAAAACATTGAATTTGTTTCTGGTTTACCCAGTAAAAATATATCCGTACCGCTGATGAATAAGGCCATAAGCCCGCATGCTTTTTCCAGCAAGGACGTTTTCCGAAATATATCTTTACATTTAAGGATTAAACCCTTTTACGATTATGTCATTTCAAGCCTACATGGATAACATACAAGCCAAAACAGGTAAAACGCCCGAAGATTTCGTACGACTAGCCGAGGAAAAAGGATTCCTGAAACAAGGAGTTCCCGCCGCCAAAGCGACCGAAATTGTGAATTGGCTGAAAGCAGATTTTGATTTAGGCCATGGGCATGCCAATGCGATTTTCGCCTATTTCAAAGGGAAAAGAGACTAAATTACTTAAAAAACAATCGATGAATAACTGGATAGAAACCGCAAGCCAACTGGAAAAAACGTTCACGTTTGACTCCTTTGAATCGGCCATGTTGTACATGCAAAAGGCCGCTGAGAAAATCGCGGAATTAGATCATCATCCCACGTGGACAAATACCTATAATCGAATCGACATCGTCCTAAGTACGCACGATGCAGGTATCAAGGTTACAGAAAAAGATTGGGCATTAGCTAATATCTTTGACACGCTTTTTACAGAGATGAAAGGATAATCTATTGCTTGAATAGCTGCCGCGTATATTCCAATAATTTCGCATCTCCCACAGCGCCATGTCCTGGAACAACATGCTTCACCTGCGAAAAAGCCGATTGAATTTTAGCTACCGTTTCCGACCAAGCGCTTACATTCGCATCACCTAAAAAGCCTTTCGTCGCTTGCAATTCCTTAATCAAACAACCTCCAAAAAGAACTTGCTCAGCCGGGAAATAAGCCACAACATTATCGCGGGTATGCCCTTCGCCAAAGAAACGCAATTGAACTTCTTTGCCCCCCACAAGCAAACTCGACTTGTTTGAAAAGCCCTTTTGGGGCACCATCATTTGATTCTGACTCGCTAATTCTATCGTTTTTTCATTCGCAATCGATGGGATTCCCGCCGCATGAAATGCCGAAAGCCCCCCGAGGCAATCGCTGTGAAAATGGGTAGGCACAATGGCCACGATCTTGCATTTCAACACTTCCTGCACCCAGCGAATCAATTCTTGCGAACTGGGGTCGTCAGTAGGTGTATCAAACACCGCGACTTCATAGCCATCACGGATGATCAATCCATTGCAAGCAACCTTGCCAAAATCATCTGTCTGCAAAAAAGATGTATGAACGAATGTATTTTCGGATAGACTTGTAACAATCAATCGGTCCGACGTGTATAATTTTTGTTGGCCTATCGCCCCAAAGCTCACACATAAAAGCACAAACAGCAAACGCTTCATCATTATTTCCAAAAGGTGAAAACAAAAATATACATTTTCGACTACGATGTGCTTTCTATCCCTTATTTTAGCCCACCAAAACACCCAGACATGAAACTAGCCACCAAAATCGTCGGCGGAATATTCGCTCTTTTGTTCATTCTTTTATTCATCATTTGCGAACGTGATCGGCCGGTATCGGAATTGATTCCGTTGTATGCCAACCAAGATTCGCGTTTCATGCCGATCTTAGGGATGAAGGTGCATTACCGCGACGAAGGCGTACAAACAGATTCGGTACCCTTGATTTTATTGCACGGAATGTCTTCGTCCTTGAATACGTGGGATAGTGTGGCGATGGGATTAAAGTCGGTGCGAAGAGTAATTAGTTTGGACTTACCGGGTTTTGGCTTGACCGGTCCTTCGCCGGAAAACACCTACAATTTTGATTACTATTCCAAGTTCATTGATTCCTTTACGACGCGCCTCCACATCAAACGCTTCATCCTCGTGGGCAATTCCATGGGCGGAGCGATTTCCTGGAATTATGCCTTACATAATCCGAATGGGCTTGCCAAAATGGTCTTAATAGATGCAGCGGGATATCCCAAAAAAGGGGAAAGCGGCTCTTTAGGATTCAAAATTGCGTCTACACCTGTGATTAATAATTTGTTACTGTACGCAACGCCCAAAGCCTTGGTTCGTAAGAGTTTGGAAACCATTTATTTCGATCAAAATCGAGTAACTGACGCGCAGGTAGAGCGCTTTCACGACGTCGCTATCCGAGAAGGAAACCGCGCTGTGGCTTTGGAAATTTTCAAAGGCTCTTTTGGAACAACGAAAAA
>CALLKB010000237.1 GCA_938008575.1 uncultured Cytophagaceae bacterium | reverse complement strand
CACGACGCTCTTCCGATCTCATCCTTATCTTACACAAACTCTGATTCACGTTCAGTGAATGACGGTGGATCTATTGCTCAATCACAATGGAGAGATCGCGTTGTGTCTGGTGATCCGAACGAAAACGTAGCTTCTTATTCATCTTACATGCAATCACACCGTTTCAACGCGTATGGTTCATATAAATTAAATTACTTGAACGAAAAGGCAGCAACTACTTTTGGATTTACGTATTCAGTAGCTCCAGCAGGTCGTTTCTCTTATACGTACTCAGGTGATATGAATGGTGATGGCCAAACAGCTAATGACTTAATGTACATCCCTCGTGGAGAAGGTGAAATCATCTTGAAAGACAAAGTTATTTCTTACAACGTTTCTCAGAAATTCACTTACACAGCAGCACAACAATGGGCTGATTTAGATAAGTACATCTCTCAAGATGCTTATTTAAGCTCTCGTCGTGGACAATATGCAGAACGTAATGGTGCTGAATTACCTTGGCAAGCAAACTTTGATTTCAAAATCATTCAAGATTTCTACATCAAAGTAGGTGGCAAGAAAAACACCTTACAATTTACATTAGACGTATTTAACGCAGGTAACTATGTTTCATCTCAATGGGGCTTAGCTCAAACACCATTGCGTGCTGGTTTATTATCTTTTACAGGTAATGATGCGACTACTGGTAAGCCAGTATTCCAATTCCCTTACCGTTACCAAGGTAACCCAACATCTTCTGTGCCATTAACAGATTCATTCCAACGTAGCTTTGGTTTGACTTCAAGATGGCAAGCACAGTTTGGTGTTCGTTATATCTTTAACTAAAAGTGATTGGCTTCGCCAACACAGTTTAGTCAAAACAAAAGGGAGCAAATGCTCCCTTTTGTTTTTTAGTCGACAGTCGCTATTCTAATGATAGTAGAGATTATAGATTATAGAGCACAGAGTATAGAGTTGGTTAACAAAAAAGGCGCAGAAAGCGCCTTTTTTGTATTTTAAGATAGTATCCTCCGGACTCATTGACTAAGCCAAGGGCGACTCTTTGACAACGTTTTAGCCGTGAAGCGACTAAAACGTTTTATGATGTGCCATTCTAAACAAATCATCCTTACTCAACGATTTAAAATAATCGTACGTAATCTTCAAACCTTCAGCACGACTCACTTTGGGTTCCCATCCAAGAATACTACGTGCCTTCGTGATATCTGGTTTGCGTTGCTTTGGGTCGTCAGTAGGTAAAGGTAATGAGATTAGCTTTTGAGAAGTGCCAGTTAATTTGATTATTTCCTCACCAAATTCTTTGATTGTTATTTCATCTGGATTGCCAATGTTTACGGGTTGTGCATAATCGCTCAATAAGAGGCGATAAATGCCTTCTACTAGATCATCTACATAACAGAATGAACGTGTCTGAGAACCATCGCCAAACATCGTTAAATCCTCGCCTCTCAAGGCTTGACCGATGAAGGCAGGTAATACACGGCCATCATTTAGGCGCATGCGCGGGCCGTAAGTATTGAAAATACGAATGATGCGAGTCTCCAGGCCGTGGTAGGTGTGGTAGGCCATGGTCATGGCTTCTTGAAAACGTTTGGCCTCATCATAAACACCACGAGGTCCCACTGGGTTTACATTTCCCCAATACTCTTCTGGTTGTGGGTGTACGTTAGGGTCACCATAAACTTCAGAGGTAGAGGCGATTAATACGCGGGCATTTTTTACACGAGCTAAACCTAAACAATTATGTATACCCAGAGAGCCTACTTTTAAGGTTTGGATCGGGATTTTTAAATAATCGATAGGAGAGGCCGGTGAGGCAAAATGTAAGATATAATCTAGTTCGCCAGGCACGTGAATAAACTTAGAAACATCGTGGTGGTAGAACTCGAAGTTTTCTAATTTAAAGAGATGTTCGATGTTTTTCAGATCCCCCGTGATTAAATTATCCATGGCGATGACATGGTAACCCTCTTTGATAAAGCGATCACATAAATGAGACCCTAGAAATCCAGCACCGCCGGTGATTAAAACTCTTTTCATCTTACTATATAGTTTGGCGGCCAATTGAATAATAGGTGTATCCTAATTCTGCCATTTGGTTTAATTCGTATAAATTTCTTCCGTCAAAAATGACTTTATTTTTCAATAAGCTGTCCATTCGATCGAAGTCTGGCGTTCTAAATTGTGGCCATTCGGTGACAATCAAAAGCGCATCAGCTCCTTCTAAAGCCTCATAAGGATTCTTGGTGAAGGTAATTTTATCTCCCATGATCTGTTTGACATGGCCCATGGCCTCCGGATCATACGCACTTACATTGGCACCTAGTTCTAATAAGGCATCGATATTGTACAAAGAAGGGGCTTCTCGGATGTCATCCGTATAGGGTTTGAAGGCTAATCCCCACATGGCGATTTTTTTGCCCTGTAAATCACCTTTAAAGTGCTTGGAGAGTTGCGGAATTAGTTTGGTCTTTTGGTTCTCATTGACTTTCATGACGGAGTCCAAAATCTTAAACTCATAGTCGTTCTCTGCCGATGTTTTCGCGAGTGCTTGTACATCTTTTGGGAAACAACTGCCTCCGTATCCAATTCCAGCAAATAAGAATCGTTTTCCGATACGAGAATCCGTACCAATTCCTTTGCGAACCTCGTCCACGTTTGCGCCTACTAATTCACATAGGTTAGCAATCTCGTTCATGAAGGTAATTTTCGTCGCCAAAAAGGCATTGGCAGCATATTTTGTTAGCTCTGCCGAACGTTCATCCATAAAGATGATAGGATTGCCTTGGCGCACTAATGGGGCATATAAGCGGGACATTAATTCCTTCGCTTTATCGGATTGAGTCCCAATAACCACACGATCTGGTTTCATGAAGTCTTCTACAGCCACTCCTTCACGTAAGAATTCAGGATTTGATACGACATCAAATTCGACTTTGGCCTTTTGAGCGATGGCAGCTCGGACTTTATCCGAGGTTCCTACGGGAACAGTACTCTTGTCGATGATGACGGTGTATTCGGAAAGAATAGGCCCTAAATCATTCGCCACTTGCAGAATGTATTTTAAATCTGCTGATCCATCGGCTCCTGGAGGAGTCGGTAAGGCTAGGAAAATAACTTTTGCCCCTTCGATTCCCTCTCTCAAGGAGGTAGTGAAATGAAGGCGACCTTCTTCGGTATTTCTTTTGAATAAGTCCTCTAAACCAGGCTCGTAAATGGGTATGATCCCAGCCTGCATTTGCTTTACTTTTTCTTCATTGATGTCCACGCAAGTTACTTGGTTACCTGTCTCAGCGAAACAAGTACCTGTGACTAATCCTACGTATCCGGTTCCTACAACGGCTATTTTCATATTTTTACTGAATTACTTTTCCAATACTTCCTGATGGTTCATTTATTTTCAACCAATTCGCAAGCGTACTCGCTATATCGCTAATGTGAGTTCTTTGGCTGATTTCTTTTGGCTTAACATTCCATCCAAAAAACAACAAAGGAACGTGTGTATCATAGGCATAAACCGCACTGTGTGTGGTTCCGGTTTTGCCGCCTACAAACCATTGAGGTTTTAATAAATACATGAAATCGCCACTTCTCGAGGCATGGTAGCCATTGATTAGCATTTCTCTGTATATTGCCGGAATAGGGCTATTCGATACATTATTCAGGTCGATAAAGGCTGAGAAACCAGCTTGTTTTCGGAATGATTTCTCCAAAACTTTCGCAACAGCCTCTCTCGAAATTTGCCATCTTTCTAAGTTCGTGTTGTTCAGATAAATCTGGTTGTTATCGGTACCTTGAATAATTTCAACATCGCCAAATGCTTGCTTTAATGCAGTTTTTGCCTCATTAATTGCTTTTCCTGAGTCGAATACGCCTCCAGGTAATCGTTTGCTGTTAATATAGGCTGGAATTTCGGCCACGGCATGATCGGCAGTTAAAAATAAGGTGTATTGATCTTTACCAACAGTTGCGTCTAAAGTGCTTAACAAACGTTCAATTTCTATATCTAAGCGCAAATAGATGTCTTCTATTTCAACGGAATAAGGTCCAAATGCATGACCAGCAATATCAGGTGTTGAATAACTTATGCATAAAAAGTCAGTTTGATTGTCGCTACCCAATTTTTCAGATTTTAAAGCATTCAAAGCAAAATCAGTTAAATAAGTATTGGCATAAGGAGTTGAAGTAAATACAGTATATTTTCCTGTTTTATTTCCGATTTCTTTCAAATTATATGGGAATGTAGCAGTTGTTTTTGGAGCATAAATCACTTCGTAAGGCGAGTCATCTGGACCACTTTCTGTATATTTTTCAATCGGTAATAATGTTTCCCAAGTCTTTTCCATGTATGCGTCGACAGATTTCTTTGCGTTGAAATCTTCCACCCAATTGGGTAACTTGTTTTTAAAATAAGAACTTGTGATAAATTGTCCGCTTGCATAATCGTACCAATAACTCCCATCGCTCAGATGTCCACCTGGCAAAATTGCACCCCGATCTTTAATGGAGACAGAAACAACTTTCGCACTTGGATAAGTCATTTTCAATTGATCTGTAATGGTAGTTGTTTTCAAATGAGAGGGAGAGCATTTTCCTTCTTTTGAATCTGAACCTATAGTTTGAACGGTTTCATCAGCAACACAATTCATCATTTTTTTGGTTGATCGGTTGTACCAATCATTTCCAACAATACCATGATTACTTGGAGTCGTTCCGGTATAAATGGAGGCGTGACCTGGTCCTGTAAACGTCGGTACATAAGTGTATTGTGTATTTCTGCAATTTGTACCTTCTTGCATTAATTTAGTAAAACCTTTTGATGAAAATTTAGGTTGAAAACGGTACAAATAATCGTAACACATTTGATCAACGACAATTCCAATAACTAACTTAGGAGCAGATTTTTGTTGAGAAAAAGCAATAAAAGTGACTATTAAAGAAAGTGCAAAAA
>CALLKB010000236.1 GCA_938008575.1 uncultured Cytophagaceae bacterium | reverse complement strand
CTCCGAACGGCCTTCAGTCATTAAATGAATCGGGATGCCGGATGTGTTGGAGGTAATCAATGTGCCAGGTTTCCGGAATTGTTCGACGCGGTCATACAGCGATTTTTTAATCGCTAAATTTTCCACGACGACCTCCATGATCCAGTCGGCTTGTGCAATCTCCGGTAAATTATCGTCGAAGTTGCCCAGTTTGATGTTTTTGGCAAAGCTGCTGCTGTAAAGCGATGCGGGCTTTGCCTGTATAGTTTGTTGAAATGCCGTATTAACGATCCGATTTTTCACGGATGGGTGCTCCAGGCTAAGGCCTTTTGCTTGTTCCTCTGCATTCAGTTCTTTAGGAGCAATGTCCAAAAGCAATACCTGAACGCCAATGTTTGCGAAATGACAGGCGATGCGAGAGCCCATAATTCCAGAGCCAAGGATGGCTACGCGTTTAATGGAACGATTCATGTTAAAAAGATTGAGATGGTTTTTTGGTGACGCTGACAGGGTCGTTGACCCTGTCAGCGTCTACCGCAGTAAATATACCGAAAAAACAAAATGTTATGCAAGCATACTATATAAATTATCAGTAAAAATCCCCCTGGGGTTCGCCAGGGGGATTAAAATAATCAAGAACTTGATAAATTTTAAGCGTAACTCGACGTCGGCTCGCATGCGCAAACCAAGTTTCGGTCACCATATGCCGAATCTATACGTGAAACCGTAGGCCAGAATTTATTGGCTTTTACATACGGAAGTGGAAAAACTGCCTCTTCGCGTGTGTACGCCTTGTCCCAGTCGGCAACCATCACCCGTGTTTGCGTGTGTGGTGCGTTCTTCAATAAGTTGTTCGTCTTTTCCACGCGGCCTTCTTCGATCGCGCGAATCTCGGCACGAATACTCAATAAAGCATCACAGAAACGATCTAATTCTTCTTTGTTTTCTGATTCAGTAGGCTCGATCATCAAGGTTCCAGCTACCGGGAACGATAGGGTAGGTGCGTGGAAACCGTAGTCCATCAATCGTTTCGCGATATCCTCTGCTTCTACGGCTGCGGAGATTTTGAACGGCCGACAATCCACAATCATTTCGTGTGCACAACGCCCTTGTGAGCCTGTGTACAAGATTGGGAATTCTTTTTCCAAACGCGCTTTGATGTAATTCGCATTCAAGATGGCTGTTTGGGTAGCCATTGTTAAGCCTTCTCCGCCCATCATCGCGATGTATGCGTAAGAGATAGCTAAGATCGAAGCTGAACCTACCGGGGCAGCCGAAACCGCTCCGTGTGCAGGTGCATCAACCGAATCCGTAATCACGTGACCAGGTAAGAAAGGTACCAATTGCGGTGCTACACCGATCGGTCCCATGCCTGGGCCACCGCCTCCGTGTGGAATGCAGAAGGTTTTATGTAGGTTCAAGTGACATACGTCGGCGCCAATGCGTGCCGGCGAAGTTAATCCCACCTGCGCATTCATATTGGCTCCATCCATGTAAACTTGTCCACCAAATTCATGAATCATCGCACATATATTAATGATGCTTTCCTCAAACACACCGTGCGTGCTTGGATACGTCACCATCAAACATGCCAAATCATCTTTATGCTCCTCGGCTTTAGCACGTAATGCTGCTACATCGATATTCCCATTTTCATCACATGGAGTCACAATCACTTTCATGCCTGCCATTACAGCTGATGCAGGGTTTGTACCATGCGCAGATGAAGGGATTAAAGCGATGTTACGATGTGAATTTCCTCGCGAAGCATGGTAAGCACGAATAACCATCAAACCAGCATATTCGCCTTGAGCTCCCGAATTTGGTTGCATCGACATCGCCGCAAAGCCTGTGATTTCACATAACCAAGCGCTTAATTCCGTAATCATTTGTTGGTACCCACGTGTCTGGAACGCCGGCGCAAATGGGTGCATTTTGCCCATTTCTGGCCAAGTCACCGGAATCATTTCCGTGGTTGCATTCAATTTCATCGTACATGATCCCAGCGAAATCATCGAGTGAACCATGGATAAATCTTTGGATTCCAAAGACTTCAAATAACGCAACATGCCATGCTCCGAATGGTAGCGATTGAACACGTCATGCGACATGAAGTTGGACGTACGCGTTAAAGAGCTAGGAAGATTCCAAGCAACGGTCAACTCATCTCCTAAGATGCGTTGGCCTTGAGCTCTTTGGAAAAATGCCAAAATCTCAATCACATCGTCTTCCGAAGTTGTCTCATCTAAAGCGATGCTTAATTTCGTTGCATCGTTTTTGTAGTATCTAAAATTGCGCTCCGACTCCTCCGCATATTCGCGAATTTCTTCCGTTTGAGAACCCGTAAGAACCGTTAAGGTGTCAAAGTGTTGTGTGTTTTCTAAGCTATAACCCAGTTTTTTCAAACCAGCGGCCAATAATTCTGTGAGGCCGTACACGCGTGAAGCGATTTTTTTCAATCCTTCCGGTCCGTGGTAGATCGCGTAAGCCGCAGCCATGATCGACAACAATACCTGCGCCGTACAGATGTTGGACGTTGCTTTTTCCCGACGAATGTGTTGCTCGCGTGTTTGAAGCGCCATACGTAAAGCACGGTTTCCTTCAGCATCCACGGATACCCCGATGATACGACCTGGGATGCTACGCTTGTATTTTTCTTTCGTCGCAAAGAAGGCTGCGTGTGGTCCACCGAATCCCATTGGTACACCAAAACGTTGCGAGCTTCCTACCACGACATCCGCGCCCCATTCACCTGGAGGCGTTAACAAGGTCAAGGCTAATAAATCAGCCGCGACAACGATTTGTAGATGTTGTTCTTTGGCTGCGCCAACAAATGCTGCGTAATCAAATACCTCGCCGTTTGCTGCCGGATATTGTAAAACGATTCCGTAATATTTCGGATCTGTTAAGTCGATTTTCGTATGATCACCTACCTCAATTTCGATACCGATTGGCTCTGCACGCGTCATCAATAAATCGATGGTTTGTGGCAAGCAAAGGGAAGAAACGAAAAGTGTTTCCGCATTTGCGCGCTCTGCAGGGCGTTGGCCGTATAACATCGTCATAGCTTCAGCAGCTGCCGTTCCCTCATCTAATAGGGATGCATTCGCAAGTTCCATGCCGGTAAGGTCGATGATCATTGTTTGGTAATTCAACAACATTTCCAAACGGCCTTGCGCGATTTCGGCTTGATAAGGTGTGTAGGCCGTATACCAAGAAGGATTTTCCAGAATGTTACGTAAAATCACCGTTGGGGTAAATGTATCAAAATATCCTAAACCGATATGGCTTTTGAAGATTTTGTTTTGACCCATTACTTGTTTGAAATCACGAAGGAATTCAAATTCCGTTTTCGGTGCAGGTAGGCGAAGGCCTTGTGCCAAACGAATTTTTTCAGGTACAGTTTGATTGATGAGTGTATTTAAATCAGCTACGCCGATTTCTTTTAACATGGCGGCTACGTCGGCAGGTTCAACATTGTTGTGACGCAATGCAAAATCTTCCCGGTATTTGAAATTTGGGGTCATAAAATTCGTCTGAATTTGGATTGAAAAATCGCCACAAAAGTAATGTTTTTTTAGCGATTTATATTTGATTCCTTAACTTCGCTTTCTTTAAATTTGTTTTAATCAATGAAAAAATCAACAATCTATGTTTTAGCGCTTATTTTACTCGCTAAAATTATTCCTTTTGGAGCTTTGGCTCAATCAAATCCCGTCCCGTATGCCTATACGATTAAGGCGGAGGATTTGAAAAAACACCTCACTTTTATTGCTTCTGATAGCTTGAAAGGCCGTAATACGGGTTCAGCGGAGCAGAAAGTGGCAGCGAATTACATCGCAGATCATTTTAAGAAATCGGGCTTAGCGCCTGTGAATGGGTCATATTTCCAAAAAGTGGATTTGGTGAATCGTTCTTGGACGAAAGTGGGCCTGTCTATCAAAGGAAAATCCTACGATTATTTAGGCCAATTTATGGCTAATGCTTTGGCTCCGGTAACGGCGAATTCCAAATTGCCTGTAGTGTTTGCGGGATACGGGGTCCAACAAGCTGGATTTGCGGATTACGACAAATTAGCTGCCAAAGGAAAATATGTTTTGGCGTTCGAAGGGGAGGCCAAAGATGCGCAAGGGAATTATGTGTTATCAGGGACCAAAGATCCTTCGGCTTTCGGAAAAGGCGATGGCTGGAAAGAGAAATTAAAGCGTTCGCAGGCATTGGGCGCGAAGGGCTTGATTTTGATTTCGGATAAGTCGGAGAAAGATTTCGGTAATCAATTACGCCAACGCCAAGTGATGATGCAGCGTTTTGGAAATGAGCGCATGGTTTTTGCTGATGTTGCGGCTTCTCCAAATGAAGCACCTGTCTTATTGATTTCATCTGCGATGGCGGCTGAAATTTTAGGTACGACCGAAGCAGATTTGTTGGCTTATAAAGCCGAAGTAGCCTCTGCGAAAAAGTCGGTACCTGCTAAATTTAAAACTTCACCAATTAGCTTGACGATCGAACGCACGGAGAAACCTGTCGATACGTATAATGTTGTGGGTTATTTGGAAGGGACAGACAAGAAAGATGAAGTTGTTATTTTGACAGCCCATTATGATCACATTGGTATTTCGTTTGATGGAAAGATTAATAACGGAGCGAATGATGATGGTTCTGGAACGGTGACGGTGATGGAATTAGCGGAGGCGTTTGGTAAGGCTGCAGCGGAAGGAAAGAGACCTCGTCGGAGTATTTTGTTTATGACGGTAACTGGAGAAGAAAAAGGCCTTTTGGGTTCTGAGTGGTATTCAAACCATCCCTTGTTTCCTTTGGCGAATACCGTTTGTGATATCAATACAGACATGACGGGTCGTTACGATGAGGAGCACATGGGCAAGCCGGATTATATTTATGAAATTGGTTCCGACAAATTATCATCATCTTTGCGCGAGGTGTTGGTGGAGCAAAACAAGAAGCACGTAGGCTTGGAATTGGATTTTCGTTTCAATGATCCGAACGATCCGAACCGTTTCTACTACCGTTCCGACCACTATAATTTTGCCAAACACGGTATTCCCGTAGCATTTTTCTTTAATGGTGTGCATGAGGATTATCACCAACCGGGCGATGATGTGGAGAAAATCGAATTTGACCAAGTACAGAAAGTTGGCCGTTTAGTTTTCTACATGGCTTGGGAGATTTCGAATCGCGAGGAAAGATTGAAGGTGGATTCGAATAAACCGTAAATTAGACGTTAGTCTTTGGACATTAGACGTTGGACGTTGGAGGCCCCAAGCGATGCTTGGGAATCCCCAGACTAAAGTCTGTAGAGCCCCAGGTTAAAACCTGGGGTTATAAATGATGTATCTAACCCTAGGCTTCAGCCTAGGGAATAGCCGCAGGCTGAAAGGTGGTCCTAATCCCCAGACTAAAGTCTGGGGTTATAAATGATGTCTTTAACCCTAGGCTTTAGCCTAGGGAATCGACGCAAGCTGAAAGGTGGTCCTAATCCCCAGACTAAAGTCTGGGGTTATAAACTCTAAGGTTTGCCAAAGAAACTTATAACCCCAGGTTTTAACCTGGGGATTGCCAAAGGACTTACACTAAGCTTTTTATTTTCTCTTCGAACACCCGTTGATTCACCTTCGACTGCTGAATGAACTCGTTATCATCCAAATCCCCAATCACCGCTTCGAGTTCTTGGGCATTGCCAAACATCGCTAAACGGAATGGGTCTTGATAATCTTTGGCACGTGATTTTTCGATGCCCTCGGTTAAGAAACGCGAGGTTTCAACGGCCTTGTTTAGCCAGGCAGGAATGTTTTCGATCGCATTTGGATTTACCTTTAATAAACCATTCAATGCATTTTCAAATTTTTGGTCCGGATATAGTACAGCCTGTTTTTCGTAGAATTCGTGTACCTCCGACCAGGCCTTGATGTTGCCCGATTTAATTTTATTTTTCATGTCAGCCACGGCACCCGAAGGAATCAATTGGCCTCCTAAATTGTCCCAAGTCTGAATTGCTGTGGCATTTGCTAAGGTTTTGTTCAATAGCTCAATGGGCTTTTGATTAGGATTTCGTTGGCATGTCGCAACCCATTCTTTGGCAGCATGGTATTGCAATAAATCCCCAAAAATCTGATAAGCGCGGTGAATTTTAGCCACGCGTGTCTTGCGTTTCGAGTTCTCGATTCCGGTCGCCCAAACGGCTAAATTGTTTTGAGCATTCGCTGGGTTTTCCAACCACTCTTTCCCGGCTTGGCTGTCTTTTTCAAGCGCATCGCCGACCCACTGGCAGAATAAGTCGCGTGCCTTCAGCATCTCGCTAACCGTATCAGGTGCCAAATAATCGAATTCCAAGAGCATGTTTTTCTCTACACGTTGGTCACGTGCCGCAAATTTCCAGGCATTTCGTGCGATGGCATACATGTTGTATTGGAACCAATAGCCAGCAATAATCAATAAGCCGCCTGATTCGTCATCATTCCCTAATAAAGAAAAGGGGATAGGATTATGAATTTCGGCCGGATAATTTCCTTTGGAAATCAAATTGAAGGCCGCAAACTTCGAATTATGTTTGAGTGCCACAGATAGTCCTGGCCAAAAACCTCTTCCTGCTTGTAATTCGCCATCGGCCCCACGAGAATTGTGATTCGATCCGAGCGTCGCGCCGGCAGCCATATTACTTTGGCCTTGTATCATCGCCGCACACAAAAAGGAATTGTTGTGATGTTGTTCGTGCGCCGGGAAAATCAGGGCATTCAAAACTTCGCAACATGAAATGGTCGAATTACTCCCCAAAAAGGAGTTGATCAAACGCGCTCCATATTTCAATTGACTATGTGCTGCCAAAATAAAACGCACGGCTTTGACGCCATAAAATATCCGACAACCTTCATGGATAATTCCATTCACAATTTCACATCCTTCCCCTATTTGCGTGGAGGCATGTGGATAGGAAATAATGGTTAGGTTTTTCAATTTGTTCGCACCCTTGATGTAGGTGTCCGAACCCATGTTGACATCTTTGATGATGCCCGTATTTTTTATGACGGTACGATCCCCGATTTGACCATAATAGCCTCGGTGTGTCGAAAATTCTTGTTGGGTCAGGTTAAAATAACCTTCTTGGAGTGCCTTATCATCCCGATCCTGCGTCCATAGATAAGCATCTGCAGGACGCATGCCGATGAACGGAATAACCTTTCTGCCACCATTTTCATTGCCTAATTCTAACCAAATTCGAATGCGTTCTTCTTCACCATCTTTCACGATTCCATTCCCAAATTTGGCTGTCGGGGTGGTAGCTAATTCATTGACTTGCAGGATCATGACCTCGTTTCCAATTTGAAAATGAGAGAGGAGATTGACACGATCGATGGCTACATTGTCCCCAAAATCACTGGATATAATGGTCGAGTTGTATAGTCCTACGGGCATGCGCAGGTTTTTGAATTCGAGGTAGCAAGATTCCAAGATACCGATGCGAATCAATCCAAAAAAGCGGCAGTTTTTGACGAGGTAGGGGTTAAATCCTTCTTTGACCCAGATATCTTTCCAGTTTTCTGCTTCGTTAAGATTCGCCTCCATGATGCTGATTTCGCGTGCGGAAAGCTGGCGATAATCGGCTTGTGTGATGTTTTTATTGCGGTATAGGTATTCATTGGAATCCTTTTGCAGGTAGTTTGCCGTGACAAAGCCATAGCCTAAATCTGCAAGGGGTTTCTTATCGATTCGATTCATTTCTCGTAAAATTCAATGGGTAGATCATCGGGATCTGCTATAAAAGTAAAGCGTTTTCCTGTAAATTCATCGATTCGAATGGGTTCGGATGCAATATTTTGCCGATTTAATTCCTCGACCATCGCGTCTAAATCGTTGACAGAAAATGCCAAATGGCGTAGCCCCGCAGCTTCTGGTCGGGAAGTTCTAGCAGGGGGATTCGGAAACGAAAAGAGTTCGATTTGATATAAACCATTGACCTCTAGGTCTAATTTATAGGAGTCGCGCGCTTCCCGATAAACTTCGCGAACGATTTTGAAGCCAAGTTTTTGCGTGTAGAAGTGTTTGGAGACTTCGTAGTTTGAGCAGATTATTGCGATGTGGTGTATTCCTGTTATCATGATATTTCCCCCTCAGCTTTGCCAATCCTCCAAGGTTTGGCAAAGCTAGGGTTGTGGGAGTGGATATGCAAGAGGTAATTGAGCAGTGGAAAGAAATTATCAGAACTCTGATAACCCTAGGCTTTAGCCTAGGGAATAGCCGAGGGCTGATGGGGTATACCCTAAACCCCAGGTTAAAACCTGGGGCTATAAATACGCCAAACGTCTAACGTCTAATGTCTAACGTCCAATTGCCACCGCGATTTTGGAATCAGCCGTGCCGTAATACATGAACCATTTGCCTTTGAAATGCACAAGGCCTTCCACGAAACAAACTTCGTTGACTTCCCCCACGCGTTCGTAATCTTTGTCGGGCCAAATAAAAGCTTGTTTACTGCGGTTGATCAGTCGGTAGGGCTTATTTGCATCAAAAAGTGCTTGTCCAGCCGCATAGGTGAATTTGGGAAATTTAGGGTCATTAAAATTCGCGGCATTGCTGCTGTTATAGATTAAAAGAATTCCTTCTGGGCGAATGAGCGCGTATGGGCCGGGTTCTACTAGCCTTGAATCGAAATAACCGCTGCGGGGTTGTAAGACAGATATTTTGACTTGATTTTCTGCATTTTCACAGACCTCCCAATGCCGTAAATCGGAGGATTTGGCCATGAATAAATCGGTGTCGCCAAAATACATCCAATAGAAACCATCGATTTTTTGGGCGATGACCCGACTGTTCGTTTCTTTTCCTACAATCGCACCTGATTTGGACCAAAGGTTGATGTATTTGGGACTTGCGAGCATGGGTCCTAATTTTTCCCAATGTTGCAAGTCTTTTGAAATCGCGGAACAGAGCCGAGCGGTTTTGCCGTCGTAGGATGTGTAGGTGAGTAAAAATTGGCCATCTTCGGTCTCAATAACTCGTGGGTCCTCAATGCCACCGGGCCATTCGTAGGCCTTAAAAGCATCGTCGGCAGGTGCCAAGATGGGTTTTGCTTGTTTGGTAAAATGAATTCCATCTTCGGAAATTGCCATACCTATGCGCGAAGTTCCCAAGGAATCTTGAGCGCGGTAGAGTAAATGAATTTTGCCTTGATAGACCAATGCGGTAGGATTCAACACATTCTTATTTTCCCATCCTACGATTTTCTTTTGTATCGGGCAGTAAAAGGTCGCGCGCACATCAGGTTTCATGATGGGGTTTTCCGCATCAGCTTTTTTGAAGCCACTTAATTCCCAGGTTGTTTGAAAGGAGGCATCAACAGATGAATGCATATTGGACATTTTCCATTGTCCACCTTGCTTGATGAAATAAGCGGTCTCAAGCCAATTTACCTGACGGTTCCTGCCTGCCGCATGTATCAACGCTTGATTTTTATAGAATACATGTGCGCTGTGTTTGTCGAAGTCGGTCTTTAGGATTTCTAATTGATTGATGCGGGAGTAGTCGGCGGGTCTGCCTTTTGCCATCCGATTAACGAGTGTATCAATGGTCCAAATTTCACCGTTTTCTACGAGCTTGAAATCCGGCGTAATTGCTTGTTTCATTCCTGCTTGGTCTCTTACAGAAAGGGCGTCAAAAAAGCGTTGGATCATTTGAGCAGGCTGTTGGGCATTGCTCAAAAATGGAATCAATAAACAGATCAGTAGTATTTTTTTCATGTGTCTCGGTCTCTGAGCTTTGTCTCAGCTTTGGCATTCCTTTGAGGTTTGCCAAAGCTAGCGCGGTGGGTGCGAATTTGCAAGGGTTTTTAGGAGGGAGGGCAAATTTTGTGTAGACGCGAGGTATCGCGTCTCTACACTCAAATGTCCAACGTTCAACGTCCAATAGACGCGAAGTATCGCGTCTCTACAGTTTGGCCACCAACGCATACGAATCCCGTATCATCTCCTCGCATTGGGCCCGACTAAGCCCTTCGCCCATCACGATTGTATTCCAATGTTTTTTATTCATGTGATAGCCTGGTAGCACGGCATGTGGGAACTCTTCTCGTAATTGAATGGCGCGTTCTGGGTTGCATTTGACATTAAATCGAATGGGCGTTTCCTCGATTCCCACGAGCAAAAACATCTTGCCTTTGACCTTATACACGATGTGGTCGGGACCAAAAGGTTGGGTCTCCTCCACCAAGGGCAGGGACATACAGTAATCGCAAATTTCATCTAAGTACATACACAAACGTATAATATTCTGTAAGTTAGCAATGAAAACCTTAAACCTATGAACAGACGAAATTTTATCTCCGCGGCAGCTTTGGCTTCCGCCGCCCCAGCGATTCAGCATACCAGTGCTGCGCCTAAGCTACAACCCAAAATCAAATTAAGTGTCTCTTCCTATTCTTATTGGCATTTCAAAGGGGATAAATTTCCCATTGAAAAGGTGATTGATGAAGCTGCCAAATTAGGTTTGGATGGCATCGATGTCTTGCACCGACAAATGGAAAGTGAGGACAATGCCTACCTCCAAAAACTCAAAAAACACGCTTTCCTCAATGGTATTGCCATGACCTGTTTGTCCATCCACCAAGGCTTCGTTACGCCCGATAAAGCGGAACTGAAAAAGCATGTGGATCATACGAATCACTGTATCGAACTCGCATATAAAATGGGAATTCCCGCCCTCCGTCTGAATACGGGTCGTTGGAACACGATCAAAAGCTTCGACGAGTTGATGGCGAATCGGGGTATTGAGCCCATCTTGCCGGGATATACCGAAGACGACGGCTATAAATGGTGTGTGGATGGAATCCAACAATGCTTGCAAAAGGCCGAGGAATGTGGCGTTTTGCTCGCGCTCGAAAACCACTGGGGCCTCGGTTCTACCCCGGAAGGCATGCTCCGCATCCACGACACAGTGAATTCACCTTGGTTGGGTCTTCTGATGGACACAGGTAATTTCCTAGAAAATCCCTACGATAAATTGGAGAAAATTGTTTCCAAAACCAGTTTTGTACAGGCCAAAACCTATTACGGCGGTGGCGAATGGTATAGCCTGGATTTGGATTATGAGCGGATTGTGAAGATGCTGAAGCAGGCCAACTACCATGGCTACATCTCCATTGAGTTCGAGGGCAAGGAGCCTGGGGAGGTTGGGGTGAAGAAGAGCGTGGAGTTGTTGAGGAAGTATTTGTAGAGACGCAGGCTGAAGGAGGGGCGATAAAAAACCCCAGGTTAAAACCTGGGGTTATAAAAGGGTGAACATCATAACCCTGGGCTTTAGCCTAGGGAGCAGCCGTAGGCTGAAGGGATGAGATGACATAACCCTAGGCTTCAGCCTAGGGGCAGCCGCAGGCTGAGGGGGTATGTCCTAAACCCCAGGTTAAAACCTGGGGCTATAAAAGGGTGAACATTATAACCCTACGCTTTAGCCTAGGGACAGCCGAAGGCTGATGGGTATATCCTAAACCCCAGGTTAAAACCTGGGGCTACAAAAGGATGAAAGCCATCACCTACCCATTGACCTTGTAGTTCGAAAACGTAATCTCAATACGCCCTTTTTGTTGGGGTGCGTCCACCTGCCTGCTCGTCCGGTTAATATCCGTCGCCAAGCCTTTCGGAATTTTGAATTTTTTCACATCCATGGAAAAAGTCATCCGTGCCGGTAAACCCCAGGATTTTTCGCCCGCGTACTGAAACGTACTCGTAATGCTGCCATTGGTTTTGCTGGTAATCAGCGACTTCATGACAAGCAGCGATGTGGCATCCACCCAAATCTTTGCGAGGATCAAATCCCCTTCATTATCCAGCGGCAACAAGGTCAAAATACTCGTATTCACGCCGTCTAGGGTCTCCTGCCCCGAGGCAATCACCGTAAATTGATTGGGCTTACTGAACAATTGCGGCAATTCCGAGAACCCGTTTTTCGGGAGGATGGAGATACCGGCCGACTGGATTTTATAGCTATTCGGATACTGAAATTGTATGTTGGCCCGCACAGGCAAGATGCGAATCATGGGAATGTTTGGCTTTATTTGTGCCAAAACTTCGTAGTGATGTACTTTCTTGAATTTTTGGACCAATTGGCCAAACAGCGCATCTGCCTGCTGAGCTCCTGCCAAAAACGGCAAACATAAAAAAAGTAAATACTTCATTAGACGGTAATATCTTTTCGGTTAAAACTAATCATCGCCACAGCGATAAACACCACATGGTGCAGGGTCATCACCCACAAAGAGTTTCGTATCGAATCCCAGGGCATCGGATCCTCAAAAAAGGACCGCCATGCCGCCATGTGTGTCGTGAATAAAAAGGGTCGTATCGGATCAAAAACAGGTACATCCAACGTTCCTATAATCGTAAACAATAGGATAATCGCCATCGTGGATACAATAGGACCAATTGAATTATCCGAAAAACAGGATAAACAAATGGATAAATTGCTGATCGTCAACAAAGCAAAAAAGGCCACGCAAAATGCCCCTGCATAACGCCAAAGCACATCGTTCTCTTGGATGATCACCAAACCATCTGAATTCAAGACCATGAGATCGCCGGGACCAAAAATCCACCGGCCAACCAGCACAGCTAATATGCCTAGCCAAATCACAATCAACAACGTATAGATACCTCCGGCAAGGAATTTGGAACCGAGCAATTGTCTACGGGAGATGGGTTTGGTAGCCAACATCCTCAAGGTTCCCATCGCAGCTTCACCCGAGATCAAATCGCCGGTCACGAGGGCCACGAGTAAAGGAATGTGGACGATCAACATCTGTAAAATGATAAACGCTACTAAATTGCCATTGAGCACTTCACCCTCAAAACGCAAGGTCTGCTCAAAAGATGCTGTCACGAAGGAAATCATCGACATCCCATCCGCATGCAACGCAAATAAAATAATGCCCACAAGACCCGTGATAGCTGCCAAACCCAGGTAGCTCCGAGGCTTCAGCGCAATTTTGATTAACTCATTGTAGGTACTGTATAAAAAGATCATGCGCTCACCAAATTGATAAAATAGTCCTCTAATTTTCGTTTCGCCTCCATGGCAAATACCGGAATCCCCGACTGCACCAATGCGGCATTCAGACTAGGAATAAGGTCTTTGGCCAAAGTGATTTCAATGCTGTCCAATCCCAATACCCGATAATTTAAATTCGGGAATTGCGCGGCAAGTACCTGTATCGCTTGTGCCTGCCCTGTGGCCGTCGACTGAATCCGAATGATTTGGTCTTCTTCTTGTAAAAGAGCATCCACGCGGCCCTCCACGAGACTTTCCCCTTTGTGAATAATCACCATCCGATTACAGATCAACTCCACCTCATGCAAATTGTGCGAGGATAAAATAATCGTCTTGTTCTTCTCCGTTTTCAAGCGAAGGATCAAATTCCGCATATCGATAATTCCTTGCGGGTCCAATCCGGTGGTAGGTTCATCGAGAACGATGAGGTCCGGGTCATGCAAAAGGGTTTGGGCAATGCCCAGCCGCTGCCGCATGCCATGGGAAAAACCGCCTACTAAATCTTTTTCGCGTCCTGCCAAACCCACAAATTCCAACATATCCATAATTTCAGGCCGACTGGATGGCTTGCCTGAAATGCGGGAAAATAATTCGAGATTTCTGAATGCGGAGAGGTATTTATAAAAGTCGGGTTTCTCAATCAAACAACCGACCCGACTCAAAATCGCCTCGCGATTCGTGGTCAGCGATTGACCAAACAGCTCAATCTCCCCCGCATCCGGACGAATCAATGACAGCATGCAACGCATGGTCGTACTTTTACCCGCGCCATTTTGGCCTAAAAAACCATAGATGTCACCCTGCTCCACCTGAAGATTTATCTCCTTCAAGGCCTGAAAGGGACCAAAACGCTTCGAAAGCTGACGGATAGAAACAATTGCATTTGACATAGCAACGAAACGCAGTAGCCCTCAAATTGTTTTCTGTTGACCGATAAATAAGTTTCCTTGGTTTTTGTCCTAGCCCTCAAACTATTTTTGTGGCTTATGTTAATGCGTTACGGTTCATCGATTTTTTTAGTCCTTTTTGCAGTGTATGCACTGACGATGACTGTCCCGTATGGCTATGCGTCTTTGGGTCTCGATCCCAGTTGGAATTTGGCCATCAATCTGCTGATTCAGCAAGGGGCGAATTTTGGAAAGGATGTCGCCTTTACCTACGGCCCCCTCGGATTTCTGAATTACCGCATCATGCCGGAAGGCTATTCCATTTATTGGTTTTTTGCTTTTGATTTGGCGCTCGTGGGCATGGCTACCGCTTCCGTCGCTTACGCGATGCGACAGGCAGGGAAATACGCCTACCTCGTGGCAATTCTGGCCGTCATCGTCATCTATCCGGAGGGCTTATTTGCCGACCGTGTTTTTTCGCTACTCTTTTATGAGTTTGCATTTTTGCTCTATGCGCTGCAGGAACGCCGCTTTTGGGCATTAATTCTCGCGACAGCTATTGCGCTGCTCTTGTTTTTTATCAAGGTCAATGTGCTATTTATCGCTGGGCCTTATTTCATACTTGTGCTGGTTTATGCAGGTTGGAAACGGATTTTTTCACCCGTCAAACTAGGTGTTTTGGCGGTAATTTATGTGCTTTCCTTGTGTGGCTTAGCGGCCATTTTACAGGTCGATTTATGGGGATATATCCGAAATAGCATTGCTTTGACCGACGGCTACATAGACGCGATGTCGTCATTTTCCTTGTTCCCCAAGGAGTTTTTCATTCTAGCCATGCTTGAAATATTGTTTGGCTTGGGCTTTGTGCTGTTGCTTTGGCGGAGCTGGAAATCTTGGCGGGAAACATTTGTCGTGTTGTTCACCTCGCATTTATTGTTGGCGCTCGCCTTCAAACAGAGCCATGTCGGAATAGGCTTTGCTGGATTTCGTAATTTCTTCCAAATCGCCCCCTTGATTGTTTGCCTCTATGTGCTTTTTGTACCCAAGCTTTGGGATCGCAAAGACCTCCGCATCGCGGGAGGGATGTTGGCCATGTACCTCCTGAGCATGGCCTATACGGGATATGGCTTGTCGGATCGTTCCTGGGGGAATTATGTGCGTTCGCGTCCGGTGCCCCACATGAATCTGAGCTATTACGCGGTTCCTTATACGTGGTATGATTATGCCAAAAACTTTGATCAGCACGCCTTGGATTTGCCGGATACGCTGCGGAGGCGCTTGGGAAATGCGTCGGTGGATTTCTTGCAGCATGATTTAGGCTATGTGTTTTTTAATCGCCTGGCTTACCGCGCACGGCCGGTCATTCAATCCTATTCTGCCTACACTCCGGAATTGATTCGGATGAATGGGGCGCATTATCGGTCTAATCAAGCCCCCGACTGGGTTTTTTATAAACTGGAACCATTCCGGAATCAAAATCCCTTTTGGATGGATTCCGAGGTGACTTTGGAATTATTGAAGCGCTATCAATTACAAGCTCCTGTGTATGTTCATGGGGATACGCTGCAATTATTCAAACGTGGAGGAGGTCTTTTTAGGCCAAAGGTTCAGGAGATACAGGTACCCACCATGCGCTTGGGTCAGGGGATCGCGATTCCGAGGGGAGGTTTGGTGCGTTTGCAGGTGGATGCGCGATTGAATGTATGGGGCCAACTGATGCGATTATTCGCGCAGCCGCCATATCTGTATGCGAAGGTGCGTTATGCAGATGGGCAGGAACGCCGTTTTCGGGTGATACCACCGGTCTTGAAAGCGGGCATTTGGGTGGGAGCGCGTGTGGAAACGCAGGCGGAATTGCGGACCTTTTTTTTAACGGCGGGGCGCGGCAATGTAGCTGCGGAGCAGCTTGTTTTGGAATCCCCGATGCCCTGGGCCTGGCAATAAAACAGCCCATGTGCCGTTGCATAAATTCTCGTTCATTTTTGAATATGCTTTAGCAAAAATCAGTATTTTTGTTACTCAAAATTGTATCAGTTCGCCCAGGGTTCATGTGACTCAGGAGGGCGAAGCCGTTTCAGGCCTTGGTGATTTGGTATTAGATAACTTGTTTTCGGGAAAGATTCGGGTAGCTTTGCTAACCAAATTGCTGTTGAATCCGGTCAGTAAAGTGTATTTACGTGGCTTGGAGCGCGATTTGGGAGTGAGCAGTAATACCGTGCGTTTGGAATTGAACAAATTGCAGGAAATGCATTTGATTCAGGCGCAGGAGGAAGAGGAAAATGCCAAAGTGAAGCATTACCGGGTCAACCAGGCGCATCCAATGTTCCAAACCTTGCGCGGGATTATCCTGCAATTCGTGGGTTTGGACCAAATTGTGGATCAGATCATTAAGAAGCTAGGCAATGTGGATCAGGTATATTTGACCGGGGAGCTAGCAGAGGGCAAGAATTCACCATTTGTGGACCTGGTGCTGGTGGGAAATATCGACCGGCCCTATTTGTACCAATTGATCGAAAAAGTAGAACCCTTGATTCAGAAAAAGGTGCGGGTGGGGGTGTTTGGGAAGGATGAGTTTCAGGAGGGGATGATGGTGGGGAGTGGGAAGTGGATGAGAATGATGGAATAAACGAGTTTGAGTTAATGTTTTAATTACTTTTAGATTTTATGAATATTCTTGAACTAATTGGTCGTAATCAAAACTTGTTCTCACAAGATATTTTAAACCTTGAGTCAGAACTTGAAAAATCAGTTAGTACATCATCCTTTTTAGTTTTAGGTGGAGCTGGTTCAATAGGACAGGCAGTAGCCAAAGAAATCTTTAAAAGAAATCCATTAAAACTTCATGTTGTTGATATTAGTGAGAACAATTTGGTTGAGCTCGTTCGTGATTTAAGAAGTTCTCATGGGTATATAGAAGGGGATTTTCAAACTTTTGCATTAGATATTGGGTCGATTGAGTATGATGCGTTTATTGAATGTGATGGGGATTACGATTATGTATTGAATCTATCTGCATTGAAGCATGTTCGGAGTGAAAAAGATCCTTTTACATTGATGAGAATGATTGATGTAAATATTTTTAATA
>CALLKB010000235.1 GCA_938008575.1 uncultured Cytophagaceae bacterium | reverse complement strand
ATCCAAACAACGCATTCTCCTTAATCATCGCAGCCACCGAACTAGGAACCAATTTTTCCCATTCACCCGGACCTTGCTGAATCATATCCAATACCTTGTCCGTACGGATGTTCATTAGTTTTTCATCGGATTTTTTGATGTCCTCCAATTTCGAATTGTCGATCAAATATTGATATAATCCCTTCAGATGAGGTTCAGGTTTGAATGATTTCAGATTCAATACAGACCCTTGATCATCGATTGTTGGGTATAGGTACAATTTGATATTATGTCCAAATAGATTCGCAAATGCGCTCAAAATACCGCCCTCTAAATGGGTATAATGTTTCTCGTCAAAGATGTATTCGAGATTTGGCATCCCCATGATTAGAGCCATTTTAAGTTTCGAGAACTGGCTTAAAAAGGCAACCAATTTGAAATATTCATGGAAATTGGAAATCAAAACGGTTTGGCCTAGCGAACATAGAATGTCGACACGATCAAGGAAATCCTTTTCATTGATGTTATGTGTTCCGTCTTCTAAACTCCGCAACGTTAACTCTGATAAGACACAAACCTTATCATCATCCACATCTGCCTCTTGCTCAAATTGCGATTGGCCCTTCTTTAACATGTCTAAAAAGATGTTGGTTACCGGTCTAAACCGACCGCGAATCGCCACAATATGTTTTTTAGCTAATGCATCATAAGGTTGCATAACATTGCCATCAGGTCCAAAAACAGCAGCCTGTGTGTACCCATGTTTCACCAGATACAAGGACATCAATCGGTTGTCTACTTCCTTGAAATCCGCTCCTTCAAAACGGATCATATCGATTTCGATACGATCACGGGATAAATCATCCAACAGCGAAAGCAATAGCTTCTCCGGATCTTCGTGATAGAAGTAGCAACCATAAAGTAAATTTACACCGATAATCCCGAGTGCTTGTTGCTGTAAAATATTGTCATTGTCCAACATGTTGACGTGGATGACAACACTATTAACCGGGCCATTCGGTCGTAATTGAAAACGAAGACCAATCCAACCATGTGCATCATTGGTCTTCTGATAATTTAAGGCAGAGACCGTATCTGCAAAGGCAAAGAATCTTTTTTCTGCAGCACTTTCCGTCAAACGAACTTGAAGTAGTTTGTATTCCCGGTTTAACATTTTCATTAAACGCGGCTCACAAACATATTTACCAGACTCTTCCTCCCCGTAAATGGCATCAGAAAAGGCCATGTCATAGGCTGAGATGGTTTTGGCGATGGTGCCAGAAGCTCCACCTGCTTTAAAAAAGTTAGCTGCTACTTCTTGGCCCGCACCGATTTCGGCAAATGAGCCGTAAATGCT
>CALLKB010000234.1 GCA_938008575.1 uncultured Cytophagaceae bacterium | reverse complement strand
TCTTGTGTATTTAATGCATGCATGTAGGCAAGGTCTCCTATTTCTTCGACTGTCCATGTGTAATTTATTTGTGTTTTCCCGCTAGCTGTTTCTTTCAGGTTTAGACCAATGTCAGCACGAATTTTTCCTGTTGATTCTAATGGAGCTTGTGTTAGTTTTATGTCGAATATTTGACGTTCGTTTGTTGCTAAAGCCTCATAGGTTTCGATATTTTCTTGTTGGTAAGTGCCTGTTGCAATACTGTAAAAGGCATCTAATAAAATCGCTGCATTGAGTTGGCGTAAAGATTGTTTTTCCAAGTCCCAGCCTGCTCCGCCCGACTCAAGTAAAAGTAATCCGTAACCTCTTTTTTGAAAGTTATCTCCGAATGCACGTGGATTAAATTCGTCGGTCCATTTAGCTACTTTATTGGGTATTTTTTCTTGTGTTAATCGCGTCAATCGATTGGCTAATTTACCTGCGCGAAGTCGTGAATCTGTCCAGGTTCCTGCCTCATCTCCAGCCGTTGCAAGGAAGGCAATGTGCGTTTGATTTGCCGAATTTCCTACGGAGTATAATCGATTTTGATCGTGTAGATTAAATGCAAATGTAGGTTGTATGCGGTCTGCCCAATCAGATAATAATCTTGCTTCCGGGCTATAACAATGTTGAGCATCGCGGTTCATATCAATTCCTAATGCTGTTTCACGAGTCCATTGTGAAGCCCCATCCGCGTTTAAGTATGGAATGAATGAAATGCTTAGATTCTGATGCAATATTTCCCTTATTTCAATAAACCTTGAATCATTTGAGTTGATAAAGTTGAATATATCGCACAATGCCATGGTTGCCGTTGCTTCATCGCCATGCATTTGAGACCAAGCAATAATTTGAATGGGACCTTGGCCAAATTTCACTTCATGAATCGCTCTTTTTTCAAACGTTTCCCCAATTTTCGTTACCTGTAAATAGGGAGATTTGGTCCATTCTTTTATGAGTTCTTGCCATAAACTTTCGTCAAAACGACGCTTTTGAATTCGTGTTTCTTTGTACTGTGAATAGTTGTCGAAAAAGAAATGGTACATATTAAAATGGGAGTTTAGGCATGTAAGTTGCCCATGTTTGTGATTTGAAAATTCCTTTATTCTCGGAGAAATAGATAACAATGAAGGTAACAATGAAGTAACAAAACCAGGCATCTTTTCCGAATAGTTCAACACCCATGCACATTGCTGCGATGGGCGTTTTTGTTAATCCCATGTAAAGGCAGGTGAATCCCAAGGCAGCTAAAAAAGGAGCCGGTAAATTGATTAGATCTGAAAAACTTGCCATGGCATGTGAGCCGATTAAAAATAAGGGCGTTGCCTCTCCCCCTTTATAGCCGAGTCCAAGACTCAAGCAAGTCGCGATGAGTTTTTGGAAAGCGAATGTTCCCGCTTGAAAATTTTCTTCAAAGGGTCTTAGTAAATATTCGGAACCCAATCCGATGCTCTCTTGAAAAAAGGGAAATTGAAAGAGCGCTAGTAAAATAAGGCCCGCGAGAATCGCTTTTTGGTAAGCCTGTATGGGTAATTTATCAGATGCAAAATAAATAATCGATTCTAAGCGCGAATAGAAGCGTGCGATTAGGGCTAAAAAAAGGCCTATAAGCGCTAATTTGGCCCAAAATACGGGTGAAATCTCAGGTAATAAAATGTGGGGATACAAAACGTGTTTTGTGCCGTACACGTGGAGACTTACGAGATTTGCTGCAAAAGCGGTAGAAAGGCATGCAAAAATTGATCTAAAATGAATTTTGCCTACTTCTTTAATTTCGAGTCCGAATAAACATCCGGCCCAAGGTGTTCCGAAAATTGCCGCAAAGCCTGCACTCATTCCGGCGCGTAGCCAAATGGATTTTTCCTCCTGCGAAATATTGAATGGCTCAGTACTAGCATTTGCGATCGAGCCGCCCATGAATACTGCTGCCCCTTCCCTACCTACAGATGCTCCAACCAAATGACTTAGCCAGGTGCTGGCCAAAGTATAAGGTGCTTGGAAAAAAGAAGTAACCTGGGTATCCCCGTGTAGCTGCTTGATGAGGTCGTTTGTTCCTAATGTGGTGAAAGACCATTTGCGCATCCATACAAGTATTAAACCAACCAAAGGAAGTCCTAGTAAAAAATAAGTTTGTCGATTTTCTGCGATGAATTGCAAGCCCCAGAGGAAAAGTGATGCTACACTACCACTGGCGAAGGAGATGATGGCCCATAATAGGAATCTAATGCCCCAAATTCGCATGATTAAGAGAATTTTTGTTTCAAAGGTAGGGAATTTTATTTTGCCTACCTTTGTCGTGGAATTGCGATTGGGCGCCGGCAGCGTTCGCGAACGGAATTCCACGAAGGAAATTGTCCCTTCATCAAAATTAATCATATGACTGATTTTTCTTCACTTGGTTTAAACCCTCAATTGTGTCGCGCCTGTGACGCTTTGGGCTATGTTACTCCAAGCCCCATACAAGAGAAGGCGATTCCTCTTATGTTGCAAGGACACGACGTCCTTGGCATCGCACAAACCGGCACAGGAAAAACGGCTGCCTATGCATTGCCGATATTAATGCGTTGTAAATACGCCCAAGGGAAAAATCCTCGCACCTTAATTTTAGCACCCACACGTGAGTTGGTCATGCAAATTCATGAGGTGATGGTCGGCTTAGCAATTGAGACGGATTTACGCATTTTGGCATTATATGGCGGATTGGGACCTAAAACCCAAATCCAAACCTTAGAAGCGGGCGTTGACATTTTGGTTTCTACCCCCGGTCGTTTCTTGGAATTATACCGCAAGGACGCGATTGTCGTTAAGGAATTAAAGATTTTGATTTTGGATGAGGCGGATAAAATGATGGACATGGGTTTCATGCCACAGATCCGCGAAATACTCGAGAAAATCCCTTACAAAAAGCGTCAAAACGGGTTGTTTTCCGCGACTTTCCCAGAGAAAGTAGAGAACTTATCGCATGAGTTTTTGGAGTTTCCTCAAAAAGTGGAAATTACCCGACAAGCCACTCCAGCTAGTCAGGTGACCCAATTTGTTTATGAGGCCCCGAATTTAAGTACGAAAATCAATGCTTTGGCCTATTTTCTTAAGCAAGATCGTTTTGAACGTGTGATGGTTTTTTGTCGGAGTAAGGACGTTGCCAATCAGGTTGAAAAGTTTTTGATCCGCAAGGTTTTATCGGAAGACCAAGTGCGTGCGATTCACTCGAATAAAGGCCAAAATACGCGTATCAATGCCATGCAGCAGTTTCGCGAAGGCTTAATTCGGGTGTTGGTGACGACAGATGTGGCAGCGCGTGGCATTGATATTCCCAAAGTTTCCCATGTCATCAACTTTGATGTTCCTTTGATTTACGAAGATTATGTCCACCGGATTGGTCGGACGGGTCGGGCGGATCAGGTAGGCGAGTCGATCACTTTTATTACCCTAGCGGAGCAATATCACTGGGCAAAGATTGAGGAAATAATTCAGCAAACGATTGAAATTCAGGACCTTCCAGCGGAAATCAGCCGAGAAGAGACTCCGTTTGTGGAGCAACAAGATATGTTGCGGGCGGTCGACGATCAACGGAAACGCGAGGATCCCGATTTTAAAGGCGCGTTCCACGAGAAAAAATGGGTGATCAAAGCACGTGCGAGTGGGCAAAAGGTTCCTACGCGTAAAGCGGTGACAAAAACAGGCCCAAAAGGGGGTGCGGTTTCAACACCAAAACCACCCCAACGGAATAATCGTCCTGGAAAAAACGCAAAATTTCGCCCAGGAGCACCATCATCTAAAAAGAAAAGGTAGATTTGCAGCGATGAAAGTACTACTAATTAGTTTGTTTATGTTCGTTGGAAGCTTAGCGATGGCCCAACAAACAGCAGCGCCTAAAGAGGCAAAATACTTGCCACTATATGGTCAAAAGGCCTTATCCGCCAAAGACCAAAAGGAATTAACCCAATTCGTGGAGTCTTGTGATGCCAGTTTTGGTTCACGTAAAGAGGCAGTGGAATTCTTTTCTGAGCGCGCTTGGGAATTCGTCTCTTCGGGACATTTGGACACCGCAACTTATCGATTTAATCTAGTTCAAGCGCTTGATAATCAGGCTGTTGATTCCTATTGGGGATTGGGCGTGATTACTTTTCAACGACAAGATTTTCCTAAGGCCATCGAGTTTTTATCCAAAGGTTTGGCATTAGATAGTACGCAAAGTATTCTTCGCGTTGACTTAGCGATTGTAAAATTGAGTTGTTATTTGAAGTCCATGGATTGTGGTACTTTGGATGAGACAGATGCATTATTGCAAAGAGCTCTGTTACAAACACCGAATTATGCAACGGCTTGGATGAAGCGAGCGCAAGTGGCCTATTTACAAGAGAAATATGAAAATGCCTGGGCCTATTTGCATGAGTGTAGGAAGCTGGATATCACGCAGTTGGATTTAAATTTAGGACACAGTTTAGCGGAAAAATTGCCTGATCCGCAAGGCGTGTTTAAGTAAATTACCATGGGAATTCGATCCTTTTTTGCGAAACCTTTTGCGCGCAAGGTGGTAAAAAAACACCAAAAGAGTCACGCGCAGGCGATTCAAATTCAGGAAAATTGGCTGAAGAATAACCTCAAAAAAGCGGAGCAGACCATCTTTGGTCAGGCCTATGAATTCGATAAAATTCGTAATTATTTAGAATATAAAATCCGTGTTCCCATCGCAGAATACGAGGATTTGAAGACCTACATCGATGAGATGGTTTTGGGTTCTCCCAATATTTTATGGCCGGGAAAACCTGCCTATTTTGCCAAAACTTCAGGTACAACTTCCGGTGCGAAATACATTCCGATTTCCAAAGAGTCGATGCCATTTCACATTACGGGTGCACGCGACGCCTTGTTGCATTATGTGCACTATTCAGGCAATTCCGCATTTTTAGACCAAAAACTGATTTTTTTGTCGGGCTCTCCGGAGCTTGAGTCGAAGCATGGAATTCCGACAGGTCGCTTGTCGGGGATTGTCAATCATCACGTTCCTAGCTATTTGCGTAGTAATCAATTGCCATCTTATGAGACAAATTGCATCGAAGATTGGGAGGAGAAATTAGAGGCGATTGTGCAAGAAACCATCCAACAACGTATGGGTTTGATTTCGGGAATTCCGCCTTGGGTGCAGATGTATTTTGATCGTTTGGAAACTTTATCGGGTCAAAAGATCGGAGATTTATTCCCTGATTTTCAATTGTTTGTCACGGGAGGGGTAAATTTCGAGCCTTATCGCCAGAAATTGATGGATTCGATTGGTCGGGAAATTGATGTCGTAGAAACCTATCCAGCATCGGAGGGTTTTATCGCATTTCAGGATTCAACGGGTGAGGAGGGGTTATTGTTGAATGTTGATGGAGGAATCTTCTTTGAGTTTGTGCCAACTGATACCTATTTCACGGCGACGCCAAAGCGTTTAATGCTTTCGGAGGTTCAATTGGGCGTGAATTATGCTTTATTGATGTCGACGAATGCGGGACTTTGGTCATATTCGATTGGAGATACGGTAAAGTTTGTGTCCCTGAATCCGTTTCGTATTGTGGTGACGGGTCGAATTAAGCATTTTATATCGGCATTTGGGGAGCATGTGATTGCGGAAGAGGCGGTACGTGCGATGGCTGAGGCATTAAAGGCCTGCCCGGAGGCAAGTCTTGTTGAATTTACTTTAGCACCGCAGGTTAATCCATCGGCTGGTGAATTGCCTTACCACGAGTGGCTGGTTGAATTTGCTCAGGCACCGCAGGATCCTACGCGTTTTCAAGCCGTTTTAGAGGCATCTATGACCGCTCAAAACATCTATTACAAGGATTTGATTACCGGAAAGGTTTTGCAGCCTTTAAAACTCACGATTTTGAAGCCCAATGCTTTTATTGATTATATGAAATCGCAGGGGAAATTAGGGGGTCAAAATAAGGTTCCACGTTTGGCGAATGATCGTGTGATCGCGAATGGCTTGGGGAGGTAGGAGAGGCAGTTGTCAGTGATCAGTTGTCAGTCCAGAGGGAAATAGTCCGGAGTATTTTATAACCCCAGACTTTAGTCTGGGGAGTTATGTGCGTTCGTGGGATCCCTAGGCTAAAGCCTAGGGTTATAAATATCAGTCTAACGTCCAACGTCTACTTCTGCCACCCCGCATATTCCAAATAATTCATCGCGGTTCGCATGAAAACCTCAGCGGCTTCAGGGCTCACAGGTTTGAGTAATTTGGCTGGGTTTCCGGCATAGATACTACCGGCAGGAACGCGAGTATTTTGGGTTACAACAGCACCTGCGGCAATGATGGATCCCGTCTCGATTAGCGCACCGTCCATGATGATGGCACCCATGCCCACGAGGACATAATCTTCGATGGTACAGCCATGTACGATGGCATTGTGTGCGATGGACACGTAATTTCCAATATGCGTTTCGGTTTTTTGGTAGGTACAATGAATCACCGCACCGTCTTGAATATTGCTGTAATTGCCTATGCGGATGCGATTCACATCCCCACGAACGACCGCATTATACCATACCGTGCAGTGTGTACCAAACGTCACATCACCTACGATGGTCGCGTTCGCTGCCTGCCAATTTTCTTCCCCAAATTGCGGCGAAATACCCTTTATTGGAACAATTAATGCCATTTTCGTATTGTTAAGCAGGCCATTTGCCCTGTAATTTCATCACTTTTTCAATCACATCTCGCACGGCTCCTTTGCCTCCGCCAAAAGGCGAGACATATTTACAAGCCATTTGAATTTCAGGAATGGCATCTGCCGGGCAAGTACTCAATAATGCCGGTCGGGAAAGAATTTTTAAGTCTGGAACGTCGTCGCCCATGTATAAAACCTCCGACTCGTCAATTCCCATTTTGTTCAACCAACCTAAATAAGTTTCCAATTTATCCTTGCCGCCCAAACCAAAATAAATGTCCTGAAACTTCAGGTTTTCCAATCTTTTTTTGACGCCCTTATGGCCTCCGCCAGTAATGACACACAAATTATATTCCGCTTCTCGAGCCTTCTCAATGGCATATCCGTCACGTATGTGAAAAGTTCGGTAATGTTCCCCGGTTTCCAAGACATGAACACTTCCGTCTGTCATGACGCCGTCAATGTCGAATACAAAGGCCTTAATTTGCGCAAATTGCGTGAGTACGTTGGACATATTGATTGATTTGAATGGTAATTTACATAAATCTGCGGAAAGACTTGATGCGATTCGTGATGGCTTTTTTGTATTTTTACCCCTTATGAGGCTTTTGCGAATAATTTTCTGGGTTGGCTCTTTGGCATTTTTGCCTACCTATGCCCATGCCCAACAAAATGCAAACGCCTCTCTTGTCGCCGATTTATGCTCGAGCATTAGCCAAAGTAAGTTTTCAGACGCGCCTGTTGTTGTCAACCAATTGCAAAGTCTTTATGCACAGCAACCGCAAGCGGAATTTTTTATGCGGGCCCAACAAATGCGCGCGGCGGGTTATAAAACTCCTTCGTTTTCTTATTTGTTTGCACGAACGTTTTTGCAAGCAAATCCCAATTTACAGAAGGAGCTATTAAACCTCGTACCCCTTTTCGCTGAGCGAAAAGTAGGCAAACTCGCGCTTGATTTTTACGAACAAGTGGATGCTTGGCAGTATAATCAACAGCTGTTACAAACGGGAAATTATGCCATCCGTGTGCAAGGAAACCTGTCGGTTCGTTGGCAAGATGCGGATAGTACCTTGGCGCCCACCGACAATTGGGATACGCCTTCCGATGAAAGCCCTGCGGAAACGTGGATTCAATATCAAGTGAAAAGCCCGGGGCCGGTTTTGGTTTGGACAGATGCAATTTGTGAATCGCTCATTGGAAAGGATAGTCTTCGGATAACTGCGAAACAGGTCTTATTTTCAGTAAAAGATCGTTTGTTTTTTGGTCAAAACGGGCTCGTGGAACAAGGAAATTTGGCCTTTGCACTGTTTCAAATCAACCCGCGCAAAGGCTATTTGCTCAGCGAGGAAATGAACTGGAAAGAAGGAGATCGTTCCATTGTGGGGGCACTGCGGATGCAATTGAAAAAGAAGGCGGGTGCTAAGCAATTCGACCTAGAGTTTCGATCCAAACAATTTGTTAGTGATGCTTTACAAGGGAAATATTTCAAAGGTTTTGGTCGCTTGCTAGTACGGGGCAATCAATTAGGTTTGCTTGGTTCCAAAGAAAAACCCGCGCGGTTGGAGATATGGGGCCCCCAACGGAAATTGGGTGAAATTTTGACGACGCAAGCCTTGATGCAATCGAACGAATCCATTCAGATTAAAGAAGGTGCATTTATTGGTTATGTCGGGAAAAAAGATTCGCTGTACCACGGGTTTGTGACTGCGAATTGGATTCCCGCCGAGGCCGCTTGGCACCTCAAACCCACGCAAGAAGAAATTCGGTTTGAAGATAGTTTTCACCAAGTTTCGATTTCTGCCGACTTAGGTGTTTTACATGCAGATACGCAGAAAATGGATTTTTTCCGCTTGTCGGGAAAAAGCCAAAACCCCGCTTGGGTTGAGTCCTTTGACTTTTTTGACGCGGATAGATTGGATAGCCAGCAGGGCATATTAACCTATGATCCGATTCGGATATTGTATAACCATTTGGCTATGATTAAACGAAGTCATGCTAATTTATATGATATCGCCGAGGCAAATAAAAAGGACCCCAAACTACTGCAAGGCGGTTTTCAGCAGTTCAAACATGCTGGATATTTGAATTTTGACGAGCTGAGTGGCGACGTTTCTTTCACGCGTTTGGGCCGTCATTATGCCCAAGTGAAATATGCACAAAAGGATTTTGATCGGTTTTATGTGCCATCGTTTGGGGGGATGTTGGCGAAAGATACGGCGAATATTTCTTTGGATTTAGGCCAACAAAAACTCGTGATTCGCGGCATTAAGGAAGTCATGGTGTCGGATTCTTTGAAGGCCAATTTTATTCCTTCGAATAATCAAATTGTGTTTGGGCAGGGGCGTGACTTCGATTTTATGGGCGAAATTAAGATTGGGAATTACCGCTTCCGAGGACAGGGATTTCGCTTTAATTTCACGGATTATTCGATTAATCTTCCTCAGATTGATTCGATTACCTTCGTTCGAAAGGGGACGAATCGTGAGCTGGGGGGGCAGTTTCGCTACGAGGCTGGTCATATTCTATTAGCACCCCCGAACAATAAATCTGGCCGACTAGGTCTTGCTGCATTTCCTAAATTGATTATTCCGAAAGGGGTTGTCTCCTATTTTGATGAGCCTTGGCGCTCGGCAGGCGTTTACAGCAAAAAACATTATTTTCAAGTTCCACGCATCGAGCTAGACAGTTTAACCCAGAAGGAAATTACGTTTGAGGGAAGTTTCTATTCGGATGGCCTGTTTCCCACATTTAAGGCTTCTTTGGTATTGATGCCAGATCAGAGTTTTGGCTTTTCGTACAATCAAAAATTGCCGTTTAGCATTTACCGCAACAAGGCGATTTATCAACTAAAAAGTCCCATGTTGATGAATAAAATGGGTCTTTCCGCGGCGGGTTCGATGACGTATCAAGGGCTCATTTCGAATCAAAAAGAGTCACATTTTTACCCGGATTCCCTGATTGCAACTAGCATCGAGGCAACGATGCAAGGGAAAGGGTTTCCTGATATGCAAATGGGCGAGCATCGTTTCACCTGGATGCAAGAAAGCGATAGCCTTTGGATGCTGCCATTTAAACAATCCATTTCATTGTATAAAAAAGAAGTGCAATTGACAGGGTCGCTGGGCATGCACCAAAAACAGGTTTTCGGTCGGGGGAATTTAACCTTGCAAGACGGGATTATGGAATCGTCCAATTTCCGTTTTGATGCTTCTCTGTGGACTGCATCGGAGGCGAACTTGAAAATCGGTAAACAAATGGCGCTATTCCCGCCCTCTGTTTTCATGGATCGGGTGGCGCTCGAGGCAAATATGTCAACTCATAAAGTCATGATTCGTCCTATGAAAGGCGACATGGGGTCGGCGATTACATTTCCGTATGTGGCATATCAAAGTTCATTGGCTGAGGCGACTTGGGATTTGACGAATCAGAAGTTTTTGATGGGGGGCCAAAAGGGTTTCGAGCTAAAAAGTTTGGATAGTACGGGTGTTGCGGGGTCTATGATCAAGGCAACAAATGCGTCATATGATTTGAAAGCGCAGTATTTGGCACTAAGTGGTGTGAAAGAAGTGGAGGTGGGTTCGGCATTATTGTATCCTGAAAAAGGTATTCTGGGGATTCAAAAAGATGGAGCTTTTAAACCTTTTTCGGGTGCAAAAGCAGTTCTAAATGGCAAACATTTGTTGAAGGATTTAAAGATTTCGGAAGGAAATTCCGCCGGCTGGAAAGGGGAGGCTAATTACCAATTTCCTCGCAGTGACGGGGATACCGTGGCCGTTGCTTTGCGAAACTTTCATTTTGAGGGGAAAAGTTACATTACGGCTGATGGACTTTTGTCGGAGAAAGTACCCCTGCGTTTCAGTAAACATCAGCAATTCAAGGGCGAGGTTTCGTTGGATACGCGCTTGCCTAATTTGAACTTTAAAGGATTCATTCGACCGGTGATTGGTTTGCCTAATTTCCGGGCTGCTTGGATTCCTTTTGAGAGCAACAAAGGTGAAGAACCGCATTTGGTCTTGAACAAAGATCTGCATGATGAGGCCGGTCGGCCGATTACCGCTGGAATTTTTATCAATGCGCAAAACCGATTGTATCCGACATTTTTAAGTCCACAATCGGATGATTTGGATCCCGTATTATTTCAGGCGGAAGGGGATGTGATTGAGGCGAATGATCGCTATGAGGTAAAGGGAAAGCAGACGCAGATGCAATTGTTTATTGATAAGCATCGAGTAGAAGCAGAGGGTCCGATCCAATTGTTTACGGGAAATCAGTCCATTCGGGCCTTTGGGCATTTAAATATGTCAACGGATAGTTTGTTGCCGCGTTTGGATACCTGGGTGAATTTACAATTTCCGTATCCAGCCAAATTGTTGAAGGTGATGGGCGATCGCATCGTCAAATATTTGTTGGACGAGGGAATTCAAAGTGACCCTGCGGATGACCCAGAGCGTCGGGATGCTTATTTAAACCGAGCAGAACAAGTATTAGGAAAAGCGATTCCGGAGGCAATGCGGACCAAAATGGATCAGGTGCACATGGCCTTAGATAAAGTGGCACCGGAATTCGCTAATTCGATTAACTTTTCGGGGGTTTCATGGGTTTGGTCTCCAAACACATCTGCTTTTTATTCGGTTGGCGGAATTCCTTGGGTAAATGTGGGTCCGGTGGATGTGAATGCGACGGTTCGAGGGTATATGGAAGTGATTAAGAAACCGAGCAAAGAGGAGTTTTATGGGTATTGGGAACTATCTGAAGATTTATGGTATTATTTTGCCTATTTCAATGGCGAGCTAGGTGTTTATTCCTCGGATCCCGCCTTTTTGGCCAGTATTCGAGAAGCGGTTAAATCAGATAAAAAGGGTAAATTGGTCGTTGTGGAAGCGGCAGGTGATGAGAAAGATGCATTTGTGAAGCGATTCTTGGCATATTATCGAGGAACTACACCAACCAAAAAAGTGAAAAAGGCGGCCGCGCCAGTTAAATCAACGGTGCCCGCAACGAAGTCGAAAAAAGGAGGATTTTAATATGAGTCAGTCAAAGTTGGCCAAAGTGTTTCGTTTCATGGACACGCTCGGATTGGGAGAGCGAGACCCCTTTGGCAATCCCATATTGTTTAAGCGGATTGTGATGATGATTTTGGGCTTTATTTCCTATAATCGATTAACGGTTTACAACAAAACGAAGATTACGGGAACGGAGCATTTGGAAAATTTGCCCAATGAAGGCGTGCTTTTTTTACCCAATCACCAGACTTATTTCATGGATGTGGTGTGTTTGTATCATATCTTTTTTTCGGTCAAATGGGGTTTTCGGAATACGTTAAATTATCCGTTTTATTTATTGGCCCCTCGTTCCAATCTTTTTTATGTGGCGGCTTCTGAAACGATGAAAAATGATGGTTTATTGCCAAGGGTTTTTGCGCAGGCGGGAGCGATTTTGGTGAACCGCTCTTGGCGAGCCGAGGGGGTTGATGTGAAGCGCGAGGTAGATTTGGCGGCGGTCGAGAAGATTGGGAAAGGCTTAAAATTCGGTTGGGTCATTAGTTTTCCACAGGGAACGACACGTGCATATGCACCCTTGCGGAAGGGAACGGCGCATTTGATCAAAGGAGAAAATCCGATTGTGGTGCCGGTGCGTATTAATGGGTTCCGACGGGCATTTGACAAAAAGGGATTATTGATGCGGAAGCGTAATACGACGCTGACGGTCGAGTTCCGTGAGCCGATTCGCTTTTCGGCAGATGCGACGACAGAGGAAATATTGACTCGTTTGCAGCAGGAAATAGGCTTGGATCATGCTGAATAAGACCAAAGGAATCGTCATTCAATACATGAAATACAGGGAATCATCCCTGTTGGTGACTATTTACACCGCCGAATTTGGCATCAGTTCCTATGTGGAAAATGGTGTGCGTTCAGCAAAGGCCAAACATAAAATTGCCTTGTTTCAGCCATTGACCTTATTGGATTTAGAGGTATATCACAAGCCAGGAAAGGGTTTGCATCGGATTTCAGAGGCCAAATGCTATTATCCTTATCGAAAGATTCCCTTTGATATTGCTTCATCGAGTATCGCGTTGTTTTTGACGGAGGTATTGAGTAAGGTGTTGCGGGAAGAGGAGGCGAATCCGGTGTTGTTTTCGTTTTTGGAGGAGTCTTTTCAGATATTGGATCAGGGCAAGGGGCATTTGGAGAATTTCCATTTGCAGTTTTTGTGGCGTTTGAGTGAGTTTTTGGGATTCCATGCGGGTCAGGTGGCGGAGTTTTTGGATCAATTGCGGGAGGCTGGCGTTCCGGGGATGGGCGATTTAGAAGCTTCGACTGTGCAGGAATTGTTTGATGCAGATTATGGGGATGGCGTAGGGGTTAATCGGGTGCAGCGCGCCGCGATTTTACGCGCTTTGATTTATTATTATGGCTTGCACATGGAGTCCTTTGGGGAATTGAGGTCATTGCAGGTTTTACAAGAAGTATTGTCATGAGGACTTTGAAATATCGAATAAAGCCATCGTTTCATGCGTTGGATATTGAGTTGACATTTATGCCTTCGCGCACAGGGCCGCTGGCATTACATTTGCCTATTTGGCGACCGGGGCGTTATCAGGTGCAACATTTTGCGAAAAACATCGCGACGGTGACTTGTTCAGAAGTACCGGTGGTGAAATCGGATTTGTGCACGTGGACGGTTGATATTCTGGAGTTGAAACCCATTACGGTTTCCTATCGCTACCATGCGGAGCAGCCAGATGCGGGCGGATCTTGGGTGGATGATTCGATGGTTTACATCAATTTTGTGAATTGTCTTTTGTTTCCACATCGAGGAGAAAATCGGGCATGTGAGGTGGAGGTATTGTTACCGCCGGTGGGATTTTCGCCGGAGGTGTGGCAGGAATTAGCTGGTTCGTTTCCGGCGAAAATCACGCCGGCAGGGGGTTACGAAACATCCTGTGCATTAAGGACTTACGGAAATAAATTTCGGGCAAAATCGTATCGCGAACTGGTCGATTCGCCATTTCTGGCTGCGCCTCAAATCCATACACATGCTTGGAAAACCCATGGGGTGAAATTCTATTTACAAGGCTTGGGCCCAAAGACGCATTTTTCAGACCGACTGCTCAAGGCCTACCAGAAATTTGTTACCTATCAGCTCGATTATATGGGGGAATTTCCTGTTCGAGAATATCGTTTTATGTTGTGGATTTGCCCTAAACCATTCTATCACGGAGTTGAGCATAAGAAATCGACGATGATGGTGATGGGTCCGGAGGATCGGGATTCTTATGAGGATTTGATTGGTTTGGGTTCGCATGAATTGTATCATGTATGGAATGTGGCGACGATCCGACCGAAAGCGTTATTGCCCTATGATTATACCAAAGCGGTTATTTTTGACACGGGTTGGATAATTGAGGGGATTACGACTTATTTGGGGGATTGGTTTTTGTGGGCTTCGGGTGTGGTGAATGCGGAGGAATATGTGAATTTATTGGCCGGTAATTTGAAATTACATTTTGAGCGGGATGGAACCTCTAAGCAGTCTTTGATTGAAAGTTCGATTGATTTGTGGTTGGACGGTTATGGTTCAGCCTTGCCGGGTAAGCGAGTTTCAATCTATTTTAAGGGGGCTTTGGTGGCTTTAGGTTTGGATCTTTTGATTCGTCGGAAATTCCAACATGCCAAATCGCTCCGTGACGTTATGTTGCTGATGCAGGAACGCTATGGCCGACTGAAAAATGGGTATACTTGTCAAGAATTTTACGCTTTGGTGGAAGAAGTTTACGAAGAATCCTTGTCGGAATTCTGGACTCGTTGGGTAGAATCCTCGGAGCCCTTACAAGGGGAAATTGCGGCACTTTTGGAAGGTGTAGGCTTACGTTTTGAGTCGGAAGGTATTTTGACAATTTTAGATTCGCTTCGGCTTCAAGCCTTCGGCGCATCACAATAGGAAAAATTATTTCGATAAACGACTTATTTTGTCGGCGAGGTCATAACGGTTGAGTATATACGATTCATTATCTTGCCTTATGAAAAAATATGCAGCAAGACTCCGGAAGATTCGAATTTCTCACGAGTATAGCCAGGAGTATATGGCATTAAAATTGGGTATGGCGATTTCGACCTATTCCAAATTAGAGCAAGGTAAGACAGAGCTGACCTTAACACGTCTCGTGCAGTTATCGGACATTTTGCAATTTAATCTTTCCCAATTTTTTGATGAGGAGCCTGAAGTACAAGTGGCAGAGAATGTCTATGCGGGTTATGGATTTGTGACACGCGCGGAATTTGTCCAACATGTTGATAAATTACATTTGTTGGAGCGACAATTAAGCAAGATCCTTTCCCAACTGCCGCAATAATTCCTACCTTTGTGCCTTAAATCATTCGATATGTTACAAAGGCCGCGTAGAAATCGTCAGAGTGCAGTCATTCGAGATATGGTGGAGGAGACTCGCCTGTCGGTGAAAGATATGTTATTTCCCTTGTTTGTTCAGTCGGGTTCGGGTAAAAAGACCCCGATTGTATCTATGCCGGGCATACATCGTTATTCGCTTGATTTATTGTTGAAGGAGATAGAGGAATGCGTTGAATTAGGTATTCGCTCATTCGCATTATTTCCGCAAGTGGAGGAGTCATTCAAGGATTCCATTGCATCAGAAAGTTACCGCAAGGGTTCTTTGTATTTAGATGCGATTCACGCCGTTTCAAGCCGTTTTCCAGAAATTTCTTTGTTGACCGACGTGGCCATGGACCCTTACAGTTCAGATGGGCATGATGGGATTGTGAAAGACGGTCAAATTTTGAATGATGAAACTTTGCCGGTACTTGCCAAGATGGCGATTGCACAAGCGCAAGCGGGTTCTCGATTGATTGGGCCTTCGGACATGATGGATGGGCGTGTGGGCTATTTGCGGGAGGCATTGGACGGTGCAGGATTCTCGAATGTGGGCATTATGGCTTACACGGCTAAATATGCGAGTGCATTTTATGGCCCTTTCCGGGATGCATTGGAGTCGGCACCTAAATTTGGGGATAAAAAGACTTATCAAATGAACCCCGCGAATCGTCGGGAGGCCTTAATCGAATTGGAATTGGATGAGGCGGAAGGTGCGGATTTCTTGATGGTGAAGCCTGCTTTGGCCTACCTAGATATCATTGCTTTGTTGCGTGAAAATAGTCATTTGCCCATTGCGGCGTATAATGTTTCTGGAGAATATGCCATGATTAAAGCAGCTGCGCAAAATGGCTGGTTGGATGGCGAGAAGGCGATGTTGGAAAGTTTATTATCGATTAAACGGGCGGGTGCGCAGGTGATTCTGACGTATTTTGCCAAAGAATTTGCTCAATTAAATCAAGCGTAAATATGTCAACCGATCGCTACATGCAACGGGGAGTTTCGGCTTCTAAAGAAGATGTTCACAAGGCCATTGCCAATTTAGATAAGGGTTTGTTTCCGCAGGCTTTTTGCAAGATTTCACCTGATATTTTGGGTGGAGATGCGGATTATTGCAACATCATGCATGCCGATGGGGCAGGAACGAAATCGTCTTTGGCATATTTGTATTGGAAGGAAACGGGGGATATTTCGGTTTGGAGAGGGATTGCGCAGGATGCGGTTGTGATGAATACAGATGATTTAATCTGTGTGGGCGCGACGGATCAAATGTTGCTTTCGAGTACAATTGGTCGGAACAAGAATTTGATTCCAGGTGAGGTGATTGCGGAGATTATTAATGGGACCGAAGAGGTGCTGGAGATGTTGCGGGAGAATGGTTTAGGGATATATAGCACAGGAGGAGAGACGGCAGATGTGGGAGATTTGGTGCGTACCATTATTGTGGATAGTACGGTGATTGGTCGGATGAAGCGTTCGGATGTGATTTCGAATGGTAATATTCAAGCCGGCGACGTGATTGTGGGATTGGCTTCGGATGGGCAAGCGACGTATGAAAAGACGTATAACGGTGGGATGGGTAGCAATGGATTGACCTCTGCGCGTCATGACGTGTTGGGGAACTATTTGGCTGGAAAATATCCAGAGAGTTTTGATCCATCGGTGCCGTCTGATTTGGTTTATTCCGGTTCACGCTCGTTGACGGAAGCCGTTCTAGAAACACCGTTGAACGTAGGCCAATTGATTTTGTCCCCAACGCGGACGTATGCGCCGGTAATCAAAGCGATTTTGGGCTCATTAAGAGCCCAGATTCATGGGATGGTGCATTGTTCGGGCGGCGCGCAGACGAAAGTGATGCATTTTGTGGAGGGTGTTCATGTGATCAAGGACAATTTATTTCCGATTCCGCCGCTGTTTGATTTGATTCAAAAGGAGAGTGGTACGAGTTTTCAGGAGATGTATAAGGTGTTTAACATGGGACATCGGATGGAGATTTATGTGGCGCCGGAGTTTGCGGATGAGATTATTCAGATTTCGGAGTCATTTGGTATTCCAGCGCAGATTGTGGGGCATGTGGAGGCGGCTCCAACGAAGAAATTGACGATAAAAAGTACTTACGGAGAATTTATTTACGAATAAGGCTTTGCTTTGTAGCAAATCCTTTTTATATTTGCGACCCCATTTAAAAGGCTTTGTAAAGGTAACGACCTGGCCTCGTGGGATTGTTTCACTTAAATACATATAAAATGTACGCAATCGTAGAAATTGCCGGGCAGCAATTTAAAGTAGAAAAAGACCGTTCTGTATACACTCACCGTTTAGCGGGAGCAGAAGGCGCTGCACTGGTTATCGACAAGGTATTACTTGTTGACAATGACGGAAAGATTTCCGTAGGAGCACCCACAGTAGCTGGTGCGACTGTTCAAGCTAAAATCGTAGCACACGTTCGTGGCGAGAAGGTTTTGGTATTCAAAAAGAAACGTAGAAAGTCTTACCAAAAAATGAATGGACACCGTCAAGATTTGACGCAAGTGTTAATCGAAGGTATCTCAGTTAAATAATTGAAAATTAGCGTTTAATACGCATAAAATAAAAAAACATGGCACATAAGAAAGGCGCCGGATCGTCGAAAAACGGGCGCGAGTCACATAGTAAACGCTTAGGCGTTAAGTTATTTGGAGGCCAAGCAGTTATCGCGGGGAACATCATTGTTCGTCAACGTGGAACAGCGCACAACCCAGGTGAAAATGTTGGTCTTGGAAAAGATCATACATTATTTGCTTTAGCGGATGGTGTAGTAGCATTCAAAAAAGGATTTAAAGGTCGTTCATTTGTGCACGTATTGCCAGCAGTGGCAGCGGCAGCACCAGCGGCACCTGTAGCGAAGAAAGCTCCAGCGAAAAAAGCAGCTCCAGCAGTGGAGGCGGCTCCAGTAGCTGAGGTTGCGGTAGAAGCAGCTCCAAAAGCAAAGAAAGCGCCTGCTAAGAAAAAAGAAGCTGCAGCTGAGTAATCAATTGCAAATTTCAGAGAGAACCTGACATGAAAGTGTCAGGTTTTTTTTATTTTACGAAACCTTATTGGCCAATCGGTGGTTTAGGGACTATAACTACATTTTATGCTTACCTCGACAGTTACCATTTATACAGAATCTACCCCCAATCCGCATTCGATGAAATTCGTTTTTAATGTGGAATTATTGCCGGAGGGCATGTCATTTGACTATACCCAACCAGCAGATGGATTGACCAAAGAGAAAAACTCGCCTTTAGCGGTAGCATTATTTGGCTTTGAATTTGTTCGTCGGGTGTTTATCACGAATAATTTTATCACGTTAACGAAGACGGAAAATGCAGCCTGGGAGGATGAATTGTTTGGGATTAAGCAATACTTGAAGAAATATTTCGCGGAGAAACAGCCTGTATTCTCGTTGCCTGCGTCTGAATTTGCGGCAGAGGGGGATTCTTCGGATTCTGAGATTATCATCCAAATCAAACAAGTTTTAGAGGAGTATGTGAAGCCTGCAGTTGAATCAGATGGGGGTGCTATCACGTTTCATTCATTTGATGAATCAACAGGTCAAATGAAAGTTTTATTGCAAGGTTCTTGCTCTGGATGCCCATCATCTCAAATGACGCTTAAGGCCGGTATTGAAACCTTGATGACCCGAATGGTACCTTCGGTCAAAGAAGTTGTCGCAGAGGGCGTTTAAATAAGTTTATTGGACAATATAGCTCTGGCTTGAGCGTTGAAGCGGTGTAGACGCTGCCGGGGTCACAGACCCCGGCAGCGTCACCTTTTCACCCCCACTTACCGGAATAACCTTTCTGCTAAACAAACTGATTATTTCCCGCCTCCAGGCTGCTTAAATGGCATAATGATTCTCATTATTATCAAGATGTTGATAAACTGCCTACCCCAATCCCTTAAAATTTTCTAATTATAAAAATGAGAGAACCTCGTCCAATTGTTCGATCTCGCGGAAGTTCACATGTTCCACCGGATGGCTCACCATTTCATGTGCCCAGGTCGTATGAAAGGGTATATGAACACCATGTCCCCCTAATTCCAAGACAGGTAAAATATCGGATTTCAACGAGTTTCCAATCATAAAAAACTGCTCCGGAGCAATGTCTAAATGACGAATTAATTTTTGATAATCTTCCGGCTTTTTGTCCGACATGATTTCAATGTGATGGAAATATTTGGCGAGCCCCGACTTTTTTAATTTTCGCTCTTGATCGAGCAAATCACCTTTGGTAGCAACCACAAGGCGGTATTTTGTTGACAGCGCCTCTAAAACAGTCTCTACATGCGGAAGGATTTCAATGGGTCTTTCGAGTAGTTCTTTCCCTATTTCCAAGATTCGATCTGTACCTTCAGCGGATAAATTTCCACCCGTAATTCGAATGGCTGTTTCAATCATGGATAGCATAAAACCTTTTACCCCATAGCCATAAAGCGCCAGGTTGTCCATCTCGGTTTTAAACAATTCTTGTTGGGTTTGATGCATCGGTAAATAGTCCTCAAACAAGGCAGCAAAGGTCTCTTCGCTTTCACGAAAATAGGGTTCATTTACCCAAAGCGTGTCATCTGCATCAAATGCGATTACCAACATACTGATATACTTTTTTCGACTATAAAACGTTCGGAGGAGTAACGCTGCCGGGGTCTGAAGACCCCGGCAGCGTTTACCCGCCAAACAAAATTAAAACGACTTCGCTATCGTAATGAAATCCGCCGCGATCAACGAAGCACCACCGATCAATCCGCCATCCACATCCGGACCTGCGAAAATCTCTTGTGCGTTTTTCGCATTGCAAGATCCACCATATAAAATCGAACAATTATCTGCTACCGTTGCGCCGTATTTGGCAGCAATGTGAACACGTAAATGTGCATGCATTTCCTGCGCTTGCTCAGCCGAAGCCGTCAAACCCGTTCCAATCGCCCAAATAGGCTCATATGCAATCACCACTTTACCGAACTCCTCAGCCGATAAGTGAAATAAACTCGCTGTTAATTGATCCGCTACATAAGCCAAAAACTCACCGCCTTCACGCAAAGCTAAACTCTCTCCGCAACAGAAAATCGGTGTGATTCCATTCGCTAATGCTGCATCTACTTTGGCAGCTAATTGTTCATTCGACTCCGCGAAATATTCACGACGCTCCGAGTGTCCAATCAATACATACGGAATCGCAGCAGATGCCAATTGCACCGCCGAAATCTCCCCTGTATACGCTCCTGATGCTTTTTCGTGGCAGTTTTGTGCCGCAACAGCCAAATTATCAATGCCCTCAATCACCTGAGAAACACCTGTCAAATACAAGGCTGGCGTCGCCATAATCACTTGTACATCCGCCGGAACCTCCGACTTCACTAATTGCGCTACCTCAGTAGCCAAAACGAATGCCTCAGCAGCCGTCTTATTCATTTTCCAGTTTCCAGCAACAATTTTTTTTCTCATACGTTCATCTAATTAAGCTCCAAAAATACAATTCCTTTCCCGCTTACGAAAATCCAAGCAATAAAATCGCAAAGATTCCGTATTTTCACAATCCATTACCTCTTTTTACACATGATCAAACGCATTCTACTTGCCTTCATTTTCATCGCCTCAGGCATAAGCGCATACAGTCAAACCGACCTATTTCCTCATACCAAATCCAAATGGGTAGATTCCGTCATGAAAAGCTTGTCGGTCGACCAAAAAATAGGCCAGGTCCTCATGCCACGTGGAAATACCAATGCAACGTATGACACAACCCGACTTTACGACATCGTGAGAAATTACCATGTAGGGGGATTTGTGCTGTTTGCGGGCTATCCGACTAATCAGGCGAATTTGGTTAATAAGCTACAATCCATGTCTAAAGTGCCTATGTTCATCGGGATGGATTTGGAATGGGGACTAAACATGCGTTTGGACTCCACGGTCCGTTATCCCTACCAAATGACGCTCGGGGCGATTCAAGGCAACGATGCGCTCATCGAGAAAATGGGTTTTCAAATCGCCCAACAGTGCAAACGGATGGGTGTGCATATCAATTACGCACCGGTTGTCGACGTGAATAATAACCCGAACAATCCTGTCATTAATTTCCGCTCTTTCGGCGAGAACCGTGAGGCGGTAACCTCTAAGTCTTTGGCCTATATGCGCGGCCTGCAAAATGGTGGAATTATTACCTCTGCCAAACACTTTCCAGGCCATGGAGATACGGGCGTCGACTCTCATTATGATATTCCCGTGTTGACGCATAGCCGCAATCGACTAGATTCTTTAGAACTTTTCCCTTACCGGGAATTAATCAATAAAGGTCTTCAAGGGGTCATGGTGGGCCATTTAAGCATTCCTTCCTTGGACACAACAGCCATGCTTGCTTCGACGATGTCTAAGCCTATCGTAACAGGTTTGTTGCGCGATTCGTTGAAATTTGAAGGCCTCGTTTTTACGGATGCCATGGACATGAAAGGGGCGACAAAAATGTTCCCGGAAGGCCAAGCGAACGTGAAAGCGTTCCTAGCTGGAAACGATATTTTAGAAACGTTTGTGGATGTCCCTGCCGCATTTAATGCCATCAAAAAAGCCCTAACAGAAGGCGAAATTACAGAAGCAGAACTCGATAAACGCGTTCGCCGCATCTTGAATGCCAAAGCCTGGGCGGGCTTAGATCAGTACCAACCGATCGAAACCAAAAATCTAATTGACGAACTCAATCCATTGCAAGCGGATTTGTTGAAACGTAGCTTGGCAGAGAAATCAACCACAGTTCTTAAAAACCCCTTTGACTTAATTCCACTGCGCCGTTTAGATACCTTGAAAATTGCCACCCTGGCGATTGGAAAGGCAAATTATGGTGGGGTATTCCCAACAGAGTTCCAGAAATTGGCCCAAAATTACGTCGAAATGGAGCATTTCTATTTGGATGAAACGAGTGCCGACTCGACGATTACTCGCGTGGAAAATGCCTTGAAAAATTACAATGTTGTGTTGATGGGCTTGCACGGAATTTCTTACCGACCAGCAAATAATTATGCGATTAAACCGCAGATTCAGGCTTTGGTGAAGCGTTTTGCGACCCCGAAAACCATCTTGTCTTATTTCGCGAATCCATTTACCCTGAAGTCTTTTGAGAACTTGAAGAATTTGGGAGGCTTGGTTTTAACTTATCAGGATGGAGTGGCTCAGCAAGAAGCAGCAGCATCCGTGATTTTCGGTGGAATTGCGGCAGAAGGTAAAATGCCGGTGAGCGCGTCTGCGGATTACCCAGCTGGCATGGGGATTATCACACCTAGTTTGGGCCGTTTGCAATACAATGTGCTTCCGGAAGCGGTGGGCATTTCGGGTAAATATTTGAATAAGCAAGTGGATTCTTTGGCACAAAAAGCGATCGATATCAAAGGTGCTCCGGGGGTTGTGGTATTGATTGCCAAAGAAGGCAAGGTGATTTACCACAAGGCGTTTGGTACTCAAACTTATGAATCCAAAGAACCTTTGAAAAAGACGGATATCTTTGATTTGGCATCTATTACCAAAATTTCTACCTCGATTCCGGCTTTGATGAAATGGCAGGATCAAGGAAAATTTACCTTGGAAACGACCATGGGGGAATTGATTCCGGAATTTGCGCAAAGCAACAAAAAGGATTTGAAGTATTTGGATGTCTTGACGCATCAAGCGCGCTTGCGGGCATGGATTCCTTTTTGGCAGGATTACATTGATAGCACCGACATGATTGTCCACAGTAAAAAGTTCAATCAGCGTTATGCCAAAAACGATATGCAATACTCGTTTGTGGAAAAATATTTGACGAAAGCGGCAGGTGAGGAGCGCATCAAAAAAATCATTCGTACACAGAAAAACCTGTGGGATTCATGTGTCGACATTAAGTCGGAAGTGACACGTTGGAAGCCGAGAACGCTTTCATATGCCACTTCAGAAGAATATCCAATTCAAGTTGCCCCGAACCTTTGGGCGCATCGCAGCATCAGCGCGCAAGTAAACGATGCGATTAAAAACTCGGCACTGCGGGAGAAAAAAGAATATGTATACTCGGATTTATCGTATTATTTATTGCCCCAAATCGCTCCGCGCATCACCGGTAAAACCTGGACAAATTACCTTTCCGAGGCTTTTTACAAACCTTTAGGAGCGAGTACTTTGGTGTATCAGGCGGAGAAGTATTTTCCGTTAGCACGCATTGTCCCAACTGAATATGATTCGCTATTTCGCAAGACCTTGATTCATGGCAAAGTGCATGATGAAGGTGCAGCATTATTGGACGGTATTAGTGGGCATGCAGGCTTGTTTGGCAATGCAAATGACCTAGCGAAATTGATGCAGATGTATTTGCAGAATGGCTATTATGGAGGCCAACAATTCATCGAGGAGAAGACGATGAAGCAATGGACTTCGTATCCGCTTTCGGTGGAAGAAAATTCCCGTCGGGGAGTTGGTTTCGACAAACCGGATCGTAAGAAACCAGGCATATCAGCGGCGCCATCTGCGAGCGGGGCGAGCTTTGGCCATTCAGGATTTACGGGAACTTATACTTGGGTAGATCCGAATCAGGATTTGGTCTATGTTTTCTTGTCGAATCGCGTTTACCCAACCCGAAATAATAGCAAAATTTCTGATGCGAATATCCGCACAGGGATTAATGAAGTGATTTACCAGGCGATAAAAAAAGGAAATTAATGCGTATTCTCATTACCGGCGGAACGGGTTTTATCGGGCAAGAACTACAGACATATTTGCATGCGCTGGGACATCAAACGCGTGTATTATCACGCCAAGGTGGCTGGGATATTGATAAAAGATTTCTGGCGGCTGATGCTTTGGATGACATTGATGCGATTGTACATTTGGCCGGTGCTGGGATTGCCGATAAACGCTGGTCGGAGGCAAGAAAAAAGGAATTGATTCGTTCGCGAGTGGCCTCTACTCGCTTGTTGGCGGAGGCCTTAAAAACACGAAATCATCAGGTGCACACCTTTGTGTCTGCTTCGGCAATTGGTTATTATGGCGCGGATTCTGGGGATGTACTTTGTAAGGAGGATACTTCGGCGGGCGCCGATTTTTTAAGTGCTTGTACGGTGGCTTGGGAAAAGGCGGTGGATGAAATACAGGATTTACGTGTGGTGAAATTGCGCATAGGCTTGGTTTTGGGTGCGAATGGGGGAATATTCCCCGTATTAGCCCGACCGATTCGTTGGTTTGTCGGCGTGATTTTAGGCAAGGGAACGCAAGGACAATCGTGGATACATATTCAGGATTTAGTCAAAATGTTTGCATGTGCGCTGACGGATGAGCATGCACATGGTGTTTATAATGCTGTGTCGCCAAATCCGGTGACACATGCAGAGATGACAAAACAGATTGCGGCGGCTTATCACAGACCGATTTGGTGGCCTAAAGTTCCGGCTTGGGCATTGCGTTTGGTACTGGGTGAGATGGCCGTTTTAGTTACAGGAGGAAATTTTGTTTCTTCGGAGAAAATACAAAAAGAGTTAAATTTTACGTTTACTTACACGCGGCTAGCGGACGCGTTAACACAAATTATACATGTCTAAAACAATTTTAGTTTATAGTGGCTCATCAAAAGGGCACAACCCGGTTTACGAAGCAGAAGCCAAAGCCTTAATGCAGGCGTTCAAGAAGCACGATTGCAAATTGATTTTTGGTGCGGGGAGTGTGGGAATTATGGGCGTTTTGGCAGATGAATATTTACGGTTGGGCGGTCATGTGATTGGGGTGATTCCGTCGTTTATGGAGCCTTGGGAAGTGAAGCATACAGGTATTCAGGAATGTTATGTGACGGAAACGATGCACAGTCGGAAGCAGAAAATGGCAGAACTGGCTGATGGAGTAATTGCCTTGCCAGGTGGTTTTGGTACCTTGGATGAGTTGTTTGAGATGTTGACCTGGAAGCAATTGGATTTACACCAAATGCCTATTTCCATTCTGAATACGAATGGCTATTATGATCATTTATTGGCGCAATTGCAGCACATGGTGGATGAAGGATTTTTGAAATCGCCTAATTTAGAAG
>CALLKB010000233.1 GCA_938008575.1 uncultured Cytophagaceae bacterium | reverse complement strand
TAAAGTGCGGGATACAATTCTTCGCTCGTTTCTAATTTCCAATCGTGCGGTAAGGTGTTCAAGATACTTTGCGGCGAAATGGGTTTGGCCAAATGAATTTCATAGGTGCCAATGGAATCTGCCGTCCATTGATTCATTTTTTGAACCCAAGCGCGATCTGCTAATACCATGAGCTTATCCATTTCCTCGAGTCCTGTTTCATAAATCCCGCTTATATGTACTTTACGCGGCCTTTCCGGTTGGCTTAAAAAATATAGAATCAACGATTGATTGAGTTTTACCTTGAGCTGTTTCGCCAAACTCTTACTGAGGATAATATCTTGTGGATTTTTAATCGTTGAACTGCCGACAAGCATGTTGGCTTGAATTTGCGTTTGGGGCATATCGGAGCCAATGCCTTTAATCACGACGCCTGACATATTTTCTTTGCCAACGATAATGCCCGGTTTTTGAACATGTGCTTGCAGGTGGTCGACGCCGTCAATCGATCTAATTTGCTTCTCCCATGCTAAATTTCGGGTCATCGGAGATTCGGAAAGCGAGTGATTGGCAGAGATTTGTGAGACGCGCATATCGCCAGAAAAGCTGATCATCTTATTGAGAATCGCTTTTTTGAATCCGAAAAGAATCGAAAAGGCAATTAAAATGATTCCGGCACCCAGGGCAATAGTTCCGATGCCCACATAGGTCACCGTCTTGGAAAAAGATGTGTCTTGGGTACTTCGAATTCGCCTGGCAATAAATAATGGGAAATTCACCGGTTTCTTATTTCTAAATTTTATCGGATATTTGGTCAATCTAAACCAACGCGCAAAGAAAATGGGATTGCTTCGAAACTACAAACTAATCTTCGTATTGTTTTTTGGCATTAGCCAAATCGCTTATAGTCAAGCTATTCCCGGAGCTTATCAGACGAAATTGTATTTACCTATCTTAAAAGGAAAACAGGTTGCACTGGTCGTGAATCATACGTCCATGATTGGGAATACGCATTTGGCCGACAGTCTTTTATCCTTGGGTATTCAAGTCAAACGAATTTTCGCGCCTGAACATGGTTTTCGTGGAACGGCGGATGCTGGCGCACACATTGATAATGAGGTTGATTCGAAAACGGGTTTAGCTTTGGTTTCCTTGTATGGAAAACATAAGAAACCTACACCGGAAGATTTGCAAGGCATCGATGTCGTGATTTTTGATATACAAGATGTAGGGACACGTTTTTATACCTATAGTTCGACGCTTTTATATGTTCAAGAAGCCTGTGCAGAAAACAAAGTCAAATTGCTCGTCTTAGATCGCCCAAATCCCAATGGACATTATGTGGATGGACCCGTTTTGGATCCCACTAAATTTGCCTCTTTTGTTGGTCTGACTGCAATTCCTATCGTACACGGATTGACGATGGGCGAGTATGCCAAAATGCTGAACGGTGAAGGTTGGCTAGCAAATAAAGTAACATGTGACCTACAAGTGATTCCTGTTGCAACATATACACATAAAAGTGTCGTGCATGTATCTATCGCACCTTCTCCTAATTTGCCCAATGATCAGTCGATCGGTTTATATCCTTCTTTGTGTTTGTTTGAACCCACCATCGTAAGTGTAGGTCGTGGGACAAATACGCAATTTCAGGTGATCGGTACACCAAACCCAGCGGCAGGGGAGTATCGTTTTACCCCATTGCCCCTTCAGGGTGCGATGGACCCTCCTTTAAAAGGGCAATTATGCTATGGAAAAGATTTACGAACAGTATCTACCCGAAAACTAGGATTTAGTTTGAGCTATTTGATCGAGATGTTTGAGAAGACCGGTCGGAAAGAAAGCTTTTTTACGTCTCCTTCCTTTTTTGATAAATTAGCTGGGACCGATAGCCTTCGTTTAGCTTTGTTGGCCGGGAAATCAGAGCAAGAAATTCGTGCTGCTTGGAAGCCAGCTTTAGACGCATATAAAGAAATGCGGAAGCGTTACTTAATTTATCAAGATTAGTTTTCGGTTTTTGCCTAGAAATTGCGACCTTTGCCGTTTATTTTTAAGCAAAAGGCTTTATGGCGGAAAAAATTATTATCCTCGACTTTGGTTCTCAAGTGACGCAATTAATTGCGCGTCGTATTCGTGAGGCACAAGTATATTGTGAAATCCATCCTTTTAATCACATTCCTGAAATCGATGATTCGGTGAAGGGGATTATTTTGTCGGGAAGTCCCTGTTCCGTTCGTGAAGAAGATTCTCCACGGGTTGATTTGAGCTTGTTTGGTAGCTTGCCTATTTTGGGTATTTGCTATGGAGCGCAATTATTGGCACATCAGGGCGGAGGCTCCGTGCAGAATTCAGGTCATCGTGAATACGGTCGGGCGCATATGACAAGTGTCAAAGAGAGTCCTTTATTGAAAGGCTTATCTGCCACGGGTCAGGTTTGGATGTCACATGGCGATACGATAATGGAATTGCCTGCAGAATATGAATTGATTGGTTCTACAGAAACGGTTCGCGTGGCAGCTTTTGCACATGTTTCGAAGCCGATCTACGGGATTCAATTTCACCCGGAGGTTACTCACTCAACCGAAGGTAGCATATTGATTCAAAACTTTGTGTTAGGTATTTGTGGATGTGCACCTACGTGGACGTCAGATTCATTTGTGGATCGTACTGTGGCTGAATTGAAGGCCAAAATTGGTTCAGATAAAGTGGTATTAGGCTTGTCGGGAGGCGTTGATAGTTCCGTTGCGGCGGTTTTATTGCACCATGCGATTGGCAAGAACTTATATTGTATTTTCGTTGACAATGGTCTTTTGCGCAAAGATGAATTTGAGCAGGTATTGGAATCTTACCAAACCTTGGGCTTGAACGTGAAAGGTGTTAATTCCAAACAACGTTTTTATGATGCCTTGAAAGGTTTATCGGATCCTGAATTAAAGCGTAAGGCAATTGGTAAGACATTTATTGAGGTATTCGATGAGGAGGCGCATTTAATTGAGGGTGTTTCTTGGTTAGGTCAAGGAACGATTTATCCCGATAAAATTGAATCGGTTTCTTTGAAGGGGCCAAGTGCAACGATTAAGTCGCATCACAATGTGGGTGGTTTACCTGATTTCATGAAATTGAAGATCGTAGAACCCTTAGATGCCTTGTTTAAAGACGAAGTTCGTTTGGTGGGTAAAACCTTAGGGATTCCACAAGATATTTTGGGAAGACACCCATTCCCAGGTCCGGGATTAGGGATTCGTATTTTGGGCGATATTACCCCAGAGAAGGTGGATATTCTTCAAAAAGTAGATGCCATTTTCATCAATGGATTGAAGTCGGAAGGTTTATATGACCAAGTGTGGCAAGCCGGTGCTATTTTATTGCCGGTGCAATCTGTGGGTGTGATGGGCGACGAGCGTACGTATGAGCAAGTTGTTGCATTGCGTGCTGTGACGAGTGTGGATGGTATGACTGCCGACTGGTGTCATTTGCCTTATCCGTTCTTGGGTCGTATTTCGAATGAAATTATTAATCAGGTCAAAGGCGTTAATCGCGTGGTGTATGACATTTCGTCGAAACCACCGGCTACGATTGAGTGGGAATAGATTCTTTGGCAAAGCTTTAAGCTTTGCCAAAGTTTGAGGCGTTTTTCACGCCGATTCTTTTTTTTTGTATTCCTGAAGGCTTTGGCAAAGACTAAGTTCCAAGGTCTAATTGCCGCACTAAGTGCGTCTCAAACTTTGGCAATCCTTGAAGGTTTGCCAAAGAGACTAGACGCGAAGTATCGCGTCTCTACTTTTCAGCCACTAACCCCGCCAAATACACCACCGTCTCCGTCGCCTTGTTCATATCCTGCACGGAAACCCATTCTTGCCGACTGTGAAAAGCGTGTTCTCCCGCAAAGATATTCGGGCAGGGGAGACCCATAAATGTCAGACGTGAACCATCTGTACCCCCACGAATCGAACGTGTTTCTGGATTTAAGCCGGCTAAGCGCATCGCTTCCATCGCCAAATCCATGCAATGCGGATGATGCTGGAGAACCTCGTACATGTTTCGGTATTGTTCTTTTTGTTCGAAACGTACCGTTGATTTCGGATAGTTTTGCATGACCTGAGAAGCAATTTTCTGAAGTTCCTCGCCATAGGTTTTCAATCGACTAGCATCGAAATCTCGTAAAATAAAGTCTATCTGAGCTGTTTCGACATCCCCTTTAATATCGGTTGGGTGAATGAAACCTTCTTTTTCTTCTGTCGTCTCGGGGCTGCAGGTGTCTTTGGGAAGTTTGGCAACTATCTCAGCCGCAATTTTTAAGGCACTTTCCATTCGACCTTTGGCAAAACCGGGGTGTTGAGAAATCCCCTGAATGTAGATATGAAAGCTATCGGCTGAAAAGGTTTCATTTTCTAGGTGTCCACGTTTTTCCCCGTCTAAGGTATAGCCGAATTGGGCGTTGATTTTGGCAAGATTGATGTTGTCGGTCCCACGACCCACTTCCTCATCAGGCGTAAAGACAATCGTAATTGGACCATGCTGTACTTCAGAGTGTTTTACCCAGAATGCCACCGCATCCATAATTTCTGCGACTCCGGCTTTGTTGTCGGCGCCCAATAATGTCAATCCACTAGCTGTAATGATATCATTTCCAATTTGCTCCGCTAAATCAGGGTGATCATTCATTCGAATAACCACGCTTGGGTCATCCGGCAGAACAAGGTCTTGGCCCTGATAATTTCGATGAACGATGGGTTTTACATGTTCTCCGGAACAATCTGGCGAAGTGTCCATGTGCGAGCAGAAGAAAATGCCGGGAACCTCATGGCTAACATTGCTTGGAAGTGATGCATATACATATCCGAATTCATCTAATTCAGCGTTGTGAATACCCAAATCAATTAATTCCTGCACCAAAACCTTTCCTAGGTTTTTTTGTTTGAAAGTGGTGGGACTGCTAGACGAAGCAAGATCTGATTGAGTATCAATTTGTACGTATTGAAGAAACCGCTCTTGAGCGCTAAATGCGTAGCTTTTGAATAATTCAGAGATAAGAGCCATGAAATCAATATTTTTTTGAAATATGCGAAGAAAAAATTGTGATAATTAAATTTATTTTAATTGGATTAATAAAGGTAAGCAACCTTTCAAAATATCGTATTATCTTAGAGGCTTGAATTTGGTGAACAGTACTAAACTGTCTCTGAATTGCTAGACCTTATACATTATATTTATTAAGATTATGTCTCAAAATGCAGTGATCAATGTGGATGGTAAAAGTTTTGAATTACCAACTTTGGAAGGTACAGAACACGAAAAAGCCATCGATATCGCCAAATTACGTGATTTGACAGGTTATATTACCTACGATCCGGGTTATAAAAATACAGGCGCAACGAAAAGTGCTATTACATTTTTAGATGGCGAAGAAGGAATTTTAAGACACTGCGGGTATAGCATTGAAGAATTAGCCGACAAAGCTAGTTTCTTAGAAGTAGCTTATTTGTTGTTGCACGGTGAATTGCCTACTCAAGCGCAATTAGATGCTTTTGAAGCTGCTGTTCAAAAATATACCGTGGCTAATCAAGCTTTGTTGAACATTGCACAGGTTATCCCAACTTCCACACACCCAATGAGCGAATTGTCTGCTTTGGTAGGTTTGATGGAAGGTCAATATTCAACGGACGAGAAAGAAGATAATATCTTACGTTTATTAGCTGCTTTGCCTATTTATGCGGCTTGGAATTACAAGAAAAGCATCGGCGAAGGTATCGTTGCTCCAGACCAATCGTTGGATTATTGCTCAAACTTCTTGAAAATGATGTTTGCAAAACCAGGTGAGGCATATGAGGTAAATGCGATCGTTTCTAAAGCGATGAATAAATTATTGATCTTACATGCTGACCACGAGCAAAACTGCTCTACATCAACAGTTCGTTTGATTGGTTCATCTCATGCAAGTTTGTTCTCAAGCATTTCAGGTGGTATTATGGCCTTGTTTGGTCCATTACACGGAGGTGCAAATCAAGCCGTGATTGAGATGTTAGAAGAAATTAAAAATGCTGGCGGTGATACTGCAAAGTTTATCGCCATGGCGAAAGACAAGAATTCAGGTTTCCGTTTAATGGGCTTTGGTCACCGTGTTTACAAAAACTTTGATCCACGCGCTCGTATCATTAAAAAAGCGGCTGATGATGTGTTGACAGCTTTAGGCGTTCAAGATCCGATTTTGAAAATCGCACAAGAATTAGAGGCAGCTGCGTTAAGCGATGAGTATTTTGTTGCTCGTAAGTTGTATCCAAACGTCGATTTCTATTCAGGAATTATTTACCGTGCTTTAGGAATCCCAACGAACATGTTTACGATTCTTTTCGCTATCGGTCGTCTTCCAGGTTGGATTGCACAACACCAAGAAATGATGACGAATAAAGAGCCAATCGGCCGTCCTCGTCAAATTTATGTAGGTGCGACGCCACGTGCATTTGTCGATATCAACAAGCGTTAATCCGCTTTAAGATTTGTTAAAAAGGCCCTCCATCGTGAGGGCCTTTTTGTTTTATAGACTTTAAGGGACTAATTTTGCCAGCTATGAAGCAAATAAAACATGTCTTCCTGCTTAGCTTGTTGGCCTTCACCAGCCTTCACGCTCAAACGCAGCAAGGACTCGGAACGTTTTACCATATACGCCATTGGGGTAGTAAAACAACATCCGGAGAACCTTATCATCCTTTTGTATTTTCAGCCGCGCATCGCTCTTTTCCCATGGGAACTTGGGTCGAGGTGGAATTCCCTAAAACAGGTAAAAAGACGATTGTTCGTGTCAATGATCGCGGGCCATTTTTACGAGGAGGGGTCATTGATGTTTCCAAAGTAGCCGCGCAAGAATTGGGTTTGGTATCTTATGGAATTTCGAAAGTGAAGGTTCGCGCACTGACAACGGAGGAATTAACGGATTCATTGAAGACCTTTTTATTAAAACGAGATTCGCTCGCGAAGGAAGAACATCCCACGCCGATTCGTAAAAAGTCTAGTAAAAAGAAAAAACATAAAAAGCGGAAAGCCAAGAAACGCAAGAAGCGTTAGTGTACGATAATCTCAATCCGACGGTTTTGTTTTCGATCTAAAGCTGTCGGATTTTTAATTTTAGGCTGGGTATTTCCAAATCCAATCGTTTTAATTCGTTCCGGATTAATCTTGTGTTGAATTAAAACCATTTTGATACTTAATGCTCTTTTCTCTGAGAGTAAAAGGTTTTTTTCAGCGCCGCCCACTTCATCGGTATGTCCTTGGATTTCGACCTGTTTCGTAGGGTTTTGTGTGAGGTAAGTGATCAGTTGGCTTAAGCTAGGCGGTATCGAATCCAATTGCCATGCATTGGTTTCAAATTCAATGTCGTCGAATTTGATTTGCTCAAACACAATAACAGGACTTGAATCCTCAAAGGTCGAATCGGGGATGAAAATCCGCACAATGCCTAAATCTTGATTTGGTTTATTGAGTCTACGAGAAATGTAATAGAATTCTGCTTGCTCGCTTGGTGTAATTCCCGCATCATGGTAATCCGTGTTTATGCGTTGGATTGGCTTCGCTGGCTGATCGGAAATCGGGTAGGGGATTTGGTAGAAATCTAAACCGCCTAAACCTCCCTTTTTGTTGCTAGAGAAGATGAAGCGGTTTTTCTTGGCTAATAAATAAGGCCCCTGTTCATCTTCTGCACTATTGATGCTTGTCCCTAAATTGACCGGAAATTGCCATTGCCCGACTTCGTCTTTGGTGGAAACCCATAAATCGCGTTTCCCAAATCCTCCCGGTCGGTCAGATGCAAAAAACAGTTTGCCGCCATCGTTACTTAGATGCGGTTGACCTTCCCAATCATGGCTATTCACTCGAAAACCTAGGTTTTTGGGCTTTGTCCACGATCCATCGATCCAGTGCGTTTCATATAAATCACAGCCTCCAAAGGAATTCGGATATTCGCAACCCGAGAAGATCATGTGTAAACCATCAGCCGAAAATGTAGGCGTTCCCTCGTTGTTCTCTTGATTTAATTCGCTGATGGGTAGTGCAGTGTCGAAATGCCCATCTTTCCAATTGGCATAATAGATTTCCTCGTCCGAATTCAATTCTTTTCGGACCGTGAAATACAGTTTTTGTTGGTTCGGTAAGAACTGAGGAAAATATTGCGTTCGATACGCGTTGATCACGGGATCCACGGATACCACTGCAAGTGAATCGGAAGGCTCAAATAAAGTCAAGAAAGGAATGAGCCAGGCCAACATACCTTAAGGGATTTGTAGGAACTTATGGGTTTGAACCGAAATTTGCCAAATTGGATTGGCTTTTACAAATTCTACAATGAGTGGATTCATGCTTGCTTGTTTCGACCATTCAGGTTGCATGTATAAATGCGCGTTCGAATTGATTTTGCTAGCCCAATCTTGCGCCCAAGCAACATCTGAGGGATGGAAAATAACCACCTTCAATTCATGTACAAACGGAAGTATGGCTGGATTCGGTTCTTTGAATTTCTTTGGGGAAAAACAAATCCAATCCCATGATCCCGTAAATGTCTCACAAACGCCAGATGTTTCAATGTGTGTGCGAAATCCGGCTGTTTGAAAAGCTTCTGTCAATGGACCTAAATCATGCATCAAAGGCTCTCCACCAGTAATCACAACTAAACGACCCGGAAAAGCGAGGGCTTCTGATAATAATGTGTCAACAGATTTAATTGGATGAGTATCTACCGGCCACGATTCTTTGACGTCGCACCAGTGGCAACCTACATCGCAACCACCCAAACGAATAAAATATGCGGCATGGCCTTGGTATTTTCCCTCGCCTTGAATCGTGTAAAAAGATTCCATGACGGGGTATTCAAAATCACCTCTTTTTAAAACCGATTTTATATCTTTGGTCTTTAATTCCATATTGGCCTAAATTGTATGTAAAAATACGGGTTGATTTGTAATTTAACTAATAAGGATTCGTTCTAATTGATGAATTCTTTTTGATGTTACATGGTATATAGATCTTTTTCCAGAACCTTTTTGTTGCTATGCCTGGGCTGTGTTTTTTGCCTTTGTTTAGCGGGATGCTGGTCGGCACGTTGCCCGCGTGCAACATGCCATGTGCGTGTGGAACATCGGCATGGGGAAAATTATTACCGACCACATGAGGCCTTGTCATGGATGTGGACTCCTCGATACAAACATGTTCGTTCCGTTTCTTATTCCGAATTAGCGACAAAATCTTCGAAACCAGCGCGTCTTTGGAATCGGATTTTTAAACCAAGTCCAAAAGTTTCAGCACAAAAGCCTAGATAATATGCCAAAAATTCATGTGGCCGCTGGGGTTTTAAACCAAACACCCCTGGATTGGGAAGGCAACTTCCAACGAATTATTGGAGCAATTCAAGTCGCGAAAGACGCTGGTGCAAATCTATTGTGCTTGCCGGAAATGTGTTTGACAGGTTATGGTTGTGAGGACCAATTCTTTTCTCCATTTACGCAGCAAAAAGCGCAGGAATCTGTACAGAAACTACTCGATTATTCCACGGATTTAGTTTTGTTGGTGGGTCTACCCATTACATACGAATCCCGATTATACAATGTCGTTGCTGTTCTCTATCAAGGCAAAATTCAGGCTTATATCCCCAAACAGCATTTAGCAAACGAAGGCATACATTATGAAGCACGCTGGTTTACGCCTTGGCCTGCGGGTGTAAGAACCAGGATTGATAACATTCCCTTCGGAGATTATCGCCTCGGTTTAGGAGAAATTACCTTCGGAATTGAGATTTGTCAAGATGCCTGGGAAGGTGAGAAGCGGCCTGCGCATGCTTTAGGGAAACGTGGGGTTTCATTTATTTGCAATCCGACTGCCTCGCATTTTTCGTTTGGGAAATCGAAGGTGCGCCAACAATTAGCTATCGAAGGTGCGGAAATTATTCAAGGGGGATATGTATTTGCCAATTTACTCGGCAATGAATCCGGTCGGACGATATTCGACGGAGATGCCTACATTGCTCAAAATGGACATATTTTAGCGCAAACGAAGCGTTTTTCGTTTCAAGATGCTCAGGTGATTGCCTGTAGTCTCGATGTACTAGGATATCCTACTGAGGCAGATGATCTAGTTTCAATAGGTGAATTGAAGAGCAAAAATGGCATAATTATTAATCCTGAAATAGACGCTTGGGAATCCTCAAGCCATATTAAAGAAGAAGAATTTTCGCGTTCCATTGCCTTAGGTTTATGGGATTATTTGCGAAAATCGTATTCGTATGGATATGTTATTTCCCTTTCGGGAGGAGCAGATTCCTCCGCGATTGCTTCTTTATGTGCTACCGCAGTTCATTTAGCCGTGGAAGAATTGGGTTGGGAAGCTGTTAAAAAGTGTTTGGCCTATATACCTTGGATTAATTCGTGTGCAAACGAGAAGGACTTGGTTGCTCAGTTGATGACGACCATCTACCAAGGAACGGTCAACTCGTCAGCAGATACCCGCGAATCTGCCGCGGCTTTGGCAGCCTGCATTGGAACAGAACATCATGAAATTGAAATTGATGGCTTGGTTCAAGGCTATCGGGGACTAATCGAACAAACAATTCAGCGTCCTTTAACTTGGGAACAAGACGATATTACGTTGCAAAATGTTCAGGCTCGTGTTCGTGCCCCAGGCGTATGGATGTTGGCCAATATCAAAAATGCCCTACTTTTAGCCACCTCGAATCGTTCAGAAGCCAGTGTGGGTTATGCCACCATGGATGGCGATACCTCGGGTTCTATTTCACCGATTGCCGGTATTGATAAAGCGTATTTGCGGACTTGGTTGCGATGGATGGAGAAAGAAGGATTGGGTGGTCAATGGCGAGTGGCTGGTTTGGCAAATGTGAACCAATTAGAGCCGAGTGCGGAATTACGGCCATTGGATAGCAAGCAAGTGGATGAGGAAGATTTGATGCCTTATCCGATATTAAATTCGCTTGAACGCTGGTCGTTTTATGAACACCAAAGCCCAGTAGCTTGTTTGGAGTCCTTGAAACAAGTTTATGGTGCACATTATAGCCGAGAACAATTGGATGGATTCATTCATCGGTTTTTCCGTTTATGGGCACGCAATCAGTGGAAACGGGAGCGTTATGCGCCAGGTTTCCATGTAGATGACTATAGCTTAGATCCCAAATCGTGGTTGCGATTTCCGATCTTGTCGGCTGGTTTAGAAAAAGATTTACCACAATAATATATATGCATTTAGTCGTTGACATTGGGAACACGGATATCGTCTGTGGGTTTTACACAGCGGAAGGCTGGCAAGTTCATTTGCGAACGCCCACGCATCAGCCTTGGACGGCTATTCGATTGGAGCATTGGATTCAAAAAGAATTGGCGGAAAAGGGATTTGAAGGGGTGAAAGTTGAATCTGTGTTGATTAGTTCCGTGGTTCCTCCTGTGTTGATTCAAATTCAAAAAGGTTTGGAACATTGGGTGGGATTTCCGGTGAAAATCATGGGCCCCGAATTGTATAAATCCTTGCCGATTGAGGTGGTGAGTCCGGATGAAATTGGTGCCGATTTGGTTGCTAACTCGGTTTATGCACATCATCATTATGACTCTGAGGTATTGATCGTGGATTTTGGGACTGCATTGACCTTTACTTTAGTTGACCAAAATGGTAAAATGCAGGGAGTTTCCATCGCTCCAGGTTTAAAAACGGCTGTGAAATCTTTGTTCTCACAAACTGCTCAATTGCCTGAAGTGCCTTTGGAGATGCCTGATTCAGCTTTAGGTTTTGATACGGTTTCTGCCATTCAATCGGGTATTTTGTGGGGATATGTGGGGATGGTGAAAGAAATGATTGCGCGGGTGAAGACAGAACGAAAAGTGGAAGTTAAAGTCATTGCTACAGGTGGGCTTTCGTCCATTTTGACTCCCTTAGAGCAATATTTTGATGAAGTTAACAAATTGATTACGCTAGAAGGATTGCGGATTATCGCACAATTATAAAATGAAAACACCAAAAGAATTAGGCTTTTATTTTCCTGCAGAATGGGAACAGCATTCATCCACTTGGATTACTTTTCCGCACAATGATCATTCGTGGCAAGGGGATAAATTAGCTGAAATGTATCCCGAGTATTTTGGATTGATCAAAGCTATTTCGCAAGGAGAAGTGGTTAATATTCAAGTTAATGATGCGGATTTAGCCCAATTTATCGAGTCTCAATATTTGGTTTATGGAATTGATGCGGCGCAAATTCGTTTGCATATTCAGCCTACGAATGATGCCTGGTGTCGCGATCATGGACCTGCGATTTTGCTTAATCAATCGAATAATGAGCGCTTAATCGTCGATTGGGGCTACAATGCTTGGGGTGGAAAGTATCCGCCCTTTGATTCGGATAATGAATCCCCAACTCGTGTAGCGGAAATTTTGGGACTTAAAAAAGTAAGTCCTGGTATAATCATGGAAGGTGGTTCGGTCGATTTCAATGGAGCAGGGACTGTTTTAACGAGTCGGTCTTGTTTGTTGAATCCCAATCGGAATCCACATTTGAGTCAGGCTCAAATCGAGCAATATTTATGTGATTATTACGGCGTCGAACAAGTTCTTTGGGTTTCTGATGGGATTGTAGGTGATGATACCGATGGACATATCGATGATACCGTTCGTTTTGTGAATGAGGACACGGTCATTGCGATGGTTGAGCCGAATGAGCAAGATGAAAATCATGCGGTATTGGATCAGAATTTAAAAGAATTGAAGGCGATGCGCTTACCGAATGGCAAGCCTTTGAATATCGTGGAGATTCCTATGCCAGCGGCAGTCGTGATTGATGAGTTTCGCGCGCCAGGTTCTTATGCGAATTTTTACATTTGCAATGCGGGTGTTTTGGTGCCAACTTTTGATTGTCCGCAGGATGCATTTGCTTTAGCGACTTTAGCACAATTTTTTCCAGATAGGCCCGTTATTGGACTTTCGGCGAAGAAAATCATTTGGGGGCAGGGGAGTTTTCACTGCTTGACCCAACAAGAGCCGGCTGCTAAACATGCGTAAATTCATTTATTTTCTTGCTTTGCTTTCGATGATGGCTTGTCGGCGAACGACTGTACCTTCTTCAGTTCAGGCAAATCCTGTTGTCATTACCCAAGAGAAACCACGCGAAATTAGTTTGCAACTAGCTTCCATCACGGCCTACGATATTCAAGAAAATGTGAATTTGAAGGATGAGCTTTGGGTAGAATATAACCTTGTGGCCATCAAGGAAGGTAAAATTCTGCGCATGGAAACGGCTTCACGGTTTCTGGGAGGTGTTCGACAAGGCGATAAAATCGCCTTGCATACGATTCCTGCCTTACGAATGCTATTGAATCCCGGTGACCAATTGGGTTTACAGGTTTCCCTTTGGGAGTTGGATGATTATACGAAGGATCAACATTTGTTGAACCAAGTCAATCAATGGGGAGGTATGTTGCAAGTTCCTTTAATGTTGGTTGAGTGGAGTGCCGTTAGCAATCCTATTTCCTGGTTTTTATGGGGAGCGCGATTGGGCAGTTTAGGTTTACATTATTGGTCGAAGCAAGATGGTCGGGATTTGTTGGGCGTATCGGAATTGCAATGGGATTGGTCAGCTTTGCCCAAAGGAAAGTCTACGCGATTTAAGCGCGGAAATTGGAAAGGAGGGAAGGCCGGTTTAGGTGCCTATCAGTATGGTTATTCTTATCGAATCCACGTAAATGAATAAAGAATAAGGCCGGTAAATTGCAGGTTTTTGTGTAATTTTGTCGACTTGTGTGTAATTAGTTTAGAAAATGAATTTTAAGTTTCCCGTTAAATACTTACTTGGATTATGTTGTCTGTTGCCGCTTTCTTTGCGGGCTCAGCAGGATGCGCCTATTCAATTGGGAAGCAAAAAGATTTCAGCGGCCGTATTCGAGAAAGATTATCGCAGATTATTGGAAAGTGATAGCATCAAGGCGGATAATAAGCAGAAGTTTTTATCGGATTATATTGATTACCAATTGAAGATTTTAGCTGCGGAAGATGCTAAAATTCCTCAATCTGCCGCTTTTCAGGATGAATACCAAAGCTTTCGCAAGGAATTGGCAAGTCCTTATTTGATCGATGGAGATAAGTCGGAGGCGCTGGTGAAGGAAGCATACCAACGATTAAAATTCGAAAAACACGTAGCTCATATTTTGGTCAAATTACCTGCTAATCCAACGACAGCAGATACTTTAATTGCCTATCAGAAAATTGATAATATCCGCAAACGCATATTGGCTGGCGAGGTATTTGAAGATTTAGCGAAGAAGTTTTCTGAAGATGATTTATCGGCAGCCAAAGGCGGAAACATTGGTTTTGTGACAAGTTTACAAACACAATATGCTTTTGAGAATGCTGTTTATGCGCTTGAAAAAGGTGGTGTTTCGGGTATTGTGCGTACAACAGCGGGTTATCATTTGATTAAGATTTTAGATGTCCGCCCGAATCAGGGAAAGATTCGTTTGGCACATATTTTGGTTTCTGTTCCCGTAAATGCTGCAACAAACTTGCAGGTAGATGCGAAGAATCGCATCGAACAAGTGCAAAAATACCTGGAGAAAGGCGATGAGTCTTTTGAGTTGATTTGTAAGAATTATTCCGAAGATCCTTATTCAAAAGGTCGAGGGGGGGAATTACGCCGCTGGTATTATTCGTCAGATTTGTCGGAAGAATTGCAAAGTAAATTATTCACAATCCAACGTTTAGGGGATTATACTGAGCCGATTCGGACGAATTTAGGTTGGCAGATATTCAAGTTATTAGACAAAAAACCTTTGTTGAGCTACGATGAAATGGCGGAGTATTTACGCCAAAAAGTAGTCACGGATCCCGAGCGAAGTGCTTTGATTCGTGCTTCCTTTATGAAGCGTGTCAAAGCAGAAAATAAGGTTGTTGTGTTAGAAGCTGCTGAAAAAATCGCAGTTGAGCGCTTTGCACAAGATCGTATTGGGGATGAATATTATTTGAAAATGCCCTTGTTGCAGGTTTCGGATAAGACCTGGACGATTCAGGATTTTTATCAGTTTATTGTGGCCCAACAAAAGAAGAAATTAAAAGCTTTGGGTTATTTACCTAGTATTTCAGAGCGGACGTGGCTAGAGGAATTTGTTGATATTCATACGCTGGAAGAGGAGGAGAAGAATTTAGAAACGAAGTATCCAGCTTTTAAAGAGCAGATGCAGGAGTTTTTTGAGGGTAATTTGTACAGTAAAATTATTGATCAGGAGATATTTGAGAAGTCATTGGATAGTTTGCGCCAACAAGCCTACTTCCAATCGCATGCGGCACAATTTACCATGCCAGCACGCGCGAAGGCTAAAATCATTGATGCGGATACGCCAAAGACATTAGCTGACGCATTGGAATTGGTTGTGAAGTCGCCATATCCGATGAATAAACGCTTACCGGATATTGGTTTTGCATTAGGGCATTCAGATATGCTAGAGAGTGCGACGAAAATTGCACAAGAATTATTCATTCTGATGGCTAAAAATCGGGATTATGTGATTGAATTAGCCGGTTATCATGATGCTTCGGAAGCGGATAGTTTGTCTGAGGCTCGCGTTAATTATTTGGTAAAATATTTAGTTAAAAAAGGAATTAGCCCAACGCGCATTATCGAGAAAGTGGAGGGAACCTTAAAACCCGTGTCTAAAACAGATAAGGCTAAAAACGCACGTGTTGCCATTAAGTTTTACTCGCAATCGATGGAAGATGTGGTAAAGCGATTTAATGCGATTAAACCGCAGAGTTTGGTGGCTGAGGAAGGTTTATTTATCAAAGGTCAAAATACGATTTTGGATGGAGTTTCTTGGGAAGTAGGGAAGCAGACGAAAGAATTGGATGGCCGACATATTTACATCGAAATTAGCGCATTGGAGCCTGAGCGTTTGAAGCGTTTTGATGAATCACGTAGTTCGATTATTCGCGAACTACAGGCGCAATTAGAGAAGGATTGGTTAACGAATTTGAAGCAACGTTTTCCCGTGGTATTACAAACGGAGGAGTTGAATCGCATTATGCAATAGAAACATGAAATATATGAAATTGAAAGGGTATTTGTTGGGATTTGTGATGCTTTGCGTTTCTGCAGGCGTACATGCGCAAGAGACAGACAAAGGTACATTGATTGATAAAATCATTGCCAAAGTGGACAATCATTTTATCCTGAAGTCGGAGGTAGAACAGCAATACAGCCAATATTTAACGAGTGGTCAGGCAAACACTCCGAATCGTTGCCAGATTTTAGAAGGCTTGGTGGTGAATAAATTGATGTTGGCCAAAGCGGAAATTGACTCTGTCATTGTCGATGAAAAACGTATTGATGGCGAATTGAATTCTCGTATGGATCAAATGGAAGCGCAATACGGTTCTGCTAAAAACATTGTAGAGGCTTATGGGAAATCGATTGTGAATCTGAAAGAAGATTTACGTTTGTCATTAAAAGAGCAGTTGACGGGCCGTAAAATGCAGGATAAAATCACGAGTGATGTGAAAATCACTCCGAAGGAAGTTGCGGCATTTTTTACTCGTATTCCAACAGATTCATTGCCTTATTTGCCTTCTGAAGTGGAAGTGGGGCATATTGTTCGTTTAGCGAAGCCAAACAAAACACAGAAGTCGGAGTTAGTTGCTCGTTTGATGGATTATCGTCGGCGGATTGAAAAAGGAGAATCCTTTGAGGAATTAGCCAAATTGTATTCGGAGGACTTAGGAAGTGGAAAGCGTGGTGGTGATTTAGGATTCTCAAAGCGTGGTCAAATGGTCGCTCCGTTTGAAGCCGCTGCTTTGAAATTAAAGCCGAACCAAATGTCGGATGTTGTGGAATCTGAATTTGGATATCACTTAATTCAACTATTGGCGGTTCGCGGACAAGAGTATCATGCGCGTCACATTTTGATTCGTCCGGATTACCAAAAATTGGATTTGACAGAGCCGACACATTTCTTGGATAGTTTGCGTATCGTTATTCAACGCGATTCGTTGACATTTGATAAGGCAGCACGTGAATATTCAGAAGATAAATTAACGCAAGACGCGGGTGGATTGATGTTGGATATGGCCTCACGTTCCACGCGTATGCCATTCGACGGCACGATGGAGCCGGGATTGTATTTCTCATTGGATTCGATGAAAGTGGGAACCATTTCTACTCCAATTCCTTACCGTACGGATGATGGTCGGTCGGCAGTTCGTATTTTGTATTACAAAGCGAAATACCCGCCACATTACGCGAATTTGAAGGATGATTACCAGAAGATTGCGAACATTGCGTTAACGCGTAAGAAAAACGATGCAATCGAAGAGTGGTTTTTGAAGGCCAAAGAAGATGTGTTCATCTATATCGATGATGAGTACAAGGGTTGTAATGTGTTGAGTGGGGGGGTGATTGATAATTAGGTGTGAGGTAAGAGGTAAGAGGTAAGAGGTAAGAGGTGAGAGGTGAGAGGTGAGAGGTGAGAGTGGTGAGAGTGGTGAGAGGTGAGAGGTTCTAGTGGGTATTTTTACGTAAGGTTATCAAAGCAGATCCTAGTAGCCGTTGCAGTTCTTCTACGTCTTCCATTAATTCAACTTTGACACATTCTTCCATAAGACCACTAGCAGCTAACAAATTGAGCCAATAGGCTGTTTCCTTTGCTTCTTTATAAGCTATGGACAATTTATACTCAAAATCTTTTTTAGAAAATGCACCTCTACTCTCGGAAACATTAGCTCCAATTGAGGTACCTGACCGAAGTATTTGTTTGCTTAACACATACTCTTTATGTGTACTTACTAAGGCTTGATAAATTCTAACAATTTTTAATGCGAATTTGAACGATTTGGGATATATAATGTTAGTCTGACCCATTATTTCTGATTTATCTAGTAATTATCGTTACATAAATCCGAAATATTATAAATCAAACTGATAAGTAAGGAAATATATCAGTTAATTGAATTCACCTCTTACCTCTAACTCTTACCTCTAACCTCTAACCTAGTTTAAACCGCCACCGGCGCCTTAATCCCCGGATATGGATCATATCCCTCTAGTGTAAAGTCTTCGTATTGGAAATCTAAAATGTCTTTCACATTTGGATTAATTTTCATGGTAGGAAGAGCACGCGGAGTGCGTGATAATTGCAATTCCACTTGTTCCATGTGATTGCTGTAAAGATGCGTGTCGCCACCTGTCCATACAAAATCACCCAAGCCTAAATCACATACTTGTGCGATCATCATCGTCAACAAGGCATAGGAAGCGATGTTGAAGGGAACCCCTAAGAATACATCCGCTGAGCGTTGATACAACTGACAAGATAATTTGCCATCTGCCACATAGAATTGAAAGAAGGCATGGCAAGGCATTAAAGCCATTTTAGGGAGGTCTGCCACGTTCCAAGCACTGACAATGATCCGACGGGAATCGGGATTGGTTTTCAGTGTGTGGATGGCTTCTTTGATTTGGTCAATGACAACGCCATTGGCACCTTCCCAACTTCTCCACTGCTTGCCGTATACAGGACCAAGGTCGCCGTTTTCATCAGCCCATTCGTTCCAAATACTTACATTGTTGTCTGTTAAATACTTGATATTCGTTTCTCCCTTTAAGAACCATAATAGCTCATAAATGATGGATTTTAAGTGCGTTTTCTTGGTCGTAACTAATGGAAAGCCTTCTTCGAGGTTGAAGCGCATTTGGTAGCCAAAAACACTTGTTGTCCCTGTACCTGTCCGATCGGATTTAAAGGTTCCGTTTTCTTTGATATGCGTCAGTAAATCTAAATATGCTTGCATGTTAGGCTTCGAAGGTTTGTCCGTTTAAAAGTAAACTGTGGGTAATTGTTGCGCTGGGTTCTAATTGAGCCGTAGCTGAACAGTATTTGTCCATCGATAATTGGATGGCTTTTAATGCTTTATTTCCATCGATTTGGCCTGTCAATTCAAATTGAATATTGATTTGTCTAAAAGGAGTCTTCTCAGTTCCATCAATCTTTTCCCGGTCGCCCTGTACACGGATTTGGAAATCATCTACAATTTGACGTTGCTTTTTTAAGATCAAAATCACGTCAATTGCCGTGCAACCACCTAATCCCATCAACAATAATTCCATGGGACGTGCACCGGCATTATGGCCCCCGATACCCTCTGCGGCATCAATATGTACTGAAATAGGCGAGGAGCCTTTGGCCTCAAAATGAAAATCTTGATCTAATCGATTTAATACTACTTCCATGTTATTTTAATTCAGTGGATTTAATTGCTTTGGTCCATAAAACTTCGCCTTTCACATTGAACAAAGTGATGGTCATTGTGCGATCTTTCAAAGGACCCGAAACCTCAATTTTCGAAAAAGCACGCTCTTGTAAAAGTGTACCTGGAACCAAGGTTTCATTGTAATCAAGCTTTACCGCATCCGCTTTTCCAGCTGTCATGGGTGAAACTGTTAAATCGTATAGCGGATAAGTGCCTGGTCTTTCCAATTTATTCAAATCTGAAATATGTCGGTCGCCTGTTAAAAATAGCACTCCTGGTATGTTACGGTTTTTCAATTCTTTCAATAATTGATTCCGCTCTCCTTCGTAATTCGCCATGTTTTCGAATACCTTAGCCGGGCTAACAACTTGGCCTCCATTGACGATGACTTTAAAGCTTGCCTTTGACGTAATAAGCGCATCCAACAACCAATTCATTTGTTTCTGCCCCCAATAGTCTTTGTTGGGGTCATTTAATTCGTTGGGGGCCTTATTCCAGCGGTCATCCATTAAAAAGAATTCCACGTCTGCCCATTGGAATTTGCCCGTGATGCCTTCGTTTGGAAAGACAAAATTGGGATTTCCCCAATACATTTTGAACATCTCCAAAGAGGTCTGTTTTAATGGAAAAGAGCGATCTGAATCATTTGGGCCATAATCATGATCATCCCAAATAGCATAATGGTGGACATTGGCCAATAAGGGTTGCATCGACTTCACAGCACGTGCATGGTCATTGCGATGAATCATTCCCGTTCTCGTGTAATCAGGTTCACGGTAATAGAAATTATCACCACCCCATAGCATGAAATCAGGTTTCTTGTCATACATCGCCGCATAAACTTCGTCGGCTCCACCGTATGGTCGGCCCGGGCGGTCCGTTTCCTCTTCATTCACATAATTACAGGTCCCAAAGATGAATGAGAACGCTGGAGGATCTTTTCTCCACTGCCAAAGTTCTTGCGTTTGGAATTCCAAGGGATAATCAAAGCTTAATTTTTTCCGATTGACCCATACTTCATATTCGTATTTTTTGCCCATGCTAACTTCATCCGCAATGATGCGTGCAATGAAAGCCTGCGATTTCTCTGTTTTGACGGGATCTGTTTTGTGGATGTTTTTATCCCCTTTTTCCCAATAACGTAAGCTTACTTCCGCCGATTTTTCTGTTTGAATCCATACGAGGACTTCCTTCATTTCGGAGTAGCCCAACATAGGTCCGCTCTTAATTTGTGCAGAGACAAATAGGGGAGCCAGTAGGAATAAGGCAATGATTATGCTTTTCATGTTCGTTCAATTAGTATCTTTGTGGCTTACAAATTTCCCTATGGCATATTATTCAATTCAGAACATTCCGTTAACCGATTTAGCCAAAGATTTTGGTACACCACTTTATGTATACGATGCCGACAAAATTAGGGAAAAAATCTCGGTTCTTCAGCAAGCATTCCAGGGTATAAATTTGACGATTAAGTTCGCAGCAAAAGCGAATACGAATCTATCTATTTTGCGCTTGATGCGGGAGAAAGGGGTCGAGATGGATGTCGTGTCTCCGCAAGAATTGGAAATGGGTTTGATTGCTGGATACAATGGCGGACAAATTACCTTTACGCCTTCTGGAGTGCATTTTTCGGAAATTGAATATGCTGTTTCTAAGGGGGCCATTGTCAACTTAGATAATTTATCGGTGTTGGAAAAGTTTGGTCAAACCTATGGTTCGTCGCAGCCATGTTTGATTCGCATTAAACCCCATGTTTTTGGAGGGGGAAATGAGAAAATTATGACTGCTCATCCGGAGTCTAAATTTGGAATTTCGATTCATCAAAAAGCGGAGATTTTAGCACTTGTTGAAAAATATAATATTAACGTAATTGGCTTACACCAACACACGGGTTCGGATATCAAAGATGGCAAAACCTTTGAACAAGCGGCCTCAGCGCTATTTGATTTTGCCTATGATTTCAAGGATTTACAAATCATCGACTTAGGGGGTGGTTTCAAAGTTCCTTATTCGCCAGAAGATCCAGGCGTGAATATGAAAGAAGTAGGCCAAATCATGAGTGATGCCTTTCGTGCATTCTGCCAAAAATACGGTCGGGAATTACGCCTTTGGGTTGAACCAGGCAAGTTTTTGGTGAGTGAATCAGGAACCTTTTTAGCCGAAACGAATGTGGTTAAACATGATCCCGTGAAAACATTTGTGGGTATCAATTCAGGATTGAATCATTTGATTCGTCCCATGATGTATGGCTCCTACCACTATATTTTCAATGCATCCAATCAAGATAGCTCCAAGCAAGCGGAATATCGTGTGACGGGTTATATCTGCGAAACGGATACATTCTCGTTTGATTATGCCGGAAAGCAAAATGAACGCTTATTGAATGAGGTCAAAGAAGGAGACATCATTGCATTGGCGAATGCTGGTGCCTATGGGTTCACGATGGCTTCGCATTATAATTCCCGCTTTTTACCTGCCGAGGTATTAGTTGATGGGGGAGTCGCCCGCGTGATTCGCAAACGGGAAACCATGGAGGATTTGTTGAGGAATCAGGAGTTGTAATTTGCATTGATGCGATAAACTTTTTTTTCCCTAGGCTAAAGCCTAGGGTTATAAATTAACCCCAGACTTCAGTCTGGGGACTAGACGCGAAGTATCGCGTCTCTACAAAATCACCCCCCACTACAAGCTTGTAATTTCCGGTCGAACAGCGATTTACCCCCCAAATTTGTGTCAAGTTTTCACCTAAACAAAAAACGACATGCAAAACAAACAAGCCATGACCCACCGCTTTTACAAGGAAACAGGAACCTGGTACATCGACCTCCCAGCGTATTTGGAGGCGGGGTTAGGGACGAAGGCCAACTTGATGATGGTCGCTGGAGCGGATATCTTTTTGGATCAATTGTCCAACCACGGAACGGAAGTGACCGTACACATTGAGACCGCACCGTATGCGGAGCAGAGCTTTGCCCTGAAGAAAATTGGCATCGGAAAAGATCAGGAATTATTGGATGCCGTGGGACATGCTCCCGTGGAGTATGGCGCGTATTATAAGGCCGACCGCAATGGCCACATTTTATGGTTGTGTCCGGTGACAGAATATGTTTTTGGCGGGGATTATCCAGACAATATCTACATCCATGTGGTGTCTGAGCATAAGCCAAAAACCTTCTATCACATCATTGCAGATGAGAGTGGATCCATGAATGATTGCATTAGCCAAACCGTTAATGGGCTTTTCGAACAACGCAATAAGATTATCGAGCTTCAGGAGAAATTTCCCGAACAAGAAATTCGTGTGGGCTTGACGTTTTTCAATAGTCAGGTACGCAACATTTTCGAAAATTTGACCGTCAACCAAATGGCCTCTCAAGTCATTCACAATTACCGCCCTAACGGAAATACAGCCTTGTTGGATGCCATCGGAAATACCATCCAAAGTGTGGAGCAGCAAATGACCTCCCCACAGGATTCTGCTGTCATTATCATTTTAACCGACGGGTATGAAAATGCGTCCCGAATTTTTACCTTGCAACAGATCCGTGCGTTGATCACGCAAAAAGAAGCGAGTGGTCGGTGGACATTTTCCTACCTCGGCGCGACCTTGGATGCCGTGGACATGGCTGAGCAAATGCACATTAAGCGCCAAAACGCGATGGCTTTTGACAAGGCGAATATGCAAAAAGATGTTTGGAATAAACTCTCAGATTCCATGGATCATTACTTAGACAAAAAACGCCGAGGCGCGTCCTTGGATGAATTATACGACAAAAAATAGCCATGAAAGCAACCCTATTTCGCGGAGAAGACGTCCATCCGGAAACCTTTGAATCCGTCCTGCATTTGTTGCAGGCCATCTCGGGCATGAATACGTTTGTTGGCCAGGGGGATCCCCTCCCCTTGCCCGACAAGCGGGTTCTTCCGTGGAAAGATCTTTTTGACCTATGCCAAAAGGCGCGCATGAAAAATGGCATCGAAGCCGATAGTTTCGTATTCATCTTGACCGAAAAACCGAACGAAAATCGCTTCTTTGGGTATTTGGACCCGGAGCATCCGCGGAATGGGTTTATCCATGCGGGAGATTGGGAACGATTTATTCATTGCCCGACGGAATTACCGGTGGCCTATCATATTTTGGCCTTAATGGTTCAGCATTACATGGTTCAAAAAGAGGGCGATTTGGTGCATATTCTCCATCAAGAACCCGTCGGTTGCGTGAATGATTTCTGCCAAAATAAACGCGAAGTCATTCTGAAAATGCGCACGGCCGACATCTGTCCGAAATGTATGGAACGGCTCGTCGAAAAACTGAGTCCACCGGAAACGAATCATGTATTTGAACTGTTGGAATCCTTGCGGATCAAAATGCTGTTTGCCCAAAACATGCGGCAACACATTGAACCCAGTCCTTTGGTCGTGACGAGCGAAAATAACCTGGTGATACCCGCCTATGGGAATTTGGAAATTCGCATGACGCCATTGGAAAAGACACTGTATTTATTGTACATGCGCTATCCAGAGGGCATACACCTGACGAGTTTGGTGGAATACAAATCTGAATTGCAGGAAATATATGCGAGCATCTCGTCCTTGGGTTCCCTGGAGGAAATGCGGCAATCCATCGATGATATGTTTAATGCGCTAAACAATTCCACCTCGGAAAAAATGGCCAAGATCAAAGGGCATTTCGAAAAGGCTTTGGGGAAAGAACTTGCCAAACATTATTACATTCAGGGGAAACGGGGAGAAAGGAAGAGGATAGGAATTTTGGAAGTATAGGATTATTCTTAATTCCTTGAATTTTAGTAATTTCAAAAAATAAAACAGAACCATGTCTGAAAGTGCCTACGAATTTCTTGACTTTGAAAGTCGATCAGAATTTGACCTCTTAAATTCCCAATTCGCAAATAATAGTCGGTTTAAAATTCCAGTTTGGAAACCCAATCCTGAGCAAGCATGTCAAGAAGTTTTAATCATGATAAATGGTTTTTTGGAAGGTGTTCATCCTGATCCAAAGAAAAGAAATCAATATCTTAATCGATATCATGCTATTGCTCAAAAATTAAGGCAAGAGAAAAATATGGCATCCGTTTTAATGCCAATGCCATTTCACTTTGACCGAAGCATCGATATAAATGGGGAAAACGAATATGCCCCTATTAAGCGCCTGACCGAAAACGGTGCATTTCTATATTATGGCGGCTTCACCCAAATTATCACAGATGTAGAGCGCTTGATTGATGCGATTCAAGCAAACCCGGAAAGCTTTGGTATTCATGCAACGCGGGAACTAAAGTTCCATTTGTTAGGCTATTCCTTGGGTGGTGTAGCAGCAATTGGCTCAACTTTAACTTTGTCCGAGAAAAAGTCGATGAAATTTGAATCATTGACGGTTATGCTATCAGCTTGGAATATTTCCCAAATAGACCCGCAATCTTTAGCCAATACCTTTGGTGATAAGTTTGGATTAACCGTTGAACTTTGGGAAACCATGATGAATCAATTACATGCGATTAAAGATTCAACGAGTAAAATATTCCGGAAATTAATTTGGGATGAAGGCGATATCATCAATTTCAGCACATGCGCAAATAAAGTTTTGTTTATAAATGGCTTGAAAGATGAAATATTCACAAATGAACACAGAGAAGGTATTAGGAGTCAAGCACAGATC
>CALLKB010000232.1 GCA_938008575.1 uncultured Cytophagaceae bacterium | reverse complement strand
CTTAGACTTGGCAACAAAAATTTCTTTTTAATACAGACTTAAATTAATTGATTTTTATATAAAATTTGCGTATACTTAACCAGTGATCATGGAGATAAAATGAACAACCTATTCAATCCCGAAATAGCCAAACAAAAATCGATCAAACTCGACACCTTCTTTTCCAAGCTTCAAGCGAAATCTGGATTTAATGGTGCCGTACTTGTTGCTCAATATGGCAAAATCATTTACAAGAAAGGATTTGGCTTTGCCAATTACTTTACAAAAAGCAATATCAATACCCATACTCACTTTCAATTAGCCTCTGTTTCCAAACAATTCACTGCGGTTGCCATCATGCAATTGCACGAAAAAGGCTTATTGAATTATGATGATGCCATCTATAAGCACATCCCTGGATTTCCTTATGATTCTAGCTTAACCATTCGTAGTTTATTGACGCACCGTTCTGGATTATCCGACTATGCCTATAATATGGATAAGGTCTATGACAAAAAAATTCCATTAACGAATCAAAAAGTTGTCGAGATGATGATTCGCTTGAAGCCGCACATCGATTACCGACCGAATGCGAAATTCAGTTACAACAATACCAACTACATGTTATTGGCGCATATTGTTGAAAAATTAAGTGGCATGAATTTTCGGGAATACGCGAAAAAGAACTTATTTGAAACTGCCGGAATGTCAGAATCATTCGTTTACGATCCCATGCATCCCGAGATGCTACGTTCCGCTGCCACCGGCTACGTGGATAAACCTGGTGGCCCGGTTGTTTCAGAATTTAATCACTTAGATGGAGTGACTGGCGATAAAGGAATATATTCAACTGTTGAGGACCTCTATCATTGGGATACAGCGCTCAACGATGAAAAGCTTGTTAAATTGAGCACGCTGGAAGAAGCATTTACTCCGCAGCATACTAACCCCAAAGTACTTCCGAAAAATTACGGTTTCGGATGGCGTCTTGCACAATTAGACAACGGAGAATGGCTTACCTATCATACAGGTTGGTGGCACGGGTTCAAAAATTATTATCTCCACAACCCCAAAGACAATTCATCCATTATTATTTTGGGGAACATGGCCAATCGTGCATTGTCTAAAGTAAATATCGTTCAATCCATCTTATATCCTGAAAAGGCTCACTTGTTTCTTAAAGGAGAATCACTGCCATCTGAATTTTCTCAAGGAGGAAACTAAAATCTATGTTCATATGAAAAAATCCATCTTATACTTGATTTGCTTTTTAATCACAAGCACAATAACCTTTGCTCAAAATACTGAAGACGAATTAAAGGCCTCAGTTACAAATTATATCGAGGGAATTA
>CALLKB010000231.1 GCA_938008575.1 uncultured Cytophagaceae bacterium | reverse complement strand
TTCAGGCATAATATGTATATGGACCAACAATTTCTGGATGCTCAAAACCTACTAGCCCAACTAGTAGCTTGCCCGTCATTAAGTCGGGAAGAGCAAGGAACCGCTACCATCATTCAGGATTTTTTGGCTGCTAGAAATATTGCGTTTCATACACTTGGGAATAATGTTTGGGCAACGAACAAACAATTTGATGCCAGCAAACCGAGCATCTTATTAAACTCCCACCACGATACGGTGAAGGCGAATGCCTCTTGGACTTACGAACCCTTTGCGGCGACCATCGAAGATGGTAAAATGATCGGTTTAGGAGTGAATGATGCTGGTGCTAGTTTAGTAGCACTGATAACGACATTTTGTGCTTTTTACGAGCAAGCTCTACCCTTCAATTTAGTGTTAGCAGCCACGGCAGAAGAAGAAATTTCAGGTACCGGTGGTATTGAATCTGTTTTAAAATCGTCGGAATTCCCGGAGATTGCTTGGGCGATTGTGGGGGAGCCGACTGACTGCCAACTAGCCATTGCGGAGAAAGGGTTGATGGTGGTGGATGCTGAGGTGAAGGGAATCGCGGGACATGCCGCGCGTAATGAAGGAGTCAATGCGATATACTTGGCTTTGGATGACATCAATAAAATCAAGTCCTTTGAGTTTCCCGAAATTTCACCTGTTTTAGGGCCGGTGAAATGCACCGTTACGGTGATCAATGCGGGAAAACAACATAATGTTGTTCCTGACCTATGTCACTATACGATAGATTGTCGGGTCAATGAATGTTACACGCTGGAACAAGTGCTCGAAACATTAAAAAGCTTGGTTCAAGCTGAATTAACACCGCGCAGCATTCGCTTGCAATCGAGTAAAATTCCGGATGGACATCCGGTATTAGCAGCGGCGGCGGCTTTGGGAATTACCACTTTTGGTTCACCTACCCTATCGGATCAAGCATTGATGCATTTCCCATCGGTGAAGATTGGCCCAGGACATTCGGGAAGAAGTCATACGGCGGATGAATTTATTTATTTAGAAGAACTGAAACAAGGTATCCAAACCTATCAGAATATATTATCACAATTAATCTAATACGATCGTGGCAAAACTTTGGCAAAAAGAAAATCAAGTAACAGACGCAATCATTGAGCAATTCACGATTGGGAACGACCCTGTATATGATTTGCAATTGGCGCGCTACGACGTCATGGGATCCCTCGCGCACATCACGATGCTTGAGCATGTGGGCCTTTTGCCTTCCGAGGAATTGGAACCCCTTTGTGTCGAATTGAAAAACATCTTGGATACCATCGAAGACGGAACATTTGTCATCGAAGAAGGCATGGAAGATGTTCATTCCCAAATCGAATATTTGTTAACGAAGAAACTCGGCGATTTAGGCAAGAAAATCCATGCAGGTCGTTCACGCAACGACCAAGTTTTGGTGGACTTGAAATTATTCATGCGCGCTGAAATCATGGAAATCGCGGATGCGGTGGAGGATTTATTTGATCTATTATTGACCAAAAGCGAAGCGCATAAAAACGATTTATTGCCAGGTTATACGCATTTGCAAATTGCCATGCCATCATCTTTTGGATTATGGTTCGGCGCTTATGCGGAATGTTTGGTGGAAGACGCTGAATTGTTGGAGGCAGCCTTTCGTTTAGCGAACAAAAACCCCTTGGGTTCAGGAGCCGGTTATGGTTCTTCTTTCCCCCTAGACCGGAAATTAACCACTGTTTTATTGGGTTTTGAAGCTCCACATGTGAATGTTGTGAATGCCCAAATGTCCCGTGGCAAAACGGAATTTTATGTATTGAATGCCATCAGCCAAATCGCCGGCCAGCTCCAGGCATCACGCTTCAAATAAACGCTGCTGAAAGTGACTGCAAACCCGATCAACACCAACAGCAACACCACATTCGACAGCGCCATGGCCACCGGGAACAACAAAAACAGCGCAGGCACCAGCCACCCCAAACCCACCGTTGTCTTTTGCCTGATCGCGATCATTCGATATCCTTTTTATCAACGCTCTATTATCAACTTGTGGCCAAGCGCTTCTGCCTTCGACTGCCATGGATACCCGCATGCGCGGGTATGACAAATTCTCTTCACGCCTGACCCAAAGCCTCGTCACCCCCGACTTGATCGGGGGTCCATGCCTTCGTCAGCCATGGATACCCGCGTGCGCGGGTATGACAGAGGGTGACGCGGGTATGACAGATAGGGTCAGGGGTATGACAGAAGGGATCACGGGTATGACAGTGGTGAGCCCGGGCTCC
>CALLKB010000230.1 GCA_938008575.1 uncultured Cytophagaceae bacterium | reverse complement strand
ACCCGTAAAATGAATATCAGAGGTGGGATAATCGGACCGATTATAGCCCCAAAATGCGTAAAATGAACCCTTCCGACCTTCGTGTTGCGCTTGCGCAAAGAATGAAAAACAACTAAAAAGTAGAATATAAAACTTAGACATTCGTTAGAGAATTTTGAAAAAGTAAAATTGCAAATATTTTTAGGGATTAAACTGATAAAATGCTGATTTTGGTCAGAATTTTAAAAGCATTTGGAAATATTTCAATAACATTGGCGTAAATTGCATGTCCAATTATTGCCATTAAGTATTGAATACCATTGAAACATAAGCCATCAAGGCCTTGATCAACATGAGAAAAGCAACACCCAAATTTGAATATAAAACCTTTACGCTTGGCGAAGCCTTGACAGAGGAACAAAAAGAATACTTCCAGAAGTATGGTGTTATTCAATTTAAAAACTTCATCTCAAATGAAACTGCTGAGCTTTTCATCGCTGAATTAGCCAAAATCGAAGCAAATTGGTTAGCTGAGGGGGTTGAAAAAATCAATGGCATCCCCTTGAAATTCGGGAAAGATCCAGAAGGGAAAGACATGATTCAACGCATGTGTTTCACGAATAAATACAGTGATGTTTTAGCTGAATTCCTAAAAGATCCCCGCTTCGAATTATTATTAGAATTACTAGGGCCCTATGACGGACGCATCGGTGCTGACGAAAAAGATGGCCTCGTTTTTAACCATTACGTAAACCAACCGAACTCCAAATTCACCCAAATGGGATGGCATACGGATTCCCCGCGCGATTTGTTTTTAGGGCAAAAAATCCTTCCTATGTTGAACGTAGGCATTCATTTAGATAAATGCCCTTCGTCTAACGGCGGGTTGCGCGTATTGCCAGGCACACAGAATCAGAGCATTTTGAAATTGTTATTCGGCAAAAAACAATTCATCGACCACAAACCGGACCCGCGCGAAGCAGCTTTTGAAATCGACCGTGGAGACTTAACAATTCACGATGGCCGCTTATGGCATCGCGTTGAGGTATCCCCTAATTTTGGTGAAAAATCTAGGCGCCGAGTGATGTATGTTCCGATTATCACAGGGAAATACAAGCCGAAATCAGCAAGTAGCAAAACCCCATTCTACCACCGATTTGCGAAGGTGGTTACGAAATAAAAAAAAGGCCATTTGTCAACGGACAGATGGCCTTTTTTTATGCTTGTGATTCCATATAGGATTGTAAGATAATCGTCGCAGATATGCGATCAACTGTTCCCTTTTCCCTTCGATCTTTTTTCGACATACCTCCCGAAATCATGGCTTGCATCGCCATTTGAGAAGTAAATCGTTCGTCATGCTCAATGATGGGCATGGCGGGAAACTTCTTTTTGAAATGCTTAATCAGCACCCGAACCCCATGTGTGGAATCCGTATCGGAACTATCTAAGTTTTTTGGCATGCCGATGATCACTTTGTCAACAGCTTCTTTGGCAAAATAGACTTGAAGATAGTCCAACAATGTATGTGTCGGAACTGTTTCCAATCCCGTTGCAATAATCTGCAAGGAATCCGTCACCGCTAAACCCGTACGCTTTAATCCAAAGTCAATGGCTAGCAGTCTTCCCATATTAGTTGATCAATCCTTTGTCACGCATGATTTTATCCATCAACTTGCGATCATTGTCATTATTGAAAATGGCTAATGGCAAGTAAATGAATTGGTATTTACCCATTTCTAATACGTAGGCTTCTTTATCCTTATAGGCTGACAAAATCATATCCCATTTGATCATCCCACCTTCTTTGTCGGAAATTTTCATGAATATCTGCCGACTATCAATTTCGTAGCGGTATTTATCGAACAACTGCTTGTACTGGGCTAATTGCGTAATTCCGGTAAACTGAATTAACCAGAACAAGATATATCCGATCACACCGATTGCTAAAAAGATGTAAATCCAGTAATTCTTGTAAGTTCCAGACAAGTTTAAAAAGATATTTAGTCCGACTAAAGCCAAAGGCAAAAATGCCCATTTCCATTGATTAGCGAATAATTGACGCATGCACATGGCGATGTATTTATTCTTTTCTAAGCCGTATTTCTTCGTTTTTATCGCTAAAGGATTGGAAGGTGCTTGCATTTGGGCACGTTGTTGTGCTCCGTAATTCTTCGCCATAGGTAATTATTTTAAACGCTAAATAAAGGCCAAAGGTACAAAAATTGGATAATTTTGGGTAATTTTAATCGGCTAATTTAGACAATAAGCGAAAGAATATGTCGGCAAAACAAGTTTTAGACGGACCCGCTCTCCTACAGAAAATCAGACGGATTGCTTTTCAAATTTTTGAAAACAACTTTGAAGAACAAGAGATCATCATTGCGGGTATTCATGGGCAAGGTTTTGCCTTAGCCGACATGCTTAGCAAACATTTGGCGGAAATTTCAACGATTCACGCAGTTCCAGTTGAAATTAAACTCAACAAGGAAGTTCCCTACGAAAGTCCGGTTCAGTTTTCTGCCGACATGAAAACATTTGAACACAAGGTCATTGTAGTAGTGGACGATGTATTAAACACAGGACGTACATTTTCATATAGCCTTGCACCCTTTTTAACGATTCCCGTTAAAAAATTACAAGTTGCTGTTTTAATTGACCGTAATTACCGGAAGTTCCCAATTGCCGCAGATTACAAAGGCTATGAACTTTCAACGACAATCGCTGAACATGTGGAGGTGATTGTTACCGATGATGTAAAACGCGGTGTATATTTGAAATAACCTAAGATTGCCAAATCTCCCAAGCCTTATCCGCTTGTCCATAAAGCATCTCAATTCCCGTGTGAATCCCCCCAGCGCCATGCGCCAAACCCTCTTTTAAAAAAGTAGTTTCCAAGGGATTATAGACAATGTCATATAAGTAATGTTGGCCCGTCAATAATTCATAAGGAATAGGCGGACAAGCTGTTTCATTCGGATGCATCCCTAGCGGAGTCGTATTCACAATAAGCCCAATCGATTCCATCAAGGCAGGTAATTCATTATAAGAGACGATGCCTTCAGCTGCCTGGCGGGATACTTTGATTACAGGTATCCCCAAATCTTCAATCGCAGCAATAACCGCTTTCGCAGCACCACCTTGACCTAAAACCAAAGCCTTACGCGATTTGAAATCTGCAAAAGCCGACCACGCTTTTAATGTTCCTTGAAAACCAAAATAATCGCTATTGTAGCCACGAGTTCGTCCGTCGGGCAAAATCTTGATCGTATTGACCGCACCAATCCGTGCAGCAGCCGAATCAATTTCATCCAAAAATGGAATGATTTGTTGCTTGTATGGAATGGTTACATTGAACCCTTTGATGTCAGGTGTTGCTAACAGCGCAGGAAATTCATCAATCGACGGAATTTCAAATTGTGTATAAGCATGCGAATCTTGCAAACCTAATTGCTCAAACTTTTCCGTAAAATAGCGCTTTGAAAAGGAATGCCCTAGGGGGTAACCGATCAATCCAAATAAGGAATTCATCTTATTTCTTTGAAAATTGTTGCTTTAGCACTCCGATGATAATTGGCAATACCGAAACTCCGACAATCCCCAATACAACTTTCTCAAAATTGTCCTTTATCCATGCATTATCCCCTAAGAAATAACCTGCCAAAGTTATGCTGATCACCCAAAGGCAAGCTCCTACGACACCGTAAAATAAATACACAGGATATGACATTCGACCGGCGCCAGCGACAAAAGGGGCAACCGTACGAACAATTGGAACAAATCGAGCAAGAATCACCATTTTAGAACCATATTCTGCATAGAAAGCTTCTGTTTTCTCGATATGTTCGCGCTTCAAAAACAAGATTTTTTCTCGGCTCTTAACCCACTCACTGAAGTTCCGACCGATGTAATAATTCAATTGGTCACCCAACAAAGCGGCAACAATCATCAAAGGAATAACGGTAGATAAACTAAGTTGACCACTCGCAGCTGCCAATAAACCTACGGAGAATAACAACGAATCGCCTGGCAATAAAGGCATAATCACGAAGCCCGTTTCGACAAAAATAATGGCGAATAATAAAGCGTAAGTGAGAGACCCATTGGCCGCAATAAACTCGCTTAAAAAAGTCAATGGATCTTTGAGCAGATCAAGAATAAAATGAAGCATCCGTTATTTATCTAAGAAGTGATCAAATGTATCGCCACGTAAACCTAAGCGAATTGTCTCTAATGAAATCACCTCGTTCGGGGCGATATTTCCTACATTGACATTGGCACCCACTAATTTCACAAACCAAACTTGTTGGGATTTTTGTGGCGCCTCCCAGATAATTTTTTCTTCCGGAATTTCAGTTAAAATCTCCTCGACTAAGCCTTGGCGAACCTCACCAGATGCTCTAAATAAACCCACGTTTCCACCTTCTCTCGCCTCACCAATCACTTTCCACGCACCAGCTTCAAGCTCCATGCGCATTAGTTTAATCCATTTGTAAGGAGGAATAATTTTGGCTTCATCTTTCGAACCCACTTCAGACAAAACGGTTACTTGTTGGGAAAGGGTACGAATAAATTCACATTTAACCTCAGATTCCATTTCAACAGAACCATCTGAAATCTCCGCATATTCCATGCCGTATTGATCTAAAACACGACGATATTCGTCAAATTGACCACGGATGTAAAACGCTTCAAACAAGGTTCCCCCAAAATAAACAGGAATACCTGCTGCTTTGTAAAGCGCTAACTTCTCTTTTAAATTAGGCGTAACATAGGATGTAGCCCAACCTAATTTTACGATATCTGTATAACCTGCACCCATTTCTAAAAAATCTTCTACTTGACGTAGACTTAATCCTTTATCCATGACCATCGTCAAACCTTTTTGTCTCGGTTTGGTTGTTCTATCAGGTATTTGATTCAAATTGTAATTCATACGTTCAATCGGGCTTGTTATGAAATTAAATTTCAACAGGTAATATCCTGCAAAAATAAGCATAACATCTGACTGAGGCAAACACTATGTTGATCGATTTTGATTAGACAAATCCCAAAATCATCCTATATTTGTTCACTCTAATTTTAACTAAGATGAAAAAAACAATTGCTTTTCTATTTTACATGTTGCTAGCCCAAAGCAACTTACTCGCTAATTCGAATGCGGATGTTATCCTAGGAGAATGGATTTCCGAACCCAAAGACGGCAAAATAGTGATTTTCAAACAAGGAGATCGTTATTATGGCAAAATTACTTGGGGAAAAACACCCGGCAAAAAAGATGTTAATAACCCTGATACCCGCTTGCGCAACAGAGAATTAGTAGGATCGGTCATCCTGAAAGAATTTGTTTTCAAGGGAGGAAGCTGGGAAAATGGAACGATTTACGACCCACATTCCGGCAAAACATATGATTGCATTTTAAAGGTAAAAGACAATAATCAAAAATTGGATATTCGCGGATTTGTGGGCATGGCCATGTTTGGCAGAACTTCCACCTGGTCCCGAAATTAATCCCCATTCGCCTAAGTAGACACATGAAACCAAACGAAAAAATAATTGCCTACCTCAACGCAAATCTCAATAAGAAAATTGCAGATGGCAATCCAAATCCAATTACAACATGGCTTGACGGCACGCTTATCAAGGCATCCGCAGGCTCAATAACGGCTGAATTTACGGTTCGCGAGGATCAGTGTAATCATGCACAAGTCATGCATGGGGGGATTATTACCACCATTTTAGATGAAATCATGGGCATGACCCTCATTACTGTGGAAATTGATCACTTGTACGTGACCATCAATTTGCATGTTGATTTTCTATTTGGAGCAAAAGCCGGCGAAAAAGTTACTGCTATTTCCGAAGTCTTTCGCGTAGGAAAAAAGATTGCCAATGTAGAGGCCAAACTTTATAATGCGGAAGGTAAATTATTAGCAAAAAGCACGAGCAATTTAGCCGCCACGTCCATCCCTGTTCAGTTTTAGACCAACAATTGGTAAACGACAAAAGCAGATAAGTACGCTAAAGTCGTCATGTACAAAAATTGAATGGCTGGATATTTCCAGGATTTTGTCTCGCGATAGGTCGTTGCTAACGTACTCATACATTGCATCGCAAAAGCATAAAAGATCAATAGAGAGAAACCTAAAGCTGCATCATAAAGCGGCTTGCCGGTTTCCGGATTAATTTCTGCACGCATCCGATTTTTGATGGTTGCATTTTCATCATCCACTTCGCCGCCTAAACTGTAGATGGTTGACATCGTTCCTACAAACACCTCACGTGCAGCAAAAGACGTAATCAAGGCAATTCCAATCTTCCAATCGTAGCCCAGCGGCTTAATAACCGGCTCAATAAAATGGCCAAAATGGCCCGCGTAAGACTGCTCTAATTTCTCTGCAGCAACTTTATTGGCTAATTCAGGAGCACTTAATGTAGGATTCGCTTGGCGGACCGATTGCTCGACAGTCGACAAACTATCTCCCGGACCATAACTCGCTAACACCCACAAAACAATCGAAATTGCTACGATGATTTTACCTGCTTCAAAAACGAATGCCTTCACCGAGTTGTAAATTGACAAGGCCATGTGCTTAAATCGAGGCCCCTTGTAAGTTGGCAATTCCATAATGAAATAGCTTTTTTCCTTAACCTGCAAAAGCTGTTTCATGACCCAAGCCGACAAAATTGCCATGAAGAAGCCTAATAAATACAAACCAAACAAGGCCAGACCTTGCAGATTAAACATGCCAAACAGGGTGCTTTTTTCCGGAACAACCAAGGCAATTAACACCGTGTAAATAGGCAATCGCGCAGAACACGACATCAAAGGCGTCACCATAATCGTAATCAAACGATCTTTCCAAGAACCAATGGAACGGGTACTCATGATAGCAGGAACTGCACAAGCTACCCCCGACATTAAAGGAACCACGGATTTCCCATTCAAACCAAATCGACGCATCAATTTATCCATAATGAACATCACGCGAGACATGTAACCTGTCTCTTCCAACATGGATATAAAGAAAAACAAGAAGGCAATTTGGGGTACAAATATCAAAACCCCACCGATACCGGCAATAAGGCCGTCGGTAAGTAAACCTGTTAAGGCTGACTCAGGTAATATTTCTTTCAAATAATCATTCAGTTGGGCAACTCCCCCATCAATCGCATCCATCGGATAGGCCGCCCAAGTGAATACGGCTTGAAACATCAAGAACAAAATTCCCAAGAAAATCAAATAGCCCCCCACGGGATGTAAAAAGAACTTGTCCAATCGGTCAGTCATGGTTTTGACCGGAGGAGCGTCCCATTGGCGATTCAAATTAATCACGCAGCGTTCAACGATTTCAGACAATGCCTCATAACGCTTAACCGTCTCAGAAGTTTTGTATGATTTAGCATCGAAACGATGTTTCTCTTGCAAACGATCGAAACCAATTCGCTGCTCTTCTGAGAACATCTTCATGCGATCATGTTCCATCAACCACAACAAGGAACGGTAAGGATCGGCCTCGCCGTATTCAGCCGTAATATCCGCTAATAATTCATCCCCCACAGGCAAAGGCAATGCGTCATTGGATGCATAGCGATTTTTCAAGGTCTTCTCGACCGCCAAACGCAATCCATTTACTCCGATTCCTTTTTTAGCGTTGATTTCCGCAACTTCGATGTTGAGCTCACGAGCCAACTTAATGGAATTGATGACATAGCCTTGGTTTTCGGCCACGTCAACCATATTCAATGCCAAAACGGTTGGGATACCTAAATCACGAACCTGGGAAAACAATAATAAATTCCGCTTTAAATTAGAAGCGTCAGCGACCACAATCGCCATGTCGGGATAATCCGCATGGGAGGGATTCCCTAAAATATTGATCACCAATTCCTCATCGATGGATTTGGGATAAATACTGTAAATACCTGGTAAATCAAGCACCTCTACCTTGCGATTGGGCTCAAGTTCCCAGATACCCGTCAATTTGTCCATCGTAACACCTGGAAAATTACCGGTCTTCTGATTCAAGCCCGTAAGGCTATTGAACAGCGACGACTTTCCCGCATTCGGATTCCCGATTAAAGCTATTTTAGGTAGTTTGGACAAAATTTATTTGGTTTTAACTTGAATGGTTGCTGCTTCCTCTTTTCGCATACTCAGCGTATAACCCGAAACTTTGATGGCAATCGGATCACCAAAAGGCGCCTGATGTGTCAACTCGATTACGGTTCCGGGTAAGCAACCCATTTCCAATAATTTCAACGAAAGCAACTCATCTGTAAAACCAATGATCTCCGCCTGCTCGCCCACCTTTAAATCCGCTAAAGTACCCGACATCTAGTTTTACTTATTTAGAATTGTTCAAAATTAGGACAAATGTACTAAGTATTTCCGACCTAAAAAATGATATGATACAGTTTTGGTGCAATTGATTTGAAATAGCTAAAATACTGAAGGGAATATACTTTAAAGCAAATTTTCTATTGTAAATTGCAGGTCCTTTAAGGAAATCGAGGCATGATCCTGAATGAAATACACGTGTTGGTTAAAAAGGAGCTACATCTTGAGTGGAGGCAACGTTATGCGCTGCACGGATTACTCTTGTATTTAGCCTCAACCATCTTCGTTTGCTACCTTTCATTTAAAGCCAAACAACAAGCAATTAATCCAATTACTTGGAACACCTTGTTCTGGATCATCATGTTGTTTATTGCCATCAACGCGATCGGTAAAAGCTTTACCCAAGAATCCACACAGCGTAACTTGTTTTACTATACGCTCGTGAGTCCGGAAGCGATTATATATTCGAAAATCATCTACAATTCTTTGGTCATGATTGGAATCTCCTTCGTGGGCTTCTTTTTTTACTCTTGGGTAATGGGAAATCCCGTAGGAAATATTCCCTTGTACCTTTTGGCTATTGTGCTGGGAGGCATCGGATTTGCCTCTACATTATCTTTAATGGCTGGCATCGCGGCGCAAGGAGAAAACTCGGCCACACTCATGGCGGTGTTAAGTTTTCCGATCATCATTCCTTTGTTATTATTGATATTAAAATTGGCCAAGAGCGCCATGGACGGCATATCCATTCAGGAAAACTGGGATGAAATTGCCATTTTGAGTTCGCTTGATACCATCGTCATTGTCTTATCTGGAATACTATTCCCGTTTATATGGAAACATTAAAAAAGCACTATGGCAAAATCCTCTGCATGATTTTGCTTTACTATACGATATATGCAGGGTTTGATGGGAAAGTTCCCCGGCAGCCCATTTTGAACGAGACGGTTCGAAACTTGTATTTCCATGTGACCATGTGGTTTAGCATGATTTTTCTATTGGGAACATCTGTATACCATTCCATCAAATACCTGCGATCAGGAGATGTGCAAGCGGATTTAAAATCCTATTCTTATGTCGAAACAGGCTTGGTATTTGCCTTAATGGGCTTAGTCACTGGTAGCTTTTGGGCCAAATTCACCTGGGGAGATTGGTGGACAAATGACCCCAAATTGAATTCCGTTGCCGTGGGACTTTTGATATACCTAGCCTATCTTTTAGTCCGCTCTTCACTTCCTGAAGAACAACAAAAAGCCCGAGTGTCTTCGGTGTACAACATTTTTGCCTTTGTCGTGTTTATGGTCTTGATTTGGATTCTTCCTCGCATGACCGATTCCTTACACCCCGGAAATGGTGGAAATCCAGGATTTAACTCCATGGACCTCGACAATCGCATGCGTATGGTATTCTACCCTGCCATCATCGGATGGACACTACTAGGCTTTTGGATCGCAGGTTTGCGCATTCGAATCAAACAATTGGACCAACAAATCGAAGAAAACAACTAACATGAAAAAATACATTTTCAGCTTTATCATGGCACTTATTTCTTTTGCAGGACAAGCTCAAGCGCCAGTAGAAATGGCCGATCAATTTCGTGCCGACGGTAAAATCTATGTCGTAATTGCCATCGTAGCAATCATTTTAACAGGTATATTCATTTACTTATTCCGTTTAGATCGTAAAATCACCGACTTAGAAAAACGCATCAAATGAAAAAGACACATATCGTAGGCCTTATTTTGATAGCCATCGCCATCGGAATCATCTTGATTACGACCGGAGACGCAAGTACTTATGTGGGATTTGATGAGGCAGAACGCATCAGCCAACAAGATCCCAGCCAAAAAGTTCACGTTGTAGGGAAACTGAAAAAAGATGCTTCGGGAAAAATTGTTGGGATGATTTTCAATCCAGCTTTGGATGCCAACCGACTAGAATTTATTGTCGAGGATAGTCTGGGTCGCGAAAACCAAGTGGTTTACGCAGCACCCAAACCTCAAGATTTCGAAAAATCGGAAAAGATCGTCTTAGTGGGCAGCATGAAGCCTGATAAGATTTTCTATTGCGATAAAATATTGCTTAAATGCCCTTCTAAATACCAAGAAGGAAAAATATCTGCCGACTCTAGCGCTTCATTTGAAGCCAAAAAATAAATATGATACACGAAACTATTGGACAAGTAGGGCATGCGCTCATCATTGTTTCCTTCGTAACCGCCTTATTGGCAACTTACGCCTATTTCCGTTCTAGCCAAGAAGCTTCGGTGGCAAACGATTGGCGTCAAACAGCTCGTACCTTATTCATCGTACATTTAGCTGCTGTCATCGCGGTTGCAACGACCTTGTATATCATTATTTACAACCACTATTTCGAATACCATTACGCCTTTTCACATGCGTCGAAGGCCTTACCGATCGCATATATTGTTTCCTGTTTTTGGGAAGGACAAGAGGGCTCATTTTTGCTTTGGATATTCTGGCAAGCCTTATTAGGTGTTTTGCTCATGTTCCGCAATCCCAAATGGGAAAGCCCAGTCATGACGGTTTTTGCCCTTGTACAAACATTCTTGACATCCATGATTTTAGGTGTCATTATTCCAGGCATTGAATTAAAGATTGGCTCATCGCCTTTCTTATTACTGCGTGAAGCCCAACCTGATTTGCCGGTTTGGAGCATGCAGCCCAACTTTATTCCAGCGGATGGTCGGGGATTAAATCCATTATTACAGAATTACTGGATGGTTATCCATCCACCTACCCTATTCTTAGGATTTGCCTTAACATTGGTTCCTTTTGCATTTTTGATCGCTGGTCTTTGGAAAAAGCAATTAACGGAATGGATAACTCCTGCTTTGCCTTGGTCACTCTTTGGGGGTGGTGTATTGGGCGTAGGCATCATGATGGGTGCGTATTGGGCGTATGAAACCTTGAATTTCGGCGGGTACTGGAATTGGGATCCGGTGGAAAATGCATCTTTTGTACCTTGGTTGGTTTGGATCGGTGCTATCCACACGATGATTGCATACCGCAATTCAAGTTCAGCGTTAAAAACGTCGATCATCTTAGTGATTACCACATTTATCTTGGTACTTTACTCGACCTTCCTAAACCGTTCCGGTATACTAGGAAACGCGTCGGTACACTCATTCACCGACTTAGGTCTATCTGGCCAGTTATTGCTTTACATGGGAACATTCCTCGTGGGCGCAATCGCATTAGCGTGGTATCGCTGGAAAGACTTACCAACGGATGAGAAAGAAATGGGTATCTATTCGCGTGAGTTTTGGATTTTCGTGGGAGCTTCCGTCTTGGGACTTTCGGCTTTCCAATTAACCTTTACGACTTCGATACCTGTTTACAATAAAATTGCGGAGGCCTTTGGTCTAGTTTCTAACATAGCGCTTCCGGCAGACCAGGTTGAACACTACAGCAAAATTCAAATTTGGATATTCATTGGCGTGGCCATTTTGAGTGCGATAGGCCAATTCGTTTGGTGGGGAAAGATTAAAGACAAAAACCAATGGAAAGCCCTTTGGAATTCTGTTCTCGTTTCAACATTATTGACTGTTTTATTCGTTAATCTGGGTAAAATATTCACACTATCCTACATCGTATTGTTGTGGTCGAGCTTGTTTTCGGTTTACGCAAACGCGAGTATTTTATGGTTTTTGGCACGTCAAAAAGTTTCCATTGCTGGGGGCGCACTTTCGCACGTGGGATTAGCTGTCATGTTGATCGGTATTCTGTTCTCATCTGGCTATTCCAAGGTCGTATCGCTGAACCGATCAGGCTTTGCTATTTCCAATAAAGTAGAACAATTCACGAAAGACGACAACAAAGAAAACAAAGAGAATCTTCCATTGTGGCTCGGTCAAGGCGCCCAAATGCAAGATTACCTAGTAACTTATAAAGGCCGTAAGATTGCCTTACGTGGCAAACCTGGGTATTACAATAAGAAAGATTTCGAAATCATTGAAGGCGATTTTCATGCTGTTGCCTTAAGAGACGTAGCAGTAAACGGCGAATCCATTGCGAAAAAAGGCGATACGGTCACCGTGGAACCTGAAAACAATTATTACGAATTGGAATTCAAGAATGCAGAAGGAAAAGCCGTTTCGTTGTTCCCGCGCTGGCAAGTGAATCCCAAGATGGGAACAGCTATTTCGCCTGACATCAAGCATGCATTTAGCCACGATATTTACACCTATGTTTCCTTAGATCCCCGCTTAGCAGCGGAAGCCGGCGAAGAAAAACAATGGAGTCAAACGGTGAACTCTACGGTTATGGTTGGCGATACCTTATTTTTGAATGACTTCGTCGCAGTGCTTAAAGATGTAAGCCGAGTAACAAAACTAGAAGGTTTTGAATTTGGGCCAAATGATGCTGCAGTGCAAGCCAACTTCCTTGTGCTTGGGAAAAATGATCAAAAATTCGAATTGAAACCCACGTTCATTATCAAAGATGGAATGGTAGCGATGCCAGCCTACGAAAGCGAGGAAACAGGAATCAAGATTAAATTCACGACGATTAATCCAAAAACACAACAATTTAGTTTTGCGGTGAATACGACCCAACAAGATTTGATCATCATTAAGGCCCTCGAAAAACCTTACATAAATTTGGTTTGGATTGGATCAATCATGATCTTTATTGGTCTATTCATCGCAACCTTCCGTCGAACAGAAAAACCGATTGCCTCATGAGCCGCAAGGAAAAACTAAGTTTATTTATTGCCGTTGGTTTCCTTTTAATTTGGATCTTGGATTTAAATTCGCCTACTCCAAAGGAAATCCAAGGACTATTTTGGCAAGAAATTGGCTATCATTACAGTTGGCTCATGTTTGCCGTGGGATGTCTTTTTTACTATCAATTCGCGCGCAACGAGCGAATATCCAAAGAAGACAAGAACAAAAAGAATTAATATGCCCGACCCCGAATATACCATTCAGAGTGCCCAAATCATTGGAATCATTACTTCCATGGTTTTTTCCGCCTTCTTTTCTGGCGTGGAAATGGCATTCGTTTCTTCCAACAAATTATATTTCGAGTTAAAGGCGAAACAAGATATTTTGAGTGCGAAAATTATCTCGCATTTCAACAAAACGCCATCCCGTTTCATTGGTACCATGTTAATTGGCAACACATTATCGCTTGTTGCTTATGGTATCTTCATGGAAGAGTATTTGCATCATCTGATTCTTGCGAACATTCCCCTGATTCAAAATGAATTATTTGCACGTTTGCTGGCATCTGTCCTTGCCACCATATTAATTCTAACGACGTCCGAGTTTACGCCGAAAAGCATCTTCTTGATTAATCCTGATGCCATTTTGGAATTCCTAGCCATCCCCATTTGGATCATTCACACCCTGATGTTTCCCTTGGTTTGGCTAACGGTGGGTCTATCCAAATGGTTTATTACCAAAGTGCTTCGCCTCACTTATTCGGAAGAAAAGCCGGCTTTTGGGCTAACAGATTTAAATCATTACCTCCAAAATTTAAATCGCAAGGTTTCAACCGAAGAGGAAAACGAGGTAGACACGAAAATCTTCCACAATGCTTTAGAGTTTAAACAGGTCAAAGTCCGCGATTGCATGATTCCTCGTACGGAAATTACAGCGGTCGAATTGGAGGAAGGCATCGAAGGATTGACCAAAACATTCATTGAAAGTGGTCATTCGAAAGTGCTCGTTTACAAGGAAACCTTGGAAGAAGTTATTGGCTATTGTCATTCCTTAGCGCTCTTTAAAAAACCGAAGGATTTACAATCTATCTTGACCCCTATCCCGATTGTTCCTGAGGCGATGCCTGCGAATGATTTGATGATTAAATTCTCTAAAGAGCGTAAATCCCTGGCAATTGTCGTGGATGAGTTTGGCAGCACATCGGGATTGGTTAGTATGGAAGATGTCATGGAACAAATCTTTGGCGAAATTCAAGACGAATACGATGATTCTGAAGATTGGATTGAAAAACAATTGGATGAGAACACTTACGTTTTGTCCGGTAGGCATGAGATCGATTACCTGAACGAAAAATACGAATGGAACCTACCTGAAGGAGATTACGAGACCTTAGGCGGGATGTTGATTAGCCTCTACGAAGACATTCCAGAAGCGAATGAAACAATCATTTTAAGTCCTTTTCAATTCCAAATTTTGACGGTAACCGATGCACGTATCGACACCGTTAAGGTAATCATTACCGGAAAAATCACGCAGAAGGAGGAGATTAAAGGGAAGCATTAATGACACGCTGAAGTGTTTGACACTTCATTTGTGTTTCTTGCCATTCTTTTTCAGGATCTGAATCTTCGGTAATTCCGCAGCCTGCAAAGTAACAAGCCTGATTACCCGAAATTTGCACCGTACGCAAGTTCACAAATAAATGCGTTTCAGATGCCAAATTAATCGGCCCTAAATATCCGCTATACAAGGAACGATCATGTTTTTCTGTCTGTAGAATCCAGTACAAAGCTGCCTCTTTTGGCGTACCACATACTGCGGAGGTAGGATGTAATAAACCCAACATTTGGGTAATCAAACCCGGATAATTTTGTGTCAACGTATCAACAGAATATTCCGTTTTCAAATGCATCAAATTTCCTGCCAGCACCGTTTTAGGGCCATTCTCAATGTATTCGCGCAGACGAATCTTCTTAAAACACTCGATGATATAGCGACTCACATAAGCCTGCTCCTCGATTTCTTTTTGAGACCAGCGCGCTTCTGAAGGCGACAATAAATTCCCTGCCGCATCAAGTCCTGATTGGGTTCCAGCCAAGGATATCGTCCGAAAAA
>CALLKB010000229.1 GCA_938008575.1 uncultured Cytophagaceae bacterium | reverse complement strand
TATCCAATTACGATGTGCTCGTAGAGGAAGCAATCAAATTAGATTACATTTCAGACACTCAATTAGTGACTTTACAAGATTGGCGTGTGAACCCTAGCACTTGGGGCGTTTAATCTTTAATTCGATAAACATATCCAGGTAAAGCTTTAACCATGCCTTGGAATTCTAAATTTATCAAGGTGATCGCAATTTCGGTCACCTTTTTTTGTAGCTTCCAGGCCAATTCATCCAAGGGCATTTCCCCATTTTTAGCTAGTAAAGCCATCAATTCCGTTTCTGGTTCCGTCAAACGCGACCAACCTAGCTGTTTACTCGGTTTAATTTTATTCGGAATATTTCCCCAGTTCATTTGCTCACACAATTGATTAAAATCCGTATAAATAATCGCTTTATTCTTCTGAATTAGCCGATTACATCCTTCCGAAAACAGTTTATCCAAATTCCCTGGAACAGCGAATACCTCCCGATGGTAATTATTCGCATAGTCGGCGGTAATTAGTGCCCCACCCTTTTCCGCAGCTTCCACCACCAAAGTCGCATCCGTCATTCCCGCAATGATCCGATTACGCAAAGGGAAAAACCGGGGATCCGGCTTTTCATGCAAGGGATATTCGGAAATGATTCCTCCGTTCAACAGCATACGCTCGAGGTATTTCTTATGTTTCGCAGGATAGATGTGATTAAATCCACCGGCCAACACAGCAATATTGGGCACATGATGCTCAATGCAGATTTTATGAACTTCTACATCAATCCCATAAGCCAAGCCACTGACAAATGTTACTTGAGCTCCCAAGGATTCTTCTACGAGTTTTGTGGTAACACGCCTACCATAATCAGTCGCTTTTCGGGTTCCTACTACGGCCAACAAACATTCGACGTTTAAATCAATGTTACCTTGTTGGTATAAAATAATCGGAGCATCATAAATTTGTTTCAAGCGGTCCGGGTAGTCCACATCTTGATAAAATAAAACCCGAACATTCGACTGTTCACTCGTTTTTAAAATCTGTTCCGCCTCCTTAAGGATATGTGTTTGAAAAATCGATTCGGCTAAGACTGGGCCGATATGTGGAATCTTTAATAAATCTGAACGATTAGCAGAAAATATCGAGGATGCCAAATCGAAATAAGACATCAGTCGGCGGGCATTCACAACACCAATCTGTGGAATACGCGATAAAGCAATTTGGTAAAACAATTCTGTTTGCATCGATTTCTATTTCGAGCCAAGTAACAGACGTTTTAATTCAAACCCTCCGAAATAACTTGTAAAAATTGACGAATATCAAGTAGTTGGTCAATCACCGCTTGATTCGGATTTTTCGGGCTTCCGTTTTTCTTGATGGCCAACTTCGCACCTTCAATAGTCAAACCTTGCTTATCGATGAGATCCACTAAAATTGCAATCTTTTCTATGTCGACCGGTGTGTATTTTCGAATGCCTTTTCCCGTTCTTTTGGGCAATAAATGGGGGAATTGCGTTTCCCAATAGCGTAATTTAGACGTATTGACCTTGAAAAGGCTAGCAACTTCGGAAATGGAATAATATTGCTTGTCTAAATTCATAAAAGCCCTTATTTGATTCAAAAATTCAGCAAAAAAAACTAATTTTGCGATTCTTGTTTAAACAAAAATAAACAAGCGCGAGAATTAAACCAACCCATTACCAAAATAAGCGCATGACTTCACCGGAGATCCGCCAACAATTTTTAGATTTCTTCAAATCCAAAGGTCACTTAATCGTCCCTTCTGCCCCATTAGTGGCAAAAAATGACCCCACTCTTTTGTTCAACAACTCAGGAATGGCTCAGTTTAAGGACTTTTTCTTAGGCAACGGAACTCCCCCATCGAAGCGCATAGCGGATACTCAAAAGTGTTTACGCGTTTCTGGTAAGCATAATGACCTCGAAGATGTAGGATTTGATACGTATCACCACACGATGTTTGAGATGTTGGGAAACTGGTCATTTGGCGATTATTTCAAGCAAGAGGCTTTAACATGGTCATGGGAATTATTAACTGAGGTATTTAAATTACCCAAAGACCGCATTTATGTGTCGGTATTTGAAGGAGATAAAAAAGATGGCGTTCCATTCGATCAGGAAGCATTTGATATTTGGAAATCAATTGTTGGTGAAGATCGTATCATCTACGGTAACAAGAAAGATAATTTCTGGGAAATGGGTGAAACGGGTCCTTGTGGTCCTTGCTCGGAAATTCACATCGATTTACGTGATGCAGATGAAGTTGCCAAAGTATCTGGAAAATCCCTGGTGAATGCAGACCATCCTCAGGTAGTGGAGATTTGGAACAACGTGTTTATGCAATTTGAGCGCATGGCAGATGGATCTTTAGTCCCATTGCCCAATAAACATGTGGACACTGGAATGGGTTTTGAGCGTCTTTGTATGGCGATTCAAGGCAAACAATCGAATTATGATACGGATGTTTTCCAAGGAACGATTCAATATTTAGCTAAAAAAGCTGGGAAACAATATGGTGATGAAAAATGGGCTGATATTGCGATGCGCGTTATTGCCGACCATATTCGTGCCATTGCTTTCTGTATTGCAGATGGCCAATTGCCATCAAATGCAAAAGCAGGCTATGTGATTCGTCGTATTTTACGTCGGGCTGTACGTTACGGTTACACCTATTTAGGTTTCAAAGAGCCATTCATGCACGAATTAGTGCCTTTATTGGCGAAACAATTCGCGGGTGTATTCGATGAATTAATTGCCCAAGAAGCATTCGTTGCTAAAGTGATTTATGAAGAGGAAGTATCCTTCTTACGCACGTTGTCGACAGGCTTAATTCGCCTTGACAAATTGATGGAAGATTGCAAAGGCAAAGTTCTTTCTGGTGATGATGTGTTTGAATTGAACGATACATATGGCTTCCCGATTGACTTAACCGCTTTAATTGCGCGTGAAAAAGGGTTGGATATTGATGAGGCAGGTTTCAACAAAGCACTTCAGGCTCAGAAAGACCGTTCACGTAAAGATGCCGGAGCAAGCGCAGAAGACTGGATGATCGTTCGTGAAGGCGAAGAGGTTTCATTCGTTGGATATGATGAAACGCAAACAGTTACTCAAGTTTTAAAATACCAAAAAGTACAAAACAAAGGTGGCGTACAATACAAAGTCGTCCTTGAAACCACGCCATTCTATGCTGAATCCGGTGGACAAATAGGCGATACAGGAACATTAACCTTCAAGCCTTCAGGCATTACGCTTCAAGTCTTAGATACGAAAAAAGAAAATGACCTTATTGTTCATTTCGTAAGTGACTCGCGCATTGAGCAGGTAGCGGCGGATGCGGAAGTAATTGCTTCAATCGATGTAAGTCGTCGGAGGACTATCACCCAAAATCATACCGCAACACACTTGTTACAAGCAGCTTTACAAGAAGTGTTAGGAAATCATGTGGCACAGAAAGGTTCATTAGTAAATGAAGCCTTATTGCGTTTCGACTTTTCGCACTTTCAAAAAGTGACCGACGAAGAAATTCAAAAAATCGAGCAAATCGTAAATGCCAAAATTGCTGAGAACATTCCATTAATGGAAGAACGCAATGTTCCTATCGCGCAAGCGAAGGAGAAAGGTGCGATGGCTTTGTTCGGAGAAAAATACGGTGATTTTGTTCGCGTAATCACCTTTGACAAGAATTATTCCGTTGAACTTTGTGGAGGGACGCACGTACCTGCAACGGGTGAAATTGGACTTTGTAAAATCATTACAGAAACTTCCGTGGCGACGGGTGTGCGTCGGATTGAGGCGATTACGTCCCAACAAGCTTATGCGCTTTTGAGCGAACAAGAAGCTATTATTTCGGAATTAAATGCCTTACTAAAGGCACCGAAGGATTTAGTGAAAGCGGTGGCTAGTTTAATAGAACAGGCAAATAGCCTACAAAAAACGGTTGCCAACTATCAAGCCAAAGAAATTGGAGGTTTGAAAACGGAATTAATGAAGCAAATCGATGCAAAATCGGGTATCCCGGCGCTAATCCAACAGGTATCAGTTCCTACGGCAGATGCATTGAAGAATTTAGCATTTGATTTACAGACAGAGGCAGGATCTTTATTTTGCTTATTGGTGGCTGAAATTGAAGGGAAAGCGAGTTTAGCTTTGGCTATTTCCAAAGATTTGGTGGAAGCGAAATCCTTAAACGCGGGTACAATCGTTCGCGAATTAGCGAAGGAAGTGCAAGGCGGTGGCGGTGGTCAAGCGTTCTTGGCGACAGCCGGTGGACAAAATCCTGCAGGATTAAACAAAGTACTTGAATTAGCTCAAAACTACTTATAGGATGTATCCATCCATTCCCTATGTATCCTTGGCAGAAGTATCTGAACAATTGGATACATGGGGAAGTTTAGGTATACCCTTCGTATTTTATATCAATTACGACGGCTCGCAGGCCTGGGCTGGTACGGAAGAAGAGGCAAATACCTTGGGAATTCATTTTTCGATTCGTAATGAAAATCCCTTGCATGCGGGTTCATTTAATTTTTCCAAGAGCCCCATTTCGTTTGAAACATACGAATCGAAATTCAATCTTGTTCAAGCTGGATTAAGACGTGGAGACAGTTTTCTAGTTAATTTAACAGCAGAAACGCCCATTGAAACTGATGCGAGCTTAGTTCAAATCTATAAAAACGCCAACGCACTCTATAAGCTTCAAGTCCAAGACGCATTTGTTGTTTTTTCACCCGAATGTTTTGTTCAAATTCGCGACCAAAAAATATATTCTTATCCGATGAAAGGCACTTCATCTGCGACGGAACAAGGACCTGAAATGTTACAAAATGACCCGAAGGAACAAGCAGAGCATGCGACAATCGTGGATTTAATTCGAAATGACCTAAGCCAGGTTGCCTTTCCCATACATGTAGATCGTTACAAATACGTTGAAGAAATTAAGACTCACGAGGGGAATCTCTGGCAAATGTCATCAGTCATTTCAGGTGATATCATGCCCAAATTCCAGAGTAAATTAGGCCAAATTTTACAAGCACTTTTACCCGCAGGTTCTATTACTGGGGCCCCGAAGGCATCAACGATGCAAATCATCAAGGATGCGGAAGCCTATGATCGAGGATTTTACACAGGAATCATGGGTCAATTTGATGGTAAAAATCTAGATTCAGGTGTCATGATTCGATTTATCGAACAGCGAGGCCAACAAAAGATATTTAAAAGTGGAGGAGGAATTACCATCAAATCTGATCCGCGAAAAGAATACGAAGAATTAATTCAAAAAGTTTATCTCCCCTTTTAGCTATGTTCTCATTTTTAGAAACCATTTGCATCTCGAACGGCCAAGCTCAGCATGTTGACTACCATCAAATGCGTGTTAATGAAACCTTTGATGCCTTTTTTCCAGAATGGGAACCATTCGATGTTCAGGAGGAAATCGAGAAAATCGAATTACCTAAGGAGGGTATTCACCGACTGCGCATCACCTATAATGAAGATCCTCAAAGCATCGAAGTATTACCTTATGTAGCCAAAATCGTGAAGACATTCGCGTTGGTGGATAGCGGTGAAATCGATTATGGATTCAAATGGGCAGAGCGCGGATTTTTCCAAAGTATTTTAAATGCGCATCCGGAAGCTGACGAAGTGATTTTCCATAAAGATGGCATTATTCAGGATTGTACATTCGCGAATTTAGCCTTCCTAAAAGAAGGTATTTGGTACACGCCAGAAGCACCTATGCATTGGGGCACAACGCGTGCGCGTTTGTTAGTCGAAGACCAAGTTGAAGAAACTGATATTTTAGTCGATGAATTAGACCAATACGAACGAATTTGCCTGATTAATGTATTTCGTCCTCTATCTATCGAAAACTCGATTGCCATCGCCGATGCAATTGTGTAATTTCACATTATGAGTAGCACCAAGAGTCCCGCTTTTTTATTGCATCAAAAATTCCCCTTTGAACCGACACCTTCGCAGGCGGAATTATTCAATAAATTAAGCACCTTCATTCTAAATGAGGACGAATGGGCTCCGTTGACATTCATTATACGTGGTTATGCAGGAACGGGTAAAACAACGGTCATATCTACGCTCATCAAGATTCTAGGTAGCTTTTCGTACAAAACACAATTGTTGGCTCCCACCGGTCGGGCAGCGAAAGTCATGGCTAATTACTCTAAAAAGAAGGCTTCGACGATCCATAAGAAGATTTACCGACAAGTTAGTAGTCCCAATTCGGGAGCTTTGGTATTTCAACGAATGAATAATTATGCCACAAACACGGTTTTTATCGTGGATGAGGCCTCGATGATTACGGATGAATCGGAATTTGGCCAAAACAGTTTATTGACAGATTTAATTGAATACGTTTTCACAAATCCAGAAAATGGCCACACAGGCAATAAATTGATATTTGTAGGTGATACGGCTCAGTTACCGCCCGTTGGAAAAAGCCTATCTCCTGCCCTCTCCAAAGATTATATATCCGGCGAATTCCACATGGATGTCATGGATCATGAATTAATTGACGTCATGCGGCAAGACATTCATTCGGGGATATTATATAATGCGACCAACTTACGTGGCTTATTAGCGCATAATTCCACTGCGATACAGTTTAATACCGCATCATTCAAAGACTTTTTTCGCATGACCGGCGAAAAGATGGAAGATGGGATGCATTATGCGTATCGTAAATTTGGCAAAGAAGATACCATCGTGTTAACGCGTTCGAATAAAAGTGCCGTTCAGTTCAACGAATTTGTTCGAAGGACAATTTTGTATCAAGAAGACGAAATATCATCTGGTGATTTACTTATGATTGTGCGCAACAATTATCACTGGTTGGACGAAGATTCGCCGGCAGGATTTTTGGCCAATGGCGATTTTGTGGAGGTGCTTAAGATCAAGAAAGAAGAGGAAATGCATGGATTCCGATTCATGAATGTTGCTTTGCGTTTATGCGATTATGAGGAACATCCAGAAATCGAGGCAAAAATACTACTCGATACCTTGCATTCAGCTGAATCAGCCCTAGGAAAAGAAGGAAACAAAAAGCTTTACGACTCCGTATGTGAGGATTATTCCCACATTACGAAGAAAAAAGAACGATTAGAAGCGATTCGTAAGGACCCGTATTTGAATGCGCTTCAGGTCAAATTTGCGTATGCCTTGACCACGCACAAATCACAAGGTGGTCAATGGAAAGCAGTATTTGTGGAACAAGGTTATTTAAAAGATGACCAAATTGATGCAGAATATATCCGTTGGCTCTATACAGCCATCACGCGTGCCACGCATGAATTGTTTCTAGTCAACTTCCACGAACGCTTCTTTAATTAAGTTTAGACGTCGCTAAGGAATCATTTTCAGAATCCAATAAACTATCCGATTCAAAATAATGCATCAAATCTCCCAAGATTGCATGGAGTTGACTTAATTTTTCATCCCCAATTATGGTTGAAATTTCTTGATCGACTTTCGTCCGACAAACATGTAAGGCTGCGATGAACGCAGCACCTTGTGATGTATTTTGAATTAAACTTGCCCGTTGATCCGTCGGATGTTTGATGCTTTGCAAAAATCCTTTTTCAATCAATTCTTGCACCAATTTACTCATGGCTTGCTTAGAAACACGCACTTTTTTAGCAATTTCAGCCGCAGTCGTCCCCTCTTCCTTTAGGTTCATCATGACCATGATATGCCCCACCTTGAAATCATTATAGCCTAATTCTTCCAAATAACGGGCGTTCAAAGCCTTTATTATACGATAAGACTTGGCAAATAGTCGGGAAAGAAAAATTTGTGAATCCTCACGCGCTTCATTCATAACACAAATTTAACTGATAAAAATTAGTCAACCAAATTGACTTTATTGAAAATTCATGTAGCTTTGCAACAAATTAGACAAGATGACTGACACTCCGAAACCAAAAAAAAACTTACCTAAAATCATTTTAGGTACAATTGTCCTTGTAGGTGCATTTTACGGCTATACGAAATATCGCCATGCGACTACACACGAAGAAACTGACAATGCACAGATTGAAACCTATTTTGTGCCTATTTTGCCCCGTGTGGCTGGATTCGTAAAAGCGGTGAATGTTCACGATTACGAGCAAGTGAAGCAAGGAACGGTATTGGTAGAGATAGATTCGGAGGAAGCTAAATTGGCTTTATCCGAAATGGAAGTAGATTTAGAACAGGCGCGCATTGATGTAACTAGTGCAAAGGCTAATTTACTAAGTCTGCAAAAAGCGATTACAGCACAGCAAGCACAAGTGAAAACGGCAGACTATTTAAAGTCAAAAGCGGAGCGTGATTTAAATCGCAATAGTGAATTAGAGAAAGCAAAAGCAATTACGCACCAACAATACATCGATTCGAAAGATCAAGCGGAGTTAGCCAACATCAAGTATTATGGTGCTATCGATGAAATCACGAGTACAAAATCCAAATTAGCGATTCAAGAATCTGCTGTGAAGCGTGCGGAGAATTTGGTCAAAAACAAAGAGGTAAAAATCGCCCAACAAAAATTAAAATTGGGTTATTACCAAGTATTAGCCCCAGTTTCAGGTAAAATTGGCAAAAAAGCTATTGAGCCAGGACAATTCATTCAAGTATCACAACCTTTGATGACGATTGTCGATAACAATACATTCTGGGTTGTAGCTAATTTCAAGGAAACACAAGTTCAGCATTTGCGTGCGGGCATGGAGGCTGATTTAACGATCGATGCGTTCCCGAAAGAGAAGATCAAAGGAAAAGTCGTATCTATCTCTGAATCTACAGGTGCAAAAACTTCTTTATTGCCTCCAGACAATGCTTCAGGAAACTTTGTAAAAGTAACCCAACGCATTCCTGTTAAAATCGAGATTACTGATTTAGCGAAATACAAAGCGATGTTACGTGCTGGGATGTCTTTGGAAGTTTCTATCCCATTGAACTAATTCTATGGAGCGCCCGAAAGGATTTGCCAAATTTATTATCGTCATAACCACCATTACGGCTGCCGTGATGGAGTTATTGGACACGACCATTGTCAATGTGGCCCTGAATCAAATATCAGGGGCATTAGGGGCAACCATCGAAGATATCGCATGGGTAATTACTAGTTATGCGATTGCGAACGTGGTGATTATTCCTATGACCGGATTCCTAGGCGAATATTTTGGTCGAAAAAATTACTACTTAGGATCCATGATTCTCTTTGGGATTGCCTCATATTTCTGTGGCATGAGCGAAGGATTGTGGGAGCTTGTATTCTGGCGATTTATTCAAGGAATCGGTGGTGGAGCCTTGTTGTCCACCTCTCAAGCAATCTTATTTGATGCGTTTGAACCCGAGGAGCGTCCCATGGCATCCGGATTTTTCGGCATGGGAATTATTTTAGGGCCCTCATTAGGTCCCGTTTTAGGTGGATATTTAGTGGACAATTTCCACTGGTCGGACATTTTCCTTGTCAATATTCCCATCTGTATCATCGCGGTCGTTTTAACGGTCGTTTACATTGATCGGAAGGAAGGCGAAGGGGCTAATCGACGAAACATGAAAATCGACTATCCTGGAATTCTATTCCTGATGGTTGCCGTAGGTGGACTACAATTCATGTTGGAAAAAGGCGAATCCGAAGGCTGGTTTGACTCCAAATTAATCAACATCTGTGCTTTTCTATTTGTCGGTGGCCTTGCGGCTTTCATTTACCGCGAGTTGAAAACGAAACACCCCGTTGTCAACTTACATATCTTCCAAAACCAAACCTTTACCATGAGCTCGATATTTACGCTCGTAGGTGGATTTGGATTATTTACGTCGGTATTCGTTTATCCGATCATGGTCCAACGAATCAATGGATTAACGCCTACAGAAACTGGTTTGTCCTTAATGGTGCCGACGTTCTTAGGGGTATTCTTATTCCCGGTGATTGGTCGAGCCCTTTCTAAAGGCGCCAAACCACTTCCCTTCATGGTTTTTGGCATATTAATCTACATTGTATTTGGATTTATTGGGGGGGAATCAACGAGTGACATGGGACGTTGGGACTTTTTCCCCATGCAGATGCTGCGTGTGATCGGGGTTTCTTGTTTGCAAATGCCCTTGATTAATCAAGCTGTTGCTGGATTAAAACCTAATGAATATGCATCAGGAATATCCTTGACGAATATGATTCGCCAACTCGGCGGAGCCTTTGGTATCGCAGTTGCCAATAATTATGCAACAACGCGAGCGGCACAGCATCGGAGTGATTTATTAGCCAATGTAACAGCAGAGAATCCATTATTCCAACAGCGTTTTCAAGGCATTAGCCAGACACTTGCTCAGAAGACAGGAGAAATTCAACGTGCGAGTGAAATGGCCTACAAGCAGATTGATTTGATGGTGACCAAGCAAGCTTATTATTTAGCCTATTTGGATACATTCCGTTTAGTATCGATCATTTTTATCTTGATATTCCCATTCGTATTCTTGATAAAAACGCCTAAGAAAGACAAAAAAGAAATTGAAAAAATATTAAAAGCCAGTGAAGAGGCTCATTAATGCTATGAAGAAAATTGCCTTATTAATTTTTGCAACATTTAGTTTACAAGCCCAAACCAATGCAGATTTATCCGCTTTGGTGAAAAAGGCTTTAGACTATGCACCTGCGTTAAAGGCGCAAAAAACACAGTTACGAATCGGTGACACGAAGACACAAATCCAACAATCCTTGGACAAACCTACGATTGCCTATGAGGCGGGGATCACACGCGTAGACCCTGTTTCCAAAGCGACCTTTGCGATGGGCGGAGCGCCGGCGGTTTTGCAGTTTCAGCCCAACATGAATTACAATACGAATTTCGTGGCCAGCCAGACGCTATATGATTGGGGAAAGAACAAAATAGCCATTGAAAAAAGCTTGTTAGAAACCCAATTAAGCAAAACACAAATAGACCAAAGCGCATTCGGTATCGCTTACCAAATCGCAACGATTTACCATCAAATTCTATTCTTGCAAAATGTATTGCGCATCCAGCAATCGGAATTGGTTCGTATTAAATCTCAATCAGCTATTGTTGAGCAGCAATTGAAATTAGGCGAGGCTTTGCAATTGGATGCCATGAGCCTTCGCATTCGCATTCAAAATCAAGAAACGAAGATTGGCGAAACAGATACGCAATTGAACAAATTGATAGATTACCTAGAAACTCAAACAGGTCAATCCGTAAAAGATCTCATTAAACCCATTCAGGGTAGCATTCAATCGACTGAGAAAATCAGTAACAATCCGATATTTGCATCATTGAATGCGGAACATGCTATTCTCCAACAAGAAATCAATTTGCAAGAAAAGGCGAGTGCACCTACCCTTTCAGGTGCGGCAAGCTTAGGTTTACGCAATGGTTATTTGCCACGTATTAATGGCGAGGTGCCCGCATTTTCAGATGATTTCAAAATCAACACGATGGTCGGTTTAAAATTAAATGTGCCCATCTATTCAGGAAAACGTGCTTCATTGCAGAAAAATATCGCCCAAATTCAACAAGAGCGTATAGCTTTACAAAAAGAGGATGTGAGTACGAAATTAGCTTACGAACAACGACAAGGGGAAGCGAATACGAAAACGATCTTAGCGAAGTTGGCAACCCAACACCAATTGATCGAGCAAGCTAAATATGCTTACCAATTAGGCGAAGCGCGCTACAAAGAAGGAACGATTAAGCAGTTGGAATTAGATCAAATTCAAAACACCTTGGAAGAAGCCCAATTGCAAGAGGAAAATTTCAAATTGCAATTGAACCTCCAACAATTGGACTTGTTAAAAACCAAGGGTGTTAAATTCTGGGAATTATAAGTTAAAAAGGGATTTTAAACCCGAATCAAATAATTGACCATTTTTCATTGTGAGGCCTTTATTCAGGGCCTCATTTTTGTTACAAGCATTTTCCCAGCCTTCATTGGCAATCAATAAGGCATATGGCAAGGTTGCTTGCGTTAAAGCTTGCGTAGAGGTTTGAGGAACGGCTCCTGGCATATTCGCTACACAATAATGTTGAATCCCATCAACCAAATAAACCGGATTTTCATGCGTAGTTGGTTGGCATGTTTCAATACAACCTCCTTGATCCACAGCTACATCCACCAAAACAGTTCCAGGCTGCATACGTGACAAATCACTTTTTTTGATGAGATGTGGAGCTTTAGCGCCATGTAATAAAACTGCACCAATCACTAAATCCACTTGTGGTAAATGCTCTTGAATGGCGAATTCCGTAGAATATTGGGTTGCAACATTCGCTGGCATGACATCGCTCAAATAACGTAAACGAGCCAAATTAGTATCCATGATCGTCACATTTGCGCCTAATCCTGCAGCCATTTTTGCAGCTTGCGTACCTACGACACCACCACCTAAAATCAACACATTTGCAGGCTTAACTCCGGGAACACCACCCAACATTTTCCCCTTGCCACCTTGCGGTTTTCCTAAAAAATAGGCTCCTACTTGAATGGCCATCCGACCTGCGACTTCCGACATGGGTGTTAATAATGGAAGGCTTCGGTCCGCTAGCTCAACTGTCTCATAGGCAATACAAATTGCTTTTGATTGGATCATTGCTTCCGTAAGTTCACGAGAGGCCGCGAAGTGGAAATAGGTAAATAAGATCTGACCAGATTTAATTAAAGGGAATTCAGCAGCAAGCGGCTCTTTTACTTTAATAATCATATCCGCTATCGCATAGATGGCAGCGGCCGTTGGTAAAATTTTTGCACCTACTTGAACGTATGCTTCGTCAGCAAATCCTGAACCTAAACCAGCTTGGGTTTCCACAAAAACAGAATGTCCAGCTTGGACTAAACTTTGTGCACCGGCAGGTGTTAAACCTACGCGAAACTCTTGAATCTTAATTTCTTTTGGGACTGCAATATTCATAGGATGTTGATTAAAAAAAGAACGGCCAACAGAAGAATCCGCTGGCCGTTACCTTTGATGAAGTATAATACGATACAAATATAGCACAAGCAACAAATATTTTGGACATTAACCAATAAATAAGAAATTAATACGGACAAAAAATAATAACACAAAAAATATTACTTTTACTTAGTAATTTATTACTGATAAACCGAAAACTTTATGGCAAAAAATCAACAACTGGATGATCTTGATATTAAAATATTAAAAATAATTCAAGAAAATAGCCAAAAAACGCTCAAAGAAATTGCTGAACAGGTAAACCTTTCTTTAAGTCCGACACACGATCGAGTAAAACGCTTAGAATCAGACGGATACATCAAAGGATACGTGGGATTATTAAATCGCAAAAAGCTTAATTTGGGTTTACTCGTTCATTGCCAGGTAACCTTAGAAAAACAAACGAGTCAGAACTTTAGTGAATTTGAAGCAGCCATTAAGGCCTTTCCTGAGGTTATTTCCTGCCATTTGGTTTCTGGGAACTTTGATTATTATTTAAATGTTCTAAGTGCTGATGTGGAAAGTTATAACCGTTTTTACCAAGAAAAATTAGCGGTTTTGCCATCAGTAGCACACATCAGTAGTTTATTTGTCATGGATGAAATTAAGTCGACGACCGCATTACCGTTAATTTAATTTGTATCTTTGCAATTCAATGGGATCGACCGGTTTTGACAGCTTAAGTAGATCGGTTGTAAGCACGTCGGGAGTTGGAGGCATTTCCTGTTAAAAAAACCTTCGAATTATAGCTGGCAATACTTCGTATGCCATGGCTGCTTAGTCTGATAGACTAACCAATTGCCATCGTTCCACCCCGGCCAAACTCTGCCGCTAGGGAATCTGGAGCGTCGACCATGCAGAGTCGATGAATGCGATTTCGCTAAGCGTTCATTAGTATCCAGCGGATAAGTGTTCAATAAGGTCTGATCTGAACCTGTTGGGCATCGAAAATTGATCAAATCTAAACGTGTAGAAAGCTTCAGGTTTCTAGGTTTGGACGAGGGTTCGAATCCCTCCGATTCCACAAAAAAAGCCCCAATGTCAGGGGCTTTTTTTAATTTAATTTCGTTTGGTCATCCAATAGCCGAGCCATATTCCGGTAAGTCCCCAACCCACAATCGCATCAATCAATTGTGCGCGCAAATCAAAAACAGGATACCAAATGTGTTCCGTATAGGAAATGTTGCTGAATGCGATAAATCCAACCACAATGCTTAAACTTAAAATCGTTTGTTTACTTGGCACCTTCAGTCGATTGATAATCCAAATCAATAAGAATGCCAACAAAATATTTACAGCCAAGCCACGAATCATATTGGAATTCATATCCACTTCATAGGCTTGATAATATCGCACCATTGCCCAGGGTTTACCTTGAATCGACTTTGTAAAAGTCTCCATTTGATCCATGGATAATTCATCTTGCATCCGAGGTAATATATACCCACCTGGCTCCTTAATATGTGTTTTAAGGGCTGCCAAAACAGAATCTTGGCCTGCAGAATATTTCTGATTTGGCTCGTGTAAATTAAATGCCATGTGGGACAATGCCTGCCAAACGAACAGAATCAAACCACCCACAAAAGCTCCTAGTAAATTCTTTTTCATGTGAATTAATGTTAGTTATCGGCGAAATTAGAATATAAGTTCTACTTTAACTACAAAATATCCAATTATTTGCCAAAACCCTCGAGTCGAACTGGCCAAGTGACAGGAAAGCCAACAAATTGATTATCACCCATTTGACCTCGAGCTAAGAAAGCTAAACTTGTCAACACCCCCCCATTTCCAGGCAAATACAAGCGAAGACGCTTATCCTGATAATTATGGCCATTCACTAAATACGTATTCTTTTCTTGTGGCGCGAGCAATAAATTAATGGCCAAGTCGGCATCCTTCAAACGAATCGCCGACATCGCCATCAAGGGATAATCCCAGCCCCAAGTACTTGGCCAATTCCAAGTTTTCAATACTTTGGCCAGAGTATTTCGCATTTTTAATGTATCTGTTGTTGGCAAGGGTTCAAGCATCCCCATAGCACCTAAAACAGCCGGATGATCCGATACAAAACGTGGATTCTGAAAACCATCACCTATTCCTGCTGCGGCTTGATAAATACCATCCTGTTCTGGCAATGCAGGAAAGTGCGCTAAAACATGATCCCAATTCTTATCTGCCTTTAATCCCAAACGTAGCCTCCAAGCTTGGGCCTTTTTCAAGCCTTGATACCAAGAAGCCAATTCCAAAGGTGCATTATACGTGCTTGCATAAGGCAATGATTCTTGCGCGGGAATAAAACCTGGTCCTAATTGATATTCCTGATTTCCCTTATTCCAAACCAACAATGCATACATGCCTTGGGCCGTTTCATTCACTAATTTGAAATACCGTTTCTGAAAAGCCAATGGTTTATCTTTTGCGATTAAATCCAACATATCAATTATATGCGGTTGCTGCCACAATAAAAACGAACCCACCGACGAAGGTGACTCTCCCCCATCTGGATCTGTCATTTTCTGCCAACGAACTCCCGAAAAACCCTGTCGGCGAGCTAAAGCCTTAGCCTCCTTAAAATTCTTCATATACCATGGCAAAGATTTCGCCAATAAATCAGCCTTTCCCCAATAACCAAAATGCATCACATGCCACCAAGTCATTTCCAAATGCGGTCGGCCGTACCAAGAATTATAAGTCAAACCTGTCTCTTGAGGCGGTTCCGTGTCGGTCGATTGAATCTTAGTCAAATACATGGATAAGATCATCCGACGCTCTAATTCCTTCGCGCGGGGATCTTTCACATTTCCAAAATCAATCATACCACCTGAATTCCAATAATTAACATAGGCCTTACGATTTGTTTCACGAGCCTGCGCAAAACTGACAGATGTATTTTGACCAAAGCCTACTTGTAAATCAACTTCATTTTGTGCATTTGAAACAACTTCAAAATAATGCGGTGAAATCCTAGCTGCTTTCAAACCAACATTTGATCGGATATACGTTGAATAAGTTAGTTTATCTAAGACATGCTTAAAAGCATATTGATTGGAATTTAATCTATGTATTTGACTCGCATGACCTGCCGCTTGATATTGAACACCTTCATCTAAAAATTGTTGGCTTGGAAATGGAAAATCTAGGTAAAAGCGTAATTGTCCTGAGGCCAACAAACTTGATTTCACTCGTACATGTACATCGTCGGCATTTTGAGATGAAAATGTAATGACATCCACAGGTACACCTTCCACCTCAAAATGAGACAAAATTTCACCTGTATAGGGATTCAATTGCTGTGAAATACCTTGTAAATCTTTTAATCCGAGTAGCTTTCCTGCTTTTGAAAATATGCGAAAACCGACATGACCCAAATGAACACGATGTGGATTTTGCCGAAAATATTCTGTTGCAGAATCTTTACGAGCATTTTGATGCCCCTGCAAAGCATAGGATACATTTCTGCCTGCATATAAGGCATTTCGATAGGTCTCTGATCGCTTAAAATGTGATGTATTGGGAAAAGCATGCCAGCCCCAAGTACTTTGCGTTCCTAATGGAATTCCTTTGGCATACGCTGTAGGAAAAGATTGCAAACCCGTGATATCCACCGTAAATGCAAAAGATCCATTACCAACGGATAATGACGCTAAAGTATCAGAAGAATTTAAATGAACCACATGCCGCTCCACCACTTTTCGTCGGTCGATCTTCTGCCCAAAACAAGCAAAAGAAAGGAGAATGAGTGGCAGCCATCGCATCTTATTTCGCGCGGATTAACTCAGATCCTGCCAACAGAAAACAACCTAAACCAAAATCCTCGAAATTGGGCACATGATCAAAAGTCACCGGTTGGGAATCTTTAGGCTCTTTTCCTGTCCCTTGTACATACCCTAAAAACCCACTCGGATGCACACTGGTTGACATTCCTTTCCAAGCTTTATCAATGACTGCTTGATATTTTTGAGCCGGAAGTATCCCCTTTCTAACGCCCCATGCCATTCCATAAACAAACAAAGAAGTACCCGTTAATTCTGGACCGCCGAAATCTGTAGGATCCTTCAAACTCACATTCCAAAATCCATCTTGACGTTGCAAAGCAGGCAAGGCTTGCGAAAGTGCGATAAAATCAGCTAAATATTCCGCCCGATGTGGATCATTTTGTGGCAATAAATCCAGGGTTCGTACCAATGCCGCATAGACCCAAGCACTTCCTCTGGACCAATAACAATTAGCCCCATTGGGTTCCTTATAAGGCGGAACAAAGTCTTTATCGCGCCACCACAATTTCTCCTCAGGATTATATAAACCCTTGCCGCCATGTTTGTATTTGGTGTAGGCATACAAATCATACATCTTTTGGAAGTAGCGCGGATCATTGTAAATCACCCCTAATCTTGTGTAAACAGGCATACTCATTTGTAAACAATCAATCCATGACCAATCGTCTGCTTTTGTCGTTGCCACCATGTTATCAATATTCTCTTTGATCGGCTTGATACGAGTTGAATCACGTTGCATCAAGAACAAGTCCATATACACTTGGCCACAAGCTTGATCGTCCGCATTCCGCGTTTTAGCGCCATTGCGTAAACTCCACTGATGAAAATTCCCCCAGTCGACCATGTATTTCAAGTCGGAAGCTTTAGGGTCCAATTTATATAGCTCCATCAATCCTTCATAATACACCGCGCGCGTCCAAATATTGGATGGTCGGGTCTTATCGGGACTCACGATGGGCTGTCCCACATTCGGCCATTTTTGTTGGAAATAACGATTCGCCAAATGCATCTTTTGCAAGACCTCCTTTTTACTCGGTTTGGCAAACACCATGCCTAGAGGCAATAAAATCAATATAAAGAGTTTTTTGTACATCTTAATCAAAGTAAAAAACGGATGGAATGTCGATGGCCACGGGTGAATTATCCGGGTTCGTCAACATGATATCCCGCATGAATTTCCACCATTTTTGCATCACGGGATGCTCAGGTAAGGAGTCCAACAAAGCTAAATCAGGCGCTTCCAAATAGGCAAAAAGCGTCAAGGTCTTTTCATCCAAGAAAATAGAATAGTGCTGAATACCGACGGATTTCAGGAGTTTGGCCAAATCAGGCCAAATTTCATCATGTCTTTTTTTGTATTCCGCTTCGAAACCCGGAAGCAAGAACATTTTAAAGGCTTTTCTTTGCATGGAATATCATTTTCCAATAAAGGCTAAGCCGAAGAAATTTTACTGATTAATTTGGGTTTCAAAGGCAGCCATTGCCGCATCGTCAAAATTCAAATGTGTCACAAATCGGATGTATTGCGGCCCGAAAGGTGCACAACGAATTCCTTTAGTCCTCAAAACAGCCACCTGCTCATTTGCTTGAATTCCTTCTTTTAAGCGAACAATCACAATATTTGTCACCACCGGCAAAATGCTATCAACCCAAGGTAAATCCGCACAAATCTTGGCGACAGCTGCCGCACGTGCATGATCTTCCTTTAAACGTTCTACTTGGTGATCCAAAGCATAGATACCCGCCGCGGCTAATAGACCGGCTTGGCGCCAACCGCCTCCTAAACGCTTACGAACTCGGCGCGCTTTTTTGATAAAATCCTTCGAACCTATTAACACGGAGCCTATGGGGGCACCTAATCCTTTGGACAAACAAATCGAAATGGTATCAAACCAGGCACCGAACTGCAAAGGCGTTTGACCCGTCACAGCCATGGCATTAAAGATACGTGCGCCGTCAAGGTGTAAAGGGATTTGCGTTTGCCGACAAAAATCCGATATCGCTTGCAAGTCATCTGAACTGTAGACACTTCCTCCGCCCTTATTAACCGTATTTTCTAAACTTATTAGGCGACTCTCACATGCATGAATATCATCTGGGGAAATCGAAGCAGCAATTTGGGGAACGGTTAATCGACCTAAATCACCTTTAAGCAATTTTACAGAAGCTCCCGCATTCGCCATAATTCCTCCACCTTCGTACAAATAAATGTGAGACAATTCATCGCAAATTACTTCTTGCCCTTTGCTCACATGAACTGAAATGGCAATTTGATTACTCTGAGTTCCTGAAACGCAAAATAAGGCAGCTTCTTTGCCAAACATCTTGGCCACCTTTTCCTCCAACGCATTTACAGTTGGGTCCTCCCCAAAAACATCATCCCCAAGCGGTGCCTGAAACATAGCTTCCCGCATGCCTGGTGTAGGTAAAGTAAATGTATCACTGCGTAATTCGATTTCCATCTTAAAACTGTTTAAGGAAAGACAATTTAGTCAAAAATGTTTGCTCGTGCTGCTTGCTTAAGTCGGCACCCGTATAATTCAATTGATTAAACACCAAATAAACATAAGACAAAGGCTGGTATTCCCAAGCAAAACGCAAGTTCAAGGCATTCAAATCATCGGTGGTATTCTTTTGGTAAAATCCAATCAATTGGACGCGGGGATTAATCGCTAGACGCGTTTCCAACATCAACAAATTCACTTCTTTGGTTTCACGAGCTACCCCCATTTGCTCAAATTTGCTCCAATTCCAAGATAACCCAAGGTTGATATGTGGAATAGGTGCAATGCGAACTTTAGAATCCAACGATTGCAACGACCCATTATAATAGCCACCCCAACCATATTCGGCCGAACCTGAATATTTAGCACTTGGATCGCTCGCAAGCAAAATCCCTTTCCGAACATAAGAATAATTCCCGGGCAAAATGGTAATACCAACCGGGGTAAAGTTTTCTTCCAAATGTTGCTGTGCGACTTCTGCATAAATCCCGATGGCACCTCCATTTTGCAAACCTAGCCACATGGGACTACCCATAATTCGCCGTTCGACCAAGTTACCGGTTTTCAAACTATGGTAGAATTCGGTATAAATTCCTGGAGCCCAAAACCGAATCATCGAAGGCATCCAGGGTTTCCGGATGTTAAATTCAAAGCCTTGCGAATTTGACATAATATTACTCCGCGAAACAAAACCCATCGCAGGTTTGTATTGATCTGTTACAACGGTGTGCGTCCAATAGGCCGTTGTAAAATTCCCCTTGTAATAGAACTGGGCATATTCTGCCAAACCGGTTTGACCCGTTTGGGACTCTTGTGTCGTGGAAACCATGCCACTGAATGATAACACATCATTGAATCGAACAAAACCGTCGATAGAGCTCGTTGTTTGCTGGTTGGTCGGTGAAATTTTTGATGTCAAAACTCCTCCAATCCGACTATTATTTCCGAGATTCTCTGAATATCTAGCTACCCCAAAATTCGTAAATGGATCTCCATCCCCTTCGCCTTGACGAATAAGCATCGCCCCCACGTTTCGTTTTTCAGAACGATAAACGAAGCGAGAACCAGCAATAATGGGAATAGCTTGCGCTTGTGCGTCTAGTCCGATCGACCGACTAAAAAACGGCTGAATATACATCGATCCCCCAATCACCTGATCCATAGGCGCTAAACCTGCCGAAAATAAGGAAGCGTTTTCAAGAAAGAATTGTCTCCTCTCAGGAAAGAATACGGAAAATCTTGAAATATTATTGACTTGTCGGTCAACATCAGCCTGCGCAAAATCCGTATTGAACGTAAAATCCATCACAGAAGTGGGACTTATCGCCCATTTAACCTCTCCACCTAATTTCCATTGATTATGTGAGCCGTCATTGTCTTTGTGCGAATTGCCTAGCAAATAAGGAATAAATCGAATATTGGTCGCCTTGGGCGGTGGAGGAACAATTCCCATCAATTTTCCCGCATAATCCATACGCAAAGCACTCATCGAACGCGGATGTGGAGACCAAACTGTCGTTTCGTTACTCGACCTGCGAACCCGAAAAAAGTTGATTCCCCAGTCTTGCGCTTGATCTTTTTGAGATTTGGGATAACGTAATGTTTGCCATGGAATCGCAAACTCGGCTACCCAAGCTGTATCACTTCGATGCGTTCGCACACGATATAATCCATCCCAGTTGATATCAAATTGTCGGTCGTCAAAGGACAATAAATCTCTTTGGGCTCCATAGGCGTTTGACTGCAATACCAAGGCATTTCGTTTATCTTGAAAACCATCTAGAGCTATGCCAAAAAGATCATTTTCCGAATATTCGTAATCACGTTTTAGATTGGGAGCACGAAATTTATTCCGACCAATCGTATCATGCAATATGGCTCCTACGTACAAATACTGATGATTATAGACGATACGAACCTCAGTTTTAAAACTTGCTTTGTTGCCTTGAAAGGGCTCAACTTGGTAATCTAAATAGGTTACTGCGGCCTTTTTCCAAATAGCTTCATCTAAATGACCGTCCGCCTTTAGAAATTCATCCACGTGTAACGGATGATATTCAACAGGCTTCTCAGCGGGTGAAAAGACGTTTTGGGCAGTGACACTTGTACTGATCAACAAGAAAATGTAGATCTTTTTGAGCATAATTTGATGAAGTAAAAAACAAAGGTAATCAATACCTAGGAAGGTCTCTATCCGTTATTCACCGCTTTTAACCGTACAGCCAAAGAAATTGTGCGAATTAGAATAGGTAACAAGGGGAAAACCAGTGTCCATGATTCCGTCAAGCACCAGAAAAATCCTACGCAAGCTAATAAGGCCATTACCTGATTATACCTTTTCCAGGCTGGATTTTTGGCAAACCAAAAGACCAAAGGAAATTGCAACGGGAACAATACCAAAGAAGCTGGATTCCAACCCATGACGATGTGGTCGGTACCCACAGCCAAGAAAAATAAAAACAAGCCTAATAAGCCATAAACGGTATACAAAACCACGTCAAATGCATAAGTTCCTCGTGGTGATTTCCAAGAGAAAAATAGGGCAATTAAACTCAACAAAGTCAAAAGAGTAAATGGCCCAAACCAATCAAAACCTGCTTCCGTTGATGCAGGAGCCTGATATAATGCCAAAGGTTCATCGGCGATAGGCTGCCCACCACGTCGAGCTAATCTCGTGGCTTCGAAAAAATTATCTGGCAAATAACAAGACTGAGAAGCTGACGCAGTCACATTGGCAGGAACACCTAAAGCTAAATTCATCCCAAGTGCTTCCCAAGAGTTGGCATTCAAATAGACATTCATCCAATCTCGATAAGATTTACCTTGAATCTGCTTATAGGCATCCCAAGCATAAGCTTTTCCTGAAACCGCTTCCACCTGATCTCGAATGCGCGTGGCACAATTATCGTAAAAGAACTTGTAAGAATACTCCCGATTTTCAGGTAACAGATTGGTTTCCAATCGGTTAAAAATTAAATTCTTTTCTGATGGACTCAAGTGCAAAACCTGCATATTCACCGTCCGATGTTCTACTGAACCATAATAATCCAAAATGGTTTGCATGGAATTGACCGAAATCGTATAAGGCAATATACCCTTCAAGAATTTCCAATAGAAATATTCCGTATCAAAATCAAAAGTACCATAACTATACACCCGATCGATGCCATTGGCTGGATCTTGAATCCAAATGGATGAATGCCCAAAAACAGAATACAAATCCTTTCCCGGAGCGATTGTAATCAAGGAAACCTCAGCCTGCGGGCTTAATTGAGCATGTAGACTAAAAGATAGCAACAACAAAAACAGCAACTTTTTCATGTTATTTCCCTGCAATGACAATGACAATTTCTCCCCGAACTTTATCCGGATGGGCCGTAAAATAGGCTAAAACCTCTTCCGCCGTCCCACGAACCATTTGTTCGTGCATCTTACTTAATTCTCGAACAACCATGACAGATCTTTCAGCACCCACAAACTCAACCATTTGCTCCAAAGCCTTCACCAATCGATGCGGTGATTCATATAAAACCGTTGTCCGCTCCTCTTCCGCAATGGCTTTCCATCGGGTTTGTCGGCCTTTTTTATGCGGCAAAAATCCCTCAAAAACAAAACGATCAATGGGGAAACCTGAATTAACTAAAGCTGGAATCACAGCCGTCGCACCCGGAAGCGTTTCCACTTCGATTCCCTGCTCGACACAAGCTTTGACCAATAAAAATCCAGGATCTGAAATCCCCGGAGTTCCCGCATCCGAAATCAGCGCTAAAGACTTCCCTTCTTTTAATAATTTAACAATTCCGGCAACGCCCGCATGTTCATTGTGCGCATGGTGGGCATAGAGCGGTTTGGATATATTTAGGTGCTTTAATAAGGAACCTGATGTCCGGGTATCTTCTGCTAAAATGGCATCTACTTCGCCCAAAATACGAATCGCACGCAAGGTGATGTCATCTAAATTGCCAATGGGCGTAGGAACCAGGTATAATTTCATATTCGAATTTAGCCAAAATTGCTAGAAACAAAAAAAGCGAAACTTGCGTTTCGCTTTCCGTAGAGAGTGAGGGATTCGAACCCCCGGACCTGTAACAGTCAACAGTTTTCAAGACTGCCGCAATCGACCACTCTGCCAACTCTCTGTCTCGTAATGAGATTGCAAAAGTAAGTGCTTTTCGGACATTTTACAAGTGTGTCCACAAAAAAATTACAGATTTTTTATCACAAAATCGCTTTTCCCCTGAAAATCAAGGGCATCCGGAATCCAAGTAATGTTAATTCCAGCTTTCTCCATCTTGCGAAAATAGGTCATCTGACGTTTGGCAAACTGGTGAATCGCCACTTCCAGCCCTTGCTCAAATCGATCCCTAGAGATCTCTCCGTTCAAAAAATTAACGGCCCATTTATATTCTAATCCCATCCAAGTGAGTGCATCCTGCGAAATACCGTGCCCCAATAATGCTTGAACTTCTTCTACCAAACCTTCCTTCAAGCGTTGATGTAAACGATTTGAGATTCGTTCCCGACGAACTTCTAATGCAGGATTCAAGCCAAAAACCTGAAAATCCAAATCATATGACAAGGATTCTTCTAAAAAATCCGGCATGTGCGAAAACTGAAATTGATTAATCAAAGACTCTAAATAAAGTCCTGTACCCCCACAGACAATCGGCAATTTGCCACGGGAAGCAATTTCTTGAATCGCATCAAGCGCTTCTTTTTGAAAATGCGCTACAGAATATACATCACCAATTTGATGATTGTCGATCAAATGATAAGGCACGTTTCTATATTCGGCTAAATCCTTTCCTGTTCCGATATCCATGCCTTGGTAAATTTGTCGGGAATCTGCGGATACAATCTCCCCATCCAGTTTATTCGCCAGTGCAACGGCTAAAGAAGTCTTCCCACTAGCCGTAGGCCCCAAAAGAACCAAGACCTTATTTTCCATAGACATAGCGCAATTTCAAATTACCCTTATTTATTCGCGTAGTCCCAAATCGAATTGGTTCCGTGTCACCAACTTTTTCAAAACCAACGGCCATAAACCCCTTTCCTGTGTTCCATTCCTTATCCACATAGGTCATTACATTATGCAATTCTGGATTTAGATCTTTATAGGCTTGAAGAAATTTAGTTAATCCACCTACAAGTCGGATGCTAGATAAGGTGGCAATTTCAATGAGTTCACCCGATAAACAGCCAGCTAATCCAGGCTCATTCATTGTAATCGATTTACCAAAAACAGCAACTGCTAATAAAGGGTTACCTTCAAAGGTATAAGGACTTTCAATCCCTCGAAAAACGCGGTGCGGCGGAACGATACATCCTAAATAAAGTGAACCTTTCAAAAAACCCTTCACGTGTTCTTTGTCCAAAAAATCGCGAGCCACTGTCGCGTCGATAGGAACTATTCGCGTATCGCGGGCAAAAACAGATCGTAAAGGCTTCACGCGTGCGATGAGTTGCTTTTCTATCGCTAACTGGCTTGTCACCCACTGATCCTCCCAAATACAAATATCTCCTTCCTGACTGTCTCCTGGCATCGCTTTTACGCGTACCTTAGATTCTTCATGGAGCCACAAAGCTTCTCCTATCGATTGAAAACCGATGGAAAGCAGGAAATGTGCGAGACTATTTGGGAACTCTTTTGGCATAAAACGTGTAAATATACAGTAGAATTAGGCGTAATGGCGCTTTCAAATAAAAAACATAACGAATGGACTATCGATTTGAGGCGAGCCGTAAGGAAGTCTCCACTTTTACGAATCAAGAGATCAGAGATAATTTCTTAATTGAGCGTATTTTCACTGCGGATCACATCAATTTAACCTATACGATTTATGATCGTATGATCATCGGTGGAGCAATGCCCGTGATTAACACGCTTCATTTGCCTAATCCTGAAAAATTACGTGCAGAATACTTTTTAGAGCGCCGCGAATTGGGCGTGATCAATGTAGGTGGCAAAGGTACCGTTACTGCAGATGGAGTAGATTTTACGATTGACAAATTAGGCGCTGTATATGTGGGCAGAGGAACCAAAGAAGTGAGTTTCCGTTCTGAATCCAGCGAAAATCCGGCTCAATTCTACATTTTATCAGCTCCGGCGCATGCGGTTTTCCCTTGTGCCAAACTCGACAAAGAGCAAGTTCAGACGGTCGTTTTGGGTAGCTTAGAAACATCTAATCACCGGACGATTTACAAGTATATTCATAACGAAGGCATTCAATCTTGCCAATTAGTGATGGGATTAACCATTTTGGAACCGGGTTCTGTTTGGAACACGATGCCAGCGCACGTACATGATCGTCGGATGGAAGCCTATCTATATTTCGATGTTGCTCCTGAACATGCGGTATTGCATTTAATGGGCGAAACGAATGAAACCAAGCACATTTGGGTACACAATCACCAGGCAATTATTTCACCACCGTGGTCAATTCACAGTGGAGCTGGTACAAAGAATTATTCTTTTATTTGGGGCATGGCAGGTGAAAATAAGGATTACACCGACATGGATTTTGCAGAAATTACAGCACTACGATAATATGAAAAAATCAATTTTCTCAATCCTCCTACTCGTAGGGGGATTTGTTTTGAAAGGCCAAAACTATTCGGAAAAGATGTCGGCCAGCATCATGCACACGCATGCGGATTCCATCGCCGTCAAGGTTGGGAAACCTGCCGGTTGGGATTATGAACAAGGCTTAATTCTCAAGGCTTTGGAAAAGATGTACCAACGAACCGGAGACGCGAAGTATTTCAATTACATCAAGAAGAATATCGACAGTTTTGTGGATGAGCAGGGCAATATTCGCACCTACCATTTCAATGAATTCAATTCCGATAACATCACGACGGGTCGTATGTTATTGTATTTGTATCAAGAATTAGGCGATGTGCGTTACAAAAAGGCCGCCGACAAATTACGTGCCCAGATTGCTGCGCAGCCACGCGATGCGGATGGTGGATTTTGGCATAAGCAACGTTATCCGAACCAAATGTGGTTAGACGGTTTATATATGTTGGAGCCCTTTTATGCCGAATATTCCAGCATCACGGGAGAGGATAATTGGTCGGATATCGTGAAACAATTCGAACTCATGTACAAAGGTGCTTTAGACGCTAAAACTGGGTTATTGATTCATGCCTATGACCAAGCGCGCGCACAACCCTGGGCAGATAAAAAGACGGGGCACTCCCCTA
>CALLKB010000228.1 GCA_938008575.1 uncultured Cytophagaceae bacterium | reverse complement strand
GGAACGCAATCGGGTCTTTGCCCATGTATTCCGAAATCTCATCCAAGAACGACTGCTCTGCAGCTGCGTTGAAGTTGGAACGCGGCGCGCGGAACGCACCGATCGTAATGTTCGATGGAATCGCCCAGCTCTCCGCTAAGTAATTATCCAAAGCCCCTGCTGGGAAACGGTTCGCGTGCAAAGGAGATTCAGGAACGCCTCCACCTTTGATGTGCATGGCCGTTAAACGCTTGTTTTCGTCGAAGGCAGCGCGGTAGGTCAATTGATACGAGGGACGGTAAATACCACTGCTCACATCGTCTTCCCGCATATAAATTAATTTGATAGGCGCATTCGCTTGTTTCGAAATCAAAGCCGCCTCTATCATATAGTGGCCATAAGCCCGACGACCGAAACCACCACCCATACGAGCTAATTCAATCGAAATGTTTTCTTTTGGTATCCCTAAACGAGCCACCATGGAAGGTACCATCATTTCTGGAATCTGAATAGGGGCTACAAAACGAACCTTGTCGCCCACAAAGTGTGCAAAGGTATTCGTAGGCTCCATGATATTGTGTGCCAAAAACGGTGCCGTATACGTCCGTTCAATCACGTTTTTCGCCTCTGCAAAAGCCTTTTCTGGATCTCCATCTTTACGTTCAATACGTCCCGGTTTTTTGTCCATCTCAAGCATCTGTGCATAATGCTTTTTCGTGCTTTCTAATCCCGAAGGAATTAAGGTCTCTCGGTTATTTTGGCCCATTTCCTTACGTTCTGGAGCTACTTCCCAAGTCGCTTTCAATTTCTTCCGTGCATTCATCACCTCCCAGGTAGATTTACCTACCACTGCAATTACCTCATTGAATGAGCGCGTATCAAAACCGGCAAATTTATGATCGTCATTGTACACCTTGATAGGGAAAATATCCACGATTCCCGGCATTTTTTTCGCCGCTGTAGCATCAAAAGAGACTAATCGCATTCCAAAAGCCGGTGGACGTTCCGTCATCGCATATAACATACCTGCCTCTCTATAGTCCAGTCCAAATAAAGGTTTTCCCTGCACAATTTTAGGCCCCACCACATTTTTCTGTGGTGTTCCCAAAAGACGGAAAGATTGATTCCCTTTTAAAACGATATCCCTAGGCACAGGTAATTTCGCAGCAGCAGCGGCGAAGGTTCCATAACTTTCCGATTTACCGCTAAACGCATGCGTTACCATACCATTCGAAGTGGTCAATTCAGAAACAGGCAAATTCCATGCCTGACTCGCGGCCGTCAAAATCATTTGTCGAGCCGCTGAACCTACGGTTCGCAATTGTTTCCAAGCCATGCGAACGCCTTGGCTACCGCCCGTAAATTGGCGTGGAAATGCTTTAGGATCAAAATTTCCTTGCTCTACCTCTACTTGTTTCCAATCCACATCTAATTCCTCCGCGATTAACATCGGTAAAGATGTCATCACGTTTTGGCCAAATTCTGGATTAGGGGAGAAGATTTTAATCGAATTGTCTGACGCAATTTTGATGAAACTGGTCACCTCTTGCCATACGGGTTCCATATTCAATTCGCTTAGCGATTCCACGGGTTTCGCACTCGCGAACCAAGAAATACCCAGCATCATGCCTCCGCCGGAGAGCGATGATACTTTCAAGAACGAACGTCTGCTGAGATTTGAGTCTGTCTTTTTCATGATTTCGCTGCGGCTTGTTGGATGGCTTTTTTAATACGCGTATACGTTCCACAACGGCAAATGTTACCGGTCATGAAGTTCTCAATTTCTTCTTCCGTAGGGTTTGGAGTGTTTTTCAAGAGAGCCGCGGCGCTCATGATTTGGCCTGATTGACAATAGCCACATTGAGCGACATCCACGTCCAACCACGCTTTTTGTACGGGGTGATCCCCTTTAGCAGATAAGCCTTCGATGGTCGTGATTTCCATCCCCGCTAATGCTGAAATGGGCAATTGACAAGAGCGAACCGCACTTCCATTTAAATGCACCGTGCAAGCCCCACAGGAGCCCACGCCACAACCGTATTTAGTACCTTCCATGCCGAGAATGTCTCGGAGAACCCATAAAAGGGGCATGTTTTCGTCCGCCTCTACTTGGTGGACTTTCTTGTTAATGCGAACGGAATATTTCTTGATCATAGTCTAGGTGATTTAAAAGAATCGAAGCAAATATATAGATATAATTCTAGTGTTTTATCTGGTGTGTATCACGCACGCTGCTGAAGGTCAAAGCCAGCATTTTCCATTCTTTCCCTTGTTTTTGGTAAACCTCGGTAACCGTAAATTCATTAATGGCCACATTATCGCGAACGATGGAATCTAGGTTGATTCGGTTCCAAACGATAGCCGTATTGCCCGAAATTTCCACAGCCGTATCTTTCACTGTCGCTTTCTTGTACCAAATACGCCCTGTTTTAATGATGTCTAATTCTTCGTCCTTCTTCCAAGTACCGCTCATGTGAACGAATTTGGCTTTATTATCGAATAATTTGTCCAGCTTGTCTACGTCCTTGTCGGACATCCATTGCCATTTGTCCATCGACAATTGGATGAGGGTTTGTTCTTCTGAGCTTTGAGCGAAAGAAGATGTAATCGTTAAGAGCGAAAGGCTCACAAATAAAAGGATTGATTTCATCGGTCGTTTATATTAAGCAACAAATTTGCACTCAATGTAGCAAAAAGTACGTAGATAAATTCCGGGTTTTTCTACCATTTTTACGGATTCAAAATCTCATCAGTGTTTGGCTATCAGATAATTGGTAAATTCGTTCATTCAAACAATTCGCATGGAAAAAACAATCTTGGTTAATAACATTGATGAGTATAACCTCAACAACAATCACAAGACACTGAATCCTTTAGTGACGGTGGTCGATTTTTCCAAAGCCCATGTGCGTGATTGGGGTGAGGCAGACTCGATTCGTTTTCAATACGGCCTATATAGTATTGTTTTAAAAGAAGTGAAATGTGGGGACATTCGCTATGGCAAACATACCTACGATTACCAAGCTGGTACCTTAGTCTTCTTTGCCCCTGGTCAAGTAGCGGAAGTGCCTAACCTCAAAATACCCTACCAACCCCAAGGGCATGGATTGATTTTCCATCCTGATTTACTTTTGGGAACTTCGCTGGGCCGCACGATTTCGCAATACAAATTCTTTCATTACGAATCGAATGAAGCGCTGCATTTGTCTGAGGATGAACGCCAAATGATGTTAGACTGTTTCGCCAAAATCGAGTTTGAACTCAAGCAGCCTATTGATAAGCATTCTAAAAAATTGATCGTCTCGAACATCGAATTGTTTTTAGATTATTGCCAACGATTCTACGACCGCCAATTCATCACCCGGGAACACGTGAATAAGGGGATTTTGCAGCGCTTTGAAACACTCATGCATCAGTATTTCGAATCTGATCAAGCGCAAGTGAACGGCATTCCATCCGTCAGTTATTTTGCGAATGAGCTACATTTATCCGCGAATTATTTTGGCGATTTAATCAAAAAAGAAACGGGATTAACGGCCAAAGATTACATCCAAAACAAGACGATCGACGTGGCGAAAAACCGCGTATTTGATACGGATAAAACCATTAATGAAATTGCCTTTGAGATGGGCTTTAAATACCCGCAACATTTCACACGCTTGTTCAAGCAACGCGTGGGACAAACGCCGAATGAGTATCGGTCGTTAAATTGATTTAATAAACTTTGCCGGAACGCCTCCCACAATTGTATTCGCGGGAACGTCATTCGTCACCACCGCACCAGCTGCTACTATCGAATTTTCGCCCACCGTAACACCCGGCAAAATAATAGCTCCAGCACCTAGCCATACATTTTTTCCAATGTGAACAGACTTCAAATCCAGGCTCTTGCGGTTGCTAGGATCCACGGGATGATTTTCGGTCACTAATTTCACTTGCGGCCCGATCAACACATCGTCTTCAATCGTAATTCCGCCTAAGTCTAAAAACGAGCAGCCATGGTTAATAAATACGTTTTTCCCAATTGTTGTGTGTTTACCAAAATTGGTTGAAAAAGGTGCTAAAACCGTTGTCGAGGGATCAATGCTTTGGCCTAAAATTTCAGATAAAATAGCTCGAATATCGTCGACATTGCCCGAGGAATTCAGCTTGGCCGAAAGCGCAATCGTTTGATTCACAATCTCCCAAACTTCCGCCCAGGCTGGATCCGTGTTAGGAATAATTCCGCCAGCGCGCATGCGTTCAAATATGCTCATGGATTAGGGATTAAGTTCGAATTTCACTTGACAATTTCCGATACCTAGTGCTTTCGAAAGGCCCGAAGTATCAGTTACTTTCCCAATGCGGGTATAGCGATAAGGTGTCGAAAAAGATTCATAAAAAAGGACCAAGACATTATTCCCATATAACAGTAAATCTCCGGTTTGAATGTTGCCTATGGATTCTGCCTGAGTAGGTAAGGGATACTTTAATTCTGCGTATTTTTCATTTCCATTCAACTCCTCCATGGATAAGGTCAAAGGCAACTGCTTGATAAAAGCGTTAACACTTTCACTTTCTTTCAATGTGGCATAGAAAGCTTTTGCTCCAATAGAAATTTTGATGGTTGAAGGCTTAGACATCACGCTAAAACACAAGAGAAATAAAATGATTGAGAGATAAAATCGCTGATTCATTTGTTGGAATATGAAAAAAAAGCCAACCGTCTATTGACGATTGGCTTTCCTATTTATTTTTCTACGGTAATCAACCCCGGAATCTCCACCATTTCGTTGGCCTCCGCGGCGTAATCCACGCCATCAAATCCAAATCCGAACAAGTTTAAGAAATCCGACTTATATCCATTCAAGTCACCAATCGAAGGTAAGTTTTCCGTCGTAGCTCCTTTCCACAATTCAGCCACTTCTTTTTGAACCGCTTCGTCCATTTCCCAATCGTCGATGCGAATACGACCTTTCTCATCCACAGGAATCGAACCGTTCGTATATAGACGCGCGCTGAAAAGGCGTTGGATTTGCTCGATGCAACCTTCGTGCGTGCCTTTGGCTTTCATAATTTTATAAAGCAAGGAGATGTACAATGGAATCACTGGAATCGCTGAACTCGCTTGGGTAACTAGCGCTTTATTTACAGAAACAAAAGCTTTGCCGCCAATTTTGGCTAAGTCTTCTGTAATCTTGAACGCGGTTGATTCTAAATGGTCCTTCGCCATTCCGATCGTTCCTTTACGGTAAACCGGCTCGGTTACTTTTGGCCCAATGTACGAATAGGCAACCGTCATCGCACCTTCCGCTAAAACACCTGCGCTTAATAATGCGTCCATCCACATCTGCCAATCTTCCCCACCCATCACGGCAACTGTATTCGCAATATCTTCGTCATTACAAGGCGTAATTGTAACCTCGGAAACATTCCCTGTGTGGAAATCAACCGTCTTATCGGAAAATGTATCGCCAATAGGCTTCAATACCGAACGATGCAACACGCCTGTTACGGGGTGCTGACGTACTGGGGATGCTAAGCTGTAGATCACTAAATCTACCTGGCCTAGATCCGCCTTGATTAAGTCGATCGTTTGTGCTTTTACTTCGTTTGAGAATGCATCGCCATTGATGCTTTTGGCATAAAGCCCCGCATCTTTTGCCGCTGCTTCGAAAGCAAGGCTGTTATAATATCCAGGAGAAGCCGTTTTGCCTTCAGCAGGAGCTTTTTCAAAAAATACGCCAATCGTCGCAGCATCCGATCCGAATGCACTTGTAATCCGAGAGGCTAAACCAAAACCTGTAGAGGCTCCAATCACGAGCACTTTTTTCGCCCCGGCAATTTTGCCTTTGGACTTCACGTAGTCAATTTGATTTAAGACGTTTTTCTCGCAGCCTTTCGGATGTGAAGTCAAACAGATAAACCCTCTCATTCTAGGTTCAATAATCATAGTGCTCGAATTTTGTTTGTGCAAATATAGTTAAAGCACCTAATTATCCATAGTGTTGAGGCGTTCTCTATTCAGCAACTCAATTAATAGAATTAGCAGCAAGCTAGATGGAACAGGTTTTTCGTACATTTGCGTCTGAAAAATTGAAATCAAATGCGTTTATTCTACTTTTTGATCTTAGGAATATTATTCGCCAGCTGTGGAATTGTCAAACAAGCGGCCAAAAATGAACTTCATGATGGCGTGTATACTCAGCTAGAAAATGGCCAAAAACATGCCATCTATCTTGAAAATCAAGGAGATACACTACAATTTTTTGTTCATAATAAATTAGGTCCCGCCATTCCCGCCATCGTAAATTCACCTAAAAATTATTTGCTCCATCATGCAAGTTTTGACATTGATGTTATCACAATACCTGTTAAATATAGAACTTCTGTTCAATCTATTCCTGGCCAATTAACAAGCGACATCAACGCTTCGCTATACTTAGGCTGGCGAAATGATTTGTTTAAAATCAGGTATCCATTAACACCGACGGGCAAGTATAAGCGCCGTGTGGAGCATATCGGATTTTCGTTCGGTGGCTTACTTGGCATTGGGAATTCTGTAATCAATTCCGATGTTAGCTCCTTACCGATCTCGAATGAATATCAAGGAATTGTATTCTCCAAAGGAATTGCTGGAATCATGGCAATCAACAACTTTACGGTTGGCCTGGCGTATGGAACAGATCAATTATTGGACTCAAATAAATCAACCTGGTTGTTTGAACAAAAACCTTGGTTTGGGTTAGCTATTGGCCTAAATTTAAATTAAGCAACACCCCTAACAACACTTCATTCCCCCATTTCTCCGAATGTTTCCATTCTGTTCGCAGCATTCCCCAGGAGGTTAGTTGGTAATCCGCCGACAACGATTGCGACAGGTCTGAAAATGATTCTGCCAAAATAATCGCCTTGGGGTCAGTATAATATTCCAAACGACCTGTCAACTTCCATTTTGGCCTGACTTGCCAAGTAAGAAAAGTAGATCCGCCATGCCAAAAATTTCCTGACTCAAAGCCCACATCTTCGCACAATGTCCAACTTACTGAATTAGAAAGCGGTATTTGGACATAATTATCGTAAAAAACACGTAGGCCCTTGCCTTCATCTCCGATAAAGCCACTGGAATTAAATCGAATGCCCTTGGCATTTTCAATTGTTAACTGTGTCCCTAAGGCCGGTCGGAATTTGTGCATCGTTTGCCAACCGGTTAAGGCAAATAGCTTCAGGTTCACACGTTGGCTCGGACTGTAAACCCACGCTAATCCCGATTCATAATACGGCGAATTTTCGGCGATATAGCTTCGCGTAAAACTTGGGTTTTCCCAGTTTTTGGCTGATTCCAAGCCAATGTGGGATGGCATAATGCCTAGCATCAGTTGATGTTTAGGCGCTATTTGTAATGATGCATTGAATTGGTATATATGTTTCAACATACCCGGTTCCGAGGCCAAGTTTTTCTGCGAATAGGTACCAAGCATGAAATCGCCTTTAAAAGTCCATCTGGATTTAGACGCCGAAAATTCGATTAATCCCAAATTGACTGCTGCTTGATTTAACGAAGTATGGTTGTAAAACAAGGCCGACTTTTCATCAGCCTGAGGATTCGTAAATGAACGTCCATAATAGGTTTCAGCATAGGCGCCAAACGAATAGTGTAAGGTATCCGATTGTCCCCAAGCGGACAGACTAAACAAACAAAAAACCAACAATTTCTTCATTCAAAACGAGTTCGCTACTAGCCTAATAAGTTTGGATGGGTAAATTTAAAGACTCTTTCTCTTTTATTCATATGAAAAAGATTTTCCTACTTATCCTCCTCAGTTTCACGGCCTTTGCCCAACAAACGACAAATAAACCGGAACGTGTGAATTGGTTCCAAGACTTAGGTTTTGGGATGTTTATTCATTGGAATGTGGATGTCAGTTTAGGTTCTGTAATCAGCCATTCACTCGCGGGGGCTTCCGACGAATACGTCAATAAATACATCCAAGAGCTTCCGAGCTATTTTAATCCGGAACAGTTTAATCCTAAAAACTGGGCGAAACTGGCCAAACTCGCCGGCATGAAATACGTCGTTTTTACGGCCAAACACCACGCCGGTTTCGCGATGTTTCAGACAAAAACGACCCCATTTAATGTGATGAACACGCCATTCAAACGAGACATAACGAAAGAAATCGTAGAGGCTTTCCGCGCCGAAGGTATCGCCGTGGGAATCTATTTCTCCCCCGATGATTTTTACTATTTACATACCCACAAACAGCCCATCGGCAGAGCGCAAGATCCAGCTCATTATCCGAAAACCAATCCAGGTTTGATGGAATATGACAAAGCCCAACTAAAAGAATTATTAACTCAATACGGGAAAATCGACATCCTATTCATCGACGGACCCGGCGATGGCTTACGTGAATATGCCTGGTCGATCAATCCGGATTTAGTCATCACCCGTGATGCGATGAAAACGCCGGAACAAACGACTCCAAACGCATCTCTACCCAGACCTTGGGAGGCCTGTTATACGATGGGAACGGATTGGCAATACAAACCCACGAATGATCCGCAGAAATCAGGAACAACGGTTATCAATATGTTGGCCGAAATTCGTGCGAAAGGGGGTAATTTCTTGTTAAATGTAGGCCCCAAACCCAACGGCGAAATTCAGATCGAGCAGGAAGCCCTACTTCGCGAAATCGCGCTGTGGAACTTCGCCAATTCAGAGTCAATCTATGCCGTGAAACCTATGCCGATGATTAAGGAAGAGGGCGTTTGGTATACACAATCCAACGATGAGAAATACATGTATGCCTTCATCTTACGCGCTTCGCCGGAGGACTGGAAATACGGGGAGCGCAAGAATTTCGTGCTTTCTAATGTGCTTGGAAACGAGAAAACGGAGGTGGAGATTTTGGGTTACAAAAGCGAACTGGTGGAATACAAACAAGATTTTGATGCCAAAACTTATGTCAGTGCCAGCCCGCTCGGATTGACCATCAGCGCAGTGAATGGCCAGCGCTTCTACACAAATAACAAATGGCCGAATGCCGTAGTTTTAAAAATTTCAAATGCAAAAGGGCGTTTGCCTCATGCAGATAAAACCAAACAAAGCTCCATGGATGGGGCAAAATAACGATGAAGAAACTAACCCTATTTTTACTGATTTCGTGCCCGATTTTCGCACAAAAAGAACTGACGAATTGGCCCGCAAAAGCGAACCCTTTGAACGTAGGAAAACGCACCGCCGAACGCTTCATGGCCGTTCCTCATTCTCGGTATGGAGTTACATTCCCGAATCCTCCAGCGACTCAAATCACCTATCCCGACGTGTGCACTTGGTTAGGTGCCTTGGGCTTCGCGCAGAAAACGAATGATGCGGATTTGCTGAAACGATTAAATGAAAAAACTGATTTATTGCTCACGACAGAGGCACATTTACAGCCCAAGAAAAACCACGTGGACAACTTCGTTTTTGGCGCCATTCCTTTAGCTTTTCACCTGCAAAACGGAAATCAGGACTTGAAAAAACTTGGCCTTGCCTATGCGGACGAAGAATTCAAAACGCTTAGTCCAGAAGAATATACGAGTTTAAAACCCGAAGTTCGAAATTGGTATGCCGCTGGACTAAGTTGGGTTACGCGATTCTGGATGGATGACATGTACATGATTACGGCGGTTCAGGCAAAGGCCTATGAGGCAACGAAAAACCGCAAATACATCGACCGCGCAGGCTATGAAATGGTGGCCTATTTGGATACACTTCAAAATCCAGATGGTTTATTTTACCACGCGCCGGATGTGCCTTATTATTGGGGACGAGGTGATGGCTGGTTGGCGGCCGGCATGGCCGATTTATTGAAAATCTTACCTAAGGACAACCCACACCGACCACGAATCATGAAAGGGTATCAGGACATGATGCGCGTTTTGTTAAAACACCAAGACGCCAATGGCATGTGGCATCAATTAATCAATGACCCAAATTCCTGGCCGGAAACATCTTGCACGGGTATGTTTACCTATGCGTTCATTGTGGGCGTGAAAAATGGTTGGCTTCCATCCGCAACCTACGGCAAAGCAGCCCGAAAAGCCTGGATTAAACTGCAAGATTACGTGAACGAGAACGGCGATTTAACCGAAATCTGCGAAGGGACAAACAAGAAAAATGATCACCAATACTATTTGGAACGTAAAAGAATTGTTGGAGATTTGCATGGCCAAGGCCCCTTGCTTTGGTGTGTTAACGCTTTATTAGAAAAATAGGCATGGCTTACATTACAATTGAAACTACAATAAACGCGCCCATCGCGCAAGTTTGGGAGAAATGGACTTCTCCGGAACACGTTCAACACTGGAACTTCGCATCACCAGATTGGCATTGCCCGAAAGCAACATCTGATCTGCACGTTGGCGGCGAATTTCATTACGAAATGGCCTCTAAAGACGGTTCCATGAGCTTTGATTTTTGGGGTACTTTCCAAGAAATCGATGACCAAAAATCACTCGCAATCTTAATCGGCGATGGCCGTAAAATGTTCGTTACTTTCGAAACCACTGAAGCAGGAACGAAAGTAACTGAACAATTTGAGCCGGAGAATCAAAACCCGCCGGAGATGCAACAAGCCGGTTGGCAAATGATTTTAGACAACTTCAAAACATACGCGGAAAGCGCTATTTCCTAGGATTTAAAATCAAATTCACGCGTTCCATGCAATCATCCAAGTGGTAGCGAACTTCCTTATCTGCATACTTGCTTTTCGCTAAAGCCAAGCTTGCTTGAAGGGCTTTAAGCTCACCGCGAACGATGGAACGGACGTCCGACTGCGCCACCGGATAGCTCTCACGTGCTGGGCCATTAGGTACGCCAGCAGTAGATGCAGGGGCTTGATCCGTCATCAATGCTTTCAAGCGTTCGATGTAGGCTTTTTGCAAATTCCGACGGTACTGATCGATATTTTTACCGGAAGCTAACTCACTCCAGATGCCCCCACGCAGGTCTTGAAAAAGATCTATCGTCTTGTAGTTATTGAGTGTCGTTAATCCACTATTATCCAAACGTGCAAAGGTCTCTAAACTTAACATGCGGTTCAACGGACTTACTTGCAAGCTTCGAATTCGATCCGTGTAACCCGCCATGTGATGTGTCACCACTTCTTTGTTGATCAACCAATCCACGTTCGAAAATGCGTTGGCCAATAACCAATTCACCGCAGCTTGTTGGCTTGCCTTCGGCACCGGATTATAAGATGAAATACCCTGATTCGGTTTGGCATATTGTTCATTCACACCACCCACCATCGTTGTCACGTGGCCCACATAGCGCGACCAAGTGCTCAATAATTCATCATTTAATTCGATCAAATCCTCGTAATCATTCGTCTTTTTGCTTGTCCAATCGGCTAAATTTTTAGCCACATATTTTAAGTTCTTCACCGCATAGGTACTCGCCCGAACGGGATCACTACCTACGTCTTCCGTTTGAGAACTTGGGTCAAATGTCGTTCCTTGATTACCAAAACGGAATCTTGGATCTCCCGCTTTGGCCTCAATCCACTTGTCTAATGTTGGAACTTCATCCTCCGGACGCGCAGCATCAGGTAATACTCGATAGCCCCAATTCACCGCATAATCGTCATAGGGGCCCATTTTACGAATGTAACGAACCCCTTGATCCCCCGGCTGTGCGATGTAATTGAAACGGGCATAATCCATGATACTGGCAGAAATTCCTTCCTTATTGGTGAAGTCGGCCTTCCGGTAATTCTCCACCTCATACGAACTACTCGCCCCCATGTTGTGAGGAAAACCGAGTGCGTGACCTACCTCATGCGAAATCACCATTTCCATCATTTCGCCTATGTCCTCTTCACGCGTATCCAAGGTTCGGGCATTCGGATTAGATGCTCCGGTTTCCAATAAAAATCGATTTCGATACGAGCGCAAATGATTGTGGTACCAAATGATATCACTCTCAATAATCTCTCCAGAACGCGGATCGCTCACGCTTGGTCCCATCGCATTTCGCGTGGTACTCGCCACATAACGAATCACTGAATAGCGAATGTCTTCCGGTGAAAAATCCGGATCCTCTGCGGCGGTAGGTGCATCCTTGCAAATGATGGCATTTTTAAATCCGGCAACCTCAAAGGCTTTTTGCCAATTCTCCACGCCCTTCTTCATGTGTTTACGCAATTTGACAGGCGTTGCAGGATCCAAGTAATAAACAATGGGTTTGATGGGTTCCACCAATTCCCCGCGCTTGTACGCTGCCATGTCTTTGGGCTCCAAACGCCAGCGTTGGATGTAGGTTTTTTGGTCTGATTTCAATTCCTCACTTGAATAATCGTATTGCTTCTGCGTAAAATAACCCACGCGCTGATCAAATAAACGAGGCTTCATCGGCTTCTCAGGCAATAAAATCATCGACTGATTCATTTGCATACTTAGCGTTTCCGTATAGGGTGTTGCCGATGGCTTCGAGGCGTTGTACGTAAAATCTTGTAATACTTCAATATTCAACGGGAACGTTTTGATGGAACGTATAAAACTCCGACTCGCATCTAAATTCTTCACTTTGTGCGTCTCGCGTAAGGTCGCATCCAAACCACTCATTGCCGGGATATCACTGTTGTAAAATTTGGTGACATCGATGACCACCTGACTTGAGTCCTTGCTGTAGGTTTCAATATCAAACATGTATAGCGTAGGCTCATAATTGTTCGCCTTTACCGATAGGCTAATCGGCAAGGAATCTGCCGCCACCGCCGCATAGGATTTTATTTTAATCAGAATCTTTTCTTGAAACTTCTCCCACACGATCAATTGCTCATGGGATGAAGTACCGGCATTAACATAGCCTCCGCCTAAACCATTGGGTATTTTGGCGATTTGGCTGACCAACAGCATGTCTTTACCTAAGTGCTTTTTCGGAATTTCGAAATAGAATTTATCCCCAATTTGGTGCGTGGTGAATAAGCCTTTTTTTGATTTGGCATCCTTCGTAATAACCTGATCGTAGGATTTTGCTTTCGATGCGGGCTTTTTCGTTGCAGAAGAATCTGCTGGCTTTACGGGCGTGTTTGCGGGGGCTTTTGCCGACTGCGCTACACTGAGAAAGGAGGCTGCGCTCAGGCAAGCGATAAGTAAAAGTATTTTTTTCATGCGTTAAATTTTCAAGTCAACAAGGTAAACCAAATGTAAGGCTTCTTGTTTAATTTTTTAACTGCCTTGTCGAGAGCAGAGTTGGATTATTGATTAGCATTTTCCAAATTCGTCTTATCAGTATTCAAAACTCCATGAGCATTTGGTTCCTCATCAGCGCGGCTATACTCGTCTTAGTGACCCTCATCTCGATCATGAAATTACAGCCATTTATGGCCTTTCTGGTTGTTTCGCTTGGATTAGGTCTTGCAGCTTCGCTCACGACCGAGCAAACCATTGCCGCTATGCAGAAAGGAATCGGCGGAACGCTTGGTTCCATTATCCCCATCATTATTTTAGGATCGATGTTGGGTAAAATGGTCGCAAAAAGTCGGGCGACCTATGTGCTTTCCGAATATTTTGTCCAACTTTTCGGTCCGAAAAACCTGCCGATTGCCTTCATGCTCATTGGCTTTATTGTGGGACTTCCACTATTCTTTTCCGTGGCATTTTTGCTGCTAGCACCCCTGGTATTATCCACCGCAGAACGCTATCATTTACCTCCGGTTTATTTGGGCATTCCGATGCTGGCTTCACTTTCCATTACACAAGGTTTCTTACCGCCACATCCGGCTCCTTATTATCTTGTGACGCATTTGCCCGGGGCAGAAATGGGCACAACATTGGGCTATGGGATTTTGATTTCGATACCGGCGATGTTGGCGTCAGGCTGGTTATTTGGCAAGACTTTGAAAAACATTCCCGCTACTCCGATGTCCTTTGTGGAAGCAGATGAACATGGAAATAACCCAACGATGGGAATTAGTTTATCCATTTTGTTATTGCCTGTGGCGCTCATTGCCATCAAGTCATTCGTGCATTTACCAGGCATCGAATTAATTGGTGAACCGATGGTAGCCCTATTGATTTCCGTGTTTGCCTCCATCTATTTTCTGGGATTTCAGCGCGGAATTAGCTGGCCTGAAATCAGCAACTGGCTCGTAGATTCCATCAAAGATGTTTCTCCTTTAATGTTGACCTTCGGTGGCGCCGGCGCCTTCAAGGAAATCTTACAAGAAATGCATGTGGGTGATGCGATGCATGAATTAACGCAAGGTTCCGCCATAAATCCATTGATCATCGCATGGGGAATGGCCGCCATATTGCGCATTGTGACTGGTTCATCAACCGTTTCAGGCATCACGACCGCGGGCTTGATTTTACCTTTATTAGCCTCCTCGGGAGTCAATCCAAATCTCCTTGCATTGAGCATCGGTGCTGGTTCGATGGTCCTCTCCCATGTGAATGATGCGGGCTTTTGGCTCTACAAAGAGTACTTCGGCGTCACAATTAAAAACAGCTTGCGCTCTTGGACCATCATGGAAACCATCCTCGCGGTCGTGGGATTATTAGGGGTACTCGGACTTGAATTAGTGCTGTAATAGTACTTTTTTGCCCGTTTTGGCCGATTCTCGTGCGGCTTCTAAAATCTCCACAACCACCTGGTTAATAGCAAATGAGGACAAATCTTTTTGCGATTTAACCCGACCCTGAACCACCGCCGCTAAATAGGGAAATACATTCGATACATCATGTGGAAGAGGGTCCAACGTCAACATGCCTTCCTTTCCAAAGCGATCTCCTGTCACATAGCGCATCTGGTTCGTTTTATCGGCAACCAAAATTCCTTTCGTCCCATAAACCTCGGTATCCTTCCGGTCGAAGGGCCAATTCCACGATGCCTGAATAATCGCCTGGCAATCCGGATAAGTCAAGATAATACTCGCCTCATCGTCTACTTTCGGATAGACATCCGGTTTTAGTTGTTGGGTCACAGCCGTCACCGAAATCGGCTTTTTGCCATCCATCAACCAGGTCATAATATCCGCCCCATAACAGCCAAAATCAATGATAGCTCCACCACCATTCATTACGGGATCTGTTAACCAATTTAAAAACTCAGGCGCACAACCAATTTCCTTAGGTCCGCGGTGACCATCCATAATCACGACTTTTCGTATGGTACCCAAGGCTTTTTCTTCCTTCACCATTTGCCACATTTTCGCGTGGGAGGAATACCAGGTCGTTTCAAAATTGGTCAACAAGTGAATGGGGTGTTTGGCAACAAGCGCCTTCATTTGATTCAGGTGATCCATATTCACGGCCAACGGCTTTTCCACGATCACATGTATTCCTTTGGGCGCACAAACTTTGACTACTTCAAGGTGCTCATAAATGCTATTGAATGCGGCAATTGCCTCCGGTTTCGTCTTTGCGATGAGTGCCTCCAAGGACGGAAACCAAAGCGAATCCGGTAAGTTCTGTTTCTTCAAAAGTGATAAGGCTAATTCCTTATTTGGCTCAGCAAACCCTACAATGATGACATCTTGTTGGGGCTTCTTTATTGCCGTATACACCTGACCCACGTGTCCATGCGTCATGCCCGCGATACCCACGCGCAAGGGTTTGGCTTGAAAGACAAATGGCAACAAAATCAATAGGAGTAGCTTTTTCATCATTATGGTATTTTGGCAGGAAATTATAAAATTTTACACATATATTTGAAACTAATCTAAACCTATAAAAAAGACCGCTCGACTATGACCCTTCCTATCCTGCGTCGTGATTTTATCAAGTCGAGCGCTGCCCTCCTTTTATTTCCATCCTCTCCCATGAAAAAAATGGCCCCCAAATCAGGTGATATCATCTTGGGACATGGTTCCTTTCGCTATAAAGTCGTTCCCAATTGGGGGCTACTAGATGCGGGGAAAAATCCCGTAAACGACTGCCACGAAATGGTGGAAGATGCAAAAGGCCGACTCATCCTACTGACCAATGAGACGAAAAACAACGTGCTCATTTACGACAAATCAGGGAAGTTGCTTGACAGCTGGGGACACTCCTATCCGGGTGGACATGGCCTGACAATTTTAAATGAAGGAGGTGAACAGTATTTGCTTATTTGCGATACGGCACGACATCAAGTCATCAAAACTGACCTTAAGGGCCGCGAAATTTTTAAAATCGAATACCCCAAAGAAACGGGCATGTACGATGCCCCGAATCAATTTTTACCTACTGAAACTGCTGTAAATCCGCGAAATGGCGACATCTATGTGGCCGATGGCTATGGTGCAAATTTCATTACACAATACGATGCGAAGGGGCGTTATATCCGACATTTTGGAGGAAAAACGAGCGGCTATGCCGATGAGAAATTCAATTGTTGCCACGGCGTTTTAGTAGATACGCGCGATGCAGCAAACCCAACTTTATTAATCACAGACCGTGTAAATAATTCCTTAAAGCGCTTCACGCTCGACGGACAATTCATCACGCGCTACCATTACCCAGGGTCTTATATTTGTCGGCCTGTCCTCCACGGAAAATACATCCTCGCCGCCTGCTTCCGAAGTACGAGTGAATCGAATGTGGGCTCAGGATACATTCAAATCCTAGACCAAGACATGCGAGTCGTTTCCACGCCCGGAGGATCCGCGCCGGAGTATCAAAACGGGGTCCTGCAAGCCCAGCACAAAGACGATGCCCAGCAGGTATTCATTCATCCGCACGATGTATATGCAGATTCAGATGAGAATATTTACGTGCCTCAATGGGCATCCAATAAAACCTATCCCATTAAACTAGAACGTATTTAAGTATGAGTCGGATGATGCGCCTGCTTCTCGGTTTTGCCTTCGCGACATGTGCTTGCTTTGTCTATGTGCGTTGCACAGATTCGAATGCGCAAGACGGAGGTATACCGGACGTCATCGACTACAATTACCACATCCGACCGATTCTTTCTGATCGCTGTTTTAAGTGCCATGGGCCGGATGCCAACAAGCGTAAGGCAAATCTTAGATTAGACACACCAGAAGGTGCTTATGCCGCTTTTAAAGATAGCCCGTCCATGCATGCCATTGTTCCCGGAAATCCGGAGGCATCGGATGCATTCCAACGCTTAATTACGAAAGACACATCACTCCTGATGCCTACGCCGAGTTCGCATTTGACGGTTTCTGCGCATGAAATTAAATTAATCGAAAAATGGATTCAGCAGGGTGCCGTTTACAAGCCCCATTGGGCATTTATTAAACCCACGAAATCGGCTTTGCCAGCTGCCGACGAAGATTGGGTTCGCAATCCGATCGACTATTTTGTCTATGCGAAAATGACTGAAAAGTCCTTGAAGCCTAGTCCAGAGGCATCGAAAGAACAATTGCTGAAACGGGTTTGTCTCGACTTAACTGGCTTGCCGCCGAGCTTGGACATGCAAGATCGCTTTTTGAAAGACGATAGTCCACAAGCGTATGAAAAGATTGTCAATGAGCTACTCGGCAGTAAACATTACGGCGAAAAAATGTCGATTCAATGGTTGGATTTGGCGCGATATGCGGATTCGCATGGCTACCAAGACGATGGTTTGCGCACCATGTGGCCGTGGCGGGATTGGGTGATTCACGCATTTAATTCGAATTATTCCTATGCCAAATTTGTCACGTGGCAATTAGCCGGCGATCTATTGCCCCGACCTTCGAAAGAGATGTTACTCGCCACAGGCTTTAATCGTAATCATAAGATTACGCAAGAAGGTGGGGTTATCGACGAAGAGTATCGCGTGGAATATGTAAATGACCGGACGAATACATTCTCCAAATCTTTCCTTGCGCTTACCTTTGAATGCGCGCGTTGCCACGATCATAAATACGATCCGATATCACAAAAGGATTATTACAGCACCTACGCATTCTTCAATCAGGTGCCCGAAAAAGGCTTGTTTGGAACCATCGACGCATCCTTCGCAGATCCACCGAATATGTCCATCACAACTAAAGACGTGCAGTCCATCTTGAAATTTATACACAAAAAAGATACGGCTTCGGTGGATGTGATGGTCATGGCCGATTCGAGTAAGCGTAGGCCGACCTATGTCTTGTCGCGCGGAAATTACGACATGCCTGGGCCCGAAGTGGGCGTAGGAATTCCCAAAAGCATTTTACCCTACTCGCACACGAAATATGGCCAAAATAGGCTCGGTTTAGCCCGCTGGGTCCTAGATCCTCAAAACCCATTGACCTCCCGGGTCTTCGTCAATCGAATGTGGGCGCAGTTTTTCGGTCGGGGCATTGTGAAAACCGTCGGCGATTTTGGTATGCAAGGCGAACTGCCTACCCATCCCGAACTATTAGACTGGTTGGCCGTCGATTTCCAAAGTCACGGCTGGAATATCAAACGATTGGTGAAACAAATCGTCATGTCGGCGACGTACCAACAGGCCTCCACGGTTACTTCTGAATCCCAACAAGTTGACCCGGAAAACATTTACCTATCGCGCATGTCGCGGATTCGAATTCCAGCAGAGCAGATTCGAGATCAGGTATTGGCTTCCGCCGGCATCCTAAATCCGGAAATTGGCGGGCCGAGTGTCAAGACCTATCAGCCTAAAGGTTTGTGGGAAGTCGCAACCTCGGGTCGTGGATCCTTGATGAATTATATCCAAGATCATAACCAGGATTTGTATCGCCGCGGGATGTATGTGTTCATCAAGCGCACGGTACCACCGCCAACCATGTTGATTTTCGATGCGAGTAATCGGGATCAATGCGAAGTGCAGCGCGGACGGACAAATACGCCTTTACAGGCATTAGTCATGATGAACGATCCACATGTGTTGGAAAGCTCGCGGGTCTTAGCCAGTCAATTCTCACACGAAAAAGGAAGCATAGAGGAAAAATTAACACGCGCGTTCAGGCGGATTGTTTGTCGGGCCCCCAAAGAAAAAGAGCTCGCCATGCTAAAAAAATACTACGAAACGGAACAAGCCTCTTGTGTGCAAAACCCGAAAAAAGTTCAGCATTTGATGAAGATTGGGGAGTACAAACAAGACAAGGCGGCGGTGACGGGATCCACAGCGGCTATGATGCTGACGATTCAATTAATCTATAACATGGAGGAGACCATCATGCGGGTTTAATATGGAAAACGAATTCTTTAAAAATCGACTGAATATTACGCGCCGACATTTCTTTGGTCAAGCGGCTGCGGGCATTGGTGGATTGGCTTTGGGATCATTGCTTGTTCCTGAACTTTTCAAAGGGGATGCTGCCAGTCAATCTTTACCCTTGGGCGTGGCCCATTTTGCCCCCAAAGCCAAACGCGTCATTTACCTTTGCCAAAATGGGGCTCCCTCACAGTATGAGAGTTTCGATTACAAGCCAACTTTGAATAAAATGGCAGGCCAGGAATTACCGGATTCGATTCGAGGGGGACAGCGATTAACGGGAATGACGGCTTCGCAGGATAAATTCCCCCTTGTAGGTTCCTACTACAATTTCAAGCAATACGGAAAATCAGGCACCTACATCAGCGATTTATTCCCGCACATCGGCTCGATTGCGGATGACATTTGTGTCATTCGAACGATGAATACGGATGCGATTAATCATGATCCGGCATTGACCTTTTTGCAGACCGGAGCGCAAGTTGGGAACCGCCCAAGCATGGGTGCTTGGATGTCTTATGGTTTGGGAAGTGAGAATAAAAATCTTCCGGCTTTTTGTGTGCTGCTTTCACGAGGTCGAGGCAATGGGCAGGGGGTTTATTCCAAACTTTGGACCAATGGCTTTTTAGACTCGACGCACCAAGGTGTTGTTTTCAGTAGCTCAGAAGATCCGATTTTATACTTAAATGATTCCGATGGAATCGATAAGGCCGGTCGGCGCAGAATGCTCGACCAACTCGCGGAATTGAATCATGAGGGATTTGCGGAAAACAAGGATCCAGAGGTGGAGGCCAAAGTACAGCAATACGAAATGGCTTATCGCATGCAAACCGCCGTTCCGGAACTGACGGATTTATCCAAAGAGCCGGATCATATCGTGAAAATGTATGGCCCGGAATGTTTGGTGCCTGGTACATACGCGGCGAATGTTTTATTAGCACGTAAACTATCCGAATCGGGTGTTCGCTTCGTACAGATTTATCATCAAGGTTGGGACTCGCATGGCAATTTACCACAGGAAATGGCGATGCAGGCGCAGGATGTGGATCGCTCATCGGCAGCGCTGATTACTGATTTGAAACAACGTGGTTTGTTGGACGAAACACTCGTCATTTGGGGCGGGGAATTTGGTCGGACCAATTATTGCCAGGGGAAATATACGGCCGACAACTATGGTCGGGATCATCACCCTCGAGCCTATAGCATTTTCATGGCTGGTGGAGGCGTGAAGGCGGGAACGGTTTACGGCGAGACGGATGAATTTGGATACAATGTCGTGAAAGATCCGGTACATATCCATGACTTCCATGCGACCGTACAGCATCTGATGGGGATCAATCATGAGCAATTGACCTACAAACATTTAGGTCGGCGATACCGATTAACCGATATCGCGGGGAACGTTTTACCAGGATTAATCGCGTAATGGGAAAGTTCGAAAAGATAGGGAATCTGATTTTATGGGGGCTGCAAGGCTTCTTGGTTTTTCTCTTGATTTTCCAGTCGAGTTTTGCCTTGCCGCTTGCCGGAATAGGACATGTACACCCGCTGATTTTACACTTGCCCATTGGATTTGGGGTATTGTTACTCGGTCTTTTTGCCATCAAAAAACAGCTCACATCCTTTGCGGTTTTAGCTGAATTTTTACTTTTAATTACTGCCATATTTTCTTCCTTGACCGCCATTTTTGGATTGTTTTTGGCCAAAGAAGGGGGCTATGAAACGAGTGCCTTGGACTGGCATCAATGGTCGGGCGTTGCAGTTTCTTTTGTGTATTTTGTTTGGGTACTGTTGCGTAAAAATTTACTCGTAGGGGCGTCGCTTGGATTCATTGCCTTGGTGATTGCTGGCCACACGGGAGCAAGCATCACGCATGGGGAAGACTACTTGCGCTTTGGTGAAAAGTCAACAGAAATAAGCTCCGAAAGCTTTGTGTTTGCCGATATTGTCCAACCGATTTTAAAGGCCAAATGCGAGTCATGTCACAATGAACAAAAGTCGAAAGGCGCGCTCAAAATGAATAGCATTGCGAACCTGCTGAAAGGCGGCAAACATGGGGCGATCTGGAAAGCAGGCGATGCGTTGAATAGTCATTTGGTCCAACGAATCAAATTGCCAATAAACGCGAAGGAGCACATGCCTCCGCTAGGGAAAGCGCAATTGACGCCCGATGAAATCACGATCTTGACTTTGTGGGTAAAAGAAGGTGCGTCCTTCGAAAAGAAACTAGGGCAATTCAGCCCAGATTTTAAAAAACTTGTGCAGCCCACCGAGCTGACAGCTAACACAAAATCTTATGACTTTTCTGCAGCATCAGCGTCAACGATTAAATCCGTCAATTCACCGTATTGCACGGTATATCCGATTGCTTATGAGTCTCCGGCATTGCAGGCAGATTTTTATGTGGCGGCTAAATTTGACCCGAAAACACTTTCGGATTTATCGCAGGTGAGTGAGCAGTTGGTGGGTCTTCAACTCTCCAAAATGCCCATCACCAATGAGTCCCTTGGTCTTGTTTCCAAGTTTTCAAATCTAGAGAAATTAAACTTGAATTTCACGGCTGTTGACGATGCTGGCCTAGGTTCTTTGGCCGGCCTAAATCACTTGGAGCAATTGTCCATTTCGGGCACGAAGGTGGGGAAATCAGGAGTCTCTAAATTGCTCGCCAAGCTTCCTGCATTAAAGGAAATACATGTGTGGAGCACGAGCCTTTCGCCTGAAGATTTGAGCGCCTTACGCAAGCAATTTCCCAAAGTTACATTCGATGCTGGCTACATTCCTAAAGCGGAAACCTTGCAAATCAATCCCCCGATCTTGGTGAATGAGAATCTAATTTTAAGGCCGGGAGAAAAGCTGACCTTTAAGCATACTTTGCGCGATGTTATTTTCCGCTACACCGTAAACGACTCCATTCCCGATTCACTTAGCGCGCTGCAAACACGGTCGGAAATCAACATTTCCAATTACACGAAAGTCCGCATTTTGGCCACAAAGGCCGGTTGGCGTGCCAGCAATCCCATCGATGTCCGCGTATACAAATCGCAATTCATCCCAGCCCGCATGGATTTACTCTCCAAGCCCGATCCCAAATATCCAGCGGCAGGCGGGGCGAGTTTGATGGACTTCGTGATCGGAGCGCGGGAAGTGAAGGGGGTGCCTAATTTTACGTGGCTGGGATTTAAGGAAACAGACTTGGATGTGATGGCGACATTTGAAAAATCAACATCGGTTCATGGCGTGACTTTATCGTATCTAGAAAAGACGGATGCCGATGTTTTTCCGCCGGTGAAGGTGGAAGTTTGGGGAGGGGACACGCCTAGTCAAATGCGATTAATCACGAGCATAAAACCCGAACAACCCAAAGAGAAAAGTGGCTATTCGCCGCGTGGGATAAACATTCCTGTTTCTAGCAAAGCTGTAAAATATTATCGAATTAAGGCAGAGCGCTTGAAAAGACTACCTACTTTTGTGGATAACAAAGGAAAAGGCGCTTGGCTACGGGTGGATGAGCTTTTGTTTTATTAATGCATTTTCCCCTTTTCTTTCAGTAGGGAATACGCCTCCTCCCAACTAGGAATCGTGTCCGATTCATAGCCATAAGTTGGACCTGTCGCAATTTGCTTAAACGCTTTCATGGCCTTCAGATGAGCGCCACTTCGTAAATAGGCCAACATGAGCTCTCGACTTTCCCATGCCGTAATCGTGCATTGATATTCGTGCATTTTTTTAACATCGCAATGTAGATTTCCAGTAGCCGTTTGGGCCTGTCGGAAAGCAGGAATGGCTAAAACCCAAAATCGAATATAGGCGAAGAAGCCTTTGGGCTTTAGACCCGTGAGCGAGATGTACATATTTTTCTATTTACCGTTCCAGCCGTCTTTAAAACCTTGCACTAAATCAGACGATCCTACCTCATAACCAAATAAGCCCACAACGAAAGCAAGATGTATAACCAATACCGCCTTTTGCCAGGTAGGGCGTTCTTTCCATGGCTGGGATTGATCAAAAGGATCAAATGCTAATGCGATTCCAAATTGTGTTGCAGCCTCGGTCAAAGCGTGATTCGTTAGCAACTGAACAAAACCCATGACGACAAAACCGATGTAAAGAAATTTATTGAAAGATGTTTTCATAAGAGAATCTATCGTATTTAATGCATCAAAATTAGATTTTCAACCCTGTATTCAAAACCATTCGTCACAATTGGCTCTTATTTAAAATAATTCTAAATAGTGTTGCACATGTCAATTCGCCAACCTACATTTGTGCTCTATTTAAAATTAGTCTAAATAAGATTTACATGAAAAACACGCTAATCACATTCATATTCCTGCTTTCCATTCCATCTTTTGCCCAATTAGGTGTTATTTCTGGTCAAATCAAATCCGAAACAAACGAAGTCCTTCCGGGCGCATCCGTAGTACTTATAGGAACAGTCAGAGGCGTTGAAAGTAACACAAACGGCCAATACATACTTAAAGCCTTAAAGCCGGGTAAATACAGCATCAAAGTAAGTTTTGTAGGTTATCAGCCGAGCATCCAAGAATTAACCTTGGGCGAAGGGGAACAACGCAATGCCAACTTCATCCTACGCGACGTCACGGAACTTCAAGGTGTTTCGGTCTATGCGCAGTCGGGCGTGAAAGGAAATACTTTTTTACCACAGGTCAATGAATACACGATCACGGCCGGCAAAAAAAATGAGGTCATCGTACTCGATCATTTACAGGCGAATTTAGCCATGAATAATTCCCGCCAAATATTCTCCCGAACACCAGGCATTTCCGTTTGGGAAAGTGATGGCTCCGGCATACAATTAGGCGTCGCTTCCCGTGGACTTTCGCCCAACCGTTCCTGGGAATTTAATGTGCGCATGGATGGCTATGACATCACACCCGACCCGATGGGCTACCCCGAGGCCTATTACACCCCTCCCATGGAAGTCGTGGATCGTATCGAAATCATTCGCGGCGCGAGTTCCTTGCAATATGGTCCGCAATTTGGTGGGCTAATGAACTTCATCCTGCGTAAACCGGACATATCCACCAAACTGGTCGTAGAAAGCCAAAACACAACCGGAAATAACGGTTTAATCAGCTCATTTAATTACGTGGGTGGGACGTCAGGCCGACTAAGCTACACGACCTATTATCAAAAAAGAATGGGAAATGGTTGGCGCCAAAACTCCTATTTCAACACGGATCACTCCCATGGAGAGTTATCCTATGCCGTTTCGAACAAATTAAAAATTGGCGCCCAAATGACGTATATGTACACGCAAAGCCAACAAGCTGGTGGACTGACGGATGCGGCATTTGCTCAAAATGCCCAACAAAGTTTACGTTCCCGAAATTGGTTTAGCAATCCTTGGTTAATTTATGCGCTGACCGCCGACTACATCATCAGTCCGGAATCAAAGCTTAGCTTGAAATATTTTGGGACCACGGCTGAACGGAGTTCGATTGGATTTACAAAGGCAATTACGGAGTCAGATTTGAACGGAACGAGACAGGTTGACCAGGATTATTATCAAACAAACGGAGCTGAATTGCGCTATTTGACTAACTACAAAATCGGGCGATGGAAGAATACCCTCGCAGCGGGTTTACGCTACTTTAATGGCGAAATAAAGCGGAAACAATTAGGAGTAGGCAGCAAGGGAACGGATATGAATTTTGCCATTCAAGGTTTATTCACGCGGGATTTAGTATTTCACAACAGCAATTATGCCGCATTCGCAGAAACCATTTTGAGACCCTCCGAACCCTTACTCATCACCTTGGGAGCCCGCTTAGAGCAAATCGAAACGCACATGATGGGACAATCCGGATTAAGTGCCGCCGGTTTACCAATCGCAGCAACTCCAAGCAGCCGTGGCCGTTCATTCGTGTTATTGGGCGCTGGCGCTGAATACAAAATGAGCCCAAACACAAAATTTTATAGCAATATCGCGCAGGCTTATCGACCTGTTTTGGCTTCCGACTTATTGCCTCCCGCTACGACGGATGTTATCGACCCCAATTTGAAAGATGCCAAAGGTTTCAATTTCGACTTAGGCTATCGAGGTGAAATCGCGAATTACCTGACTTTTGATGTCGACTATTTTTACCTGGATTATGACAATCGCGTAGGTACGATTTCGCGGACAAATACCGATGGGAAAATCTATCAATTCCGCACAAACCTAGGGCATTCAGTATCCAAAGGGATGGAAGCTTACGTGGAATTTAGCCCAACGACCGCATGGTTAAAACACCAACGATTAGGCAATATCTCCGTTTTTGCATCCATCGCAGCCATTCAAGCGCGCTACATGGATTTTAAAACAACATCGCTTGTCAATGGCCAAATTGTCGAAGGAAACCTAGCTGGCAAACAAGTTGAAAATGCCCCCGAAAAAATTAATCGCTATGGAATAACATATTCCAAAAAAGGGCTTTCGCTCAGTTGGCAAATCAGTGACATCGGTTCCGCATTCGCAGATGCAAGCAACACGATCACACCCAATGCCGCTGCAACCACGGGTCTGATTCCCGCTTACCAAGTGCAAGACATTTCGGGATCGTATAAATTTAAAAAATATGCCCAACTGAAATTTGGGGTAAACAACCTGACAGACGAACGCTATTTCACTAGACGTTCCGGCGGATATCCGGGTCCTGGAATTTTACCAGCAGATGGCCGCACTTGGTATGTGGGCTTGAATTTGAAATTCATCAACTAAAAAAAGAATGGCATTTCTTCAATCTTAATAGCGAAGAAATGCCATTTCATTTTAATTAATAATCGTACTACCAGTTGATCGGTCCCTTGCCTAAATACTTCTCGGCAATCGGCATGTAGTAGGATTTTAGTTCTTCGTAAACGGGCACGACAGGTGATTTGGTATATAGATCGTACTTGTTGAAATCGTGAATCCAGTCCAAATATTGCTCATCTTTAGCAGTCATGAATTGGCGATAACTTCCGCCGGAATGCCATGGGTAGAACGAGTGGTAGCGAATCATCGCCATACCCGCTTCTGGGATTTTATTATCTGCGTGATTTTTTAATACTTGGTATAAATACTCATCATGTCCCCAGGCCAAATGCAAATTATCTAAACCACAACCTGCCTCGTAAACCCCTAATTCGGTATTGTAACGACTATCCTGCATGTCAGGATTTAATGCATTGAACTCCGGATAGACACATGAATCTGGAAGTTTACAACCCACCACAAACACGT
>CALLKB010000227.1 GCA_938008575.1 uncultured Cytophagaceae bacterium | reverse complement strand
TAGTAATATGGAAATAGAAACTGCCTGTCCAGAGTGTAAAGAAACTGGAAAATACGATTTGAATCTATCCGGAGTCTTGGCTGAATTTAAGCCAGGTAATTATAACGAGCCATTAAAGATTGGTGAAATCACCTTTAAGTTCAAACCCTTGAAGTTTAGTGAAATGAATGAAGCTACACTAGCACAATTTCAAGTACAAAAGACTTTGCAGATGTTATCTAAAATTGAAGATGATGTAGATGATTGTTGTTTTTATTTGGTTGATAAACCTATACAAAGTATGGTTTGGACACTGCAAAATATGAACTATAGTGTCAGTAAAGGATTTTCATCAAATGACCATGTTATAAAGATTCCTATTTATAATTGTGATTATGAAGTTTATAAAATTAGAGTGATGGATACTCAAAAATTAAGAGAAGATAAAATTAATATTTTGTTAAATGGAAATTGATTTAAATGATAAAACAAAAATTGATGAGACCAATTACGAAAGTATGAGGTTGAAATCAAATAAACTTATTAAAGAAGTTCAATTTTATAGAGATTCTGAAAAATTAGGATATAATTTTATGATTATACCTATGTCTATTTATAACATATTAGAGTGTAATCCGAATTTCACACATGCTCATATTGAACCATCATCAAATGGTATTACATATGTAGGTATTATCTACGGATTTCAATGTTATTTAGATATGATACATCCACCAGATACAATTACACTATCTTATGATAAAAGTATAATGAGAGACAACAAAATAGATGCTATTCTAAATAATGAAAAGTTAAAAGAAGAAATTGAAATTACAATTTTGAATTATTAAATGATTCAAACTTAGCAATAATTCTTTTATTCTCAGTATCAATAGTAATTGGATTTTCAGGTCTCATTGCTTTTTCAACTCCGGCTTTAATAAAATCTTCTTTAGTTACTGATTTAGTATTTCCAGTCTCTTTATCAAAGATTTGATAATCAAAGCTTTCATTAGTGTCTTGTCCATAAAGTTCAATTCCTTTAGTATCATAAATTACTTTGTCACCAGCATTAACTACATCAATTTTTGATTTTAGATTATTTACAAAATCATTTGCAATCATTTTTAATAAATCTGTGTAGTTTTCAGTTTTATAAACTATTTTCATAACTTTTTTATTATAAGCTAAGAAGTTTAATCCTGATATATTCGTAATTGATGGGTGACCACCTGAATTTCTAATAATAAGTTCCCACACTGGAATTTTTAAACTACTAAGATAGTTCTTTTGATCCTGTGTTAAATCATCATAATTAGTATCCATTGAATCTTTAAGTTTACTATTTTTTAAACCTTCAAATATAGTTATTTTATCTCTTCTAGATACTATAAGGTCACCTATTGATTTAAGATAATTTGCTATATTATTTTTAGCACCACCTACTTGTTTTTCAGATAATTCAGTTTTTATACCTTCGACATTACCTATTAAATCAGAATATTTACTAACATCACCATTAATAGCATCGTTGATAAAACTCTTCATTAATTCTGTGTCTTTAATTCCAAATATGTAATTAGTATCATCATGAGTTATTACAACTTTAATATTCTCATAAACTTCATCAACAGATACAAAATCAATTTCAACTATTTTGTTCAATATATTAGCTACTTTATCTTGTTTGTTATAGATACAATCCATATAAAAAGCTTCAAGGTCAGAATATCTAAAACCAACTCCTTCATATTCTTCACCAATTGCTTTTTGCATATTTTTCCAATCTTGAGATGTTTCATAAACTTGTTTGATAGCTTCAAGTGAAACAAAATATCTTTTAAATACAGATTCATACTTACCTAACACTTCTTTAGCGATTTCACCTAAGTTGATATCTTTAAGTTTTTTCTCTTTGAATGGATTACAAGAAACTTGAATAAGACCCATTGGCCAAATTATACAAAGAAATTCTGATTCTGGTGTATTTTTAAATACAACATATCTGTCATAAGATCCTGGTTTTATCATATCACCACCACCATATTGTTGAATAATCTTATATTCTTCATCATAAGATTTATCTTTGTAAGTTTTCATTCTTTGTGTGTAGTTACTAAGATTCAAACTTAATTCATCTTGTGTAGCTAATCTACCTAATTTATCATTAGTTATTGCATTTTCAATATAATGTTTTATATTGTTATACATTGAATAAAGATTAGGACTGCAATCTAAAACTAAACATTCTAGTAAATTTCTACTGATGTGGTCTCTTTTACCATCTAGTGATTTACAAGTAATTCTTTTGTTTTTGTAAGCTAAAAGAAGTCTATTAACTACAAACCCCATTTTAAATTTAATTACTTCAATCGGTTCTGATTTATCTAAAGTAAATACAGATTTGTGTAAATTATCTGGAGTTATTCCATATTTTTGAAAATTAGCTGAGTCAATTGTTTGAATAATTGCATGATTTCCATCGAAACCTCCGGATCTAAATGCCCAGTAGGCTCATCTGCAAGAATTAACAACGGATTATTCAACAAAGCACGAGCAATCGCGATGCGTTGCTGCTCTCCGCCGGACAATTTATGTACGCGTTTGTGTATGGCATTGGACATACCTACCTGCTCCAAAACAGCTTCGATACGAGTTTTGATTTCAGCCTTATCTGTATGTCCTGTTGCTTCTAATACAAAAGCCAAATTCCGCTCAACATTGCGGTCGGTTAACAACTGAAAGTCTTGGAATACAAATCCTAATTTGCGACGTAGATACGGAATATCTTGATTTTTAATCGTCACCAAATCATAGCCAGCAACTTGAGCAGAGCCCGCATCAATGGCTAATTCACCGAAAATAGCTTTGAAAAAGGTACTTTTTCCTGACCCCGATTTACCAATCAAATAATAAAATTCACCTGCCTCAACTGTTAACGATATATCTGTTAAAGTAGGAACTCCTTCCTGCGAGATATGAACATTTTCAAAAGTCAATACAGACATAAAAATTAAATTATTGGTTAGACTTGGCGTGATCAGCTAAGAAAGTTGCTAAACCACTATCCGTTAATGGGTGTTTTAATAAGGCTAACATCGCAGACAATGGGCCTGTCATTACATCAGCGCCAATCTCAGCACATTTGATAATGTGAATTGGATGACGAACAGATGCAGCTAAAATTTGAGTTTCGAACTCGTAATTATCGTAAATCACACGAATTTGATCGATCAAATCCATGCCATCAAATGAAATATCATCTAAACGGCCAATGAAAGGAGAAACATAAGTTGCTCCCGCTTTAGCAGCTAAAAGCGCTTGCCCAGCTGAGAAAACCAACGTACAATTGGTTTTAATCCCACGATTTGAAAAATATTTCAATGCCTTGATACCATCTTTAATCATTGGTATCTTCACAACAATCTTGTCGTCCAATTCAGCTAACTCCTCCCCTTCACGGATCATGCCTTCGTAATCTGTGGCAATTACTTCCGCAGAAACATCCCCATCAACTAAGTCACAAATAGCTTTATAATGACGTAAAACATTATCTTTTCCACTAATGCCTTCTTTGGCCATTAAAGAGGGATTGGTTGTTACACCATCCAAAACGCCTAAATCTTGTGCTTCTTTGATATGGGCTAAATTCGCCGTGTCGATAAAAAATTTCATATGGGGAGGTTTATAAAAGGCAAAAAAAAATGGCAAATTCACCGCTACAACCAACCTACCTTTGCTTCTTTCACGACCTGGAGGATTCAGCGGGAGCTGGTAATTTGCCGATGCAAATATGGCAAAATCTGCGCTTTTTTCAAAATATATGCCAATAATTTCCGAATACCCCTTAACTTTAATTTCAAATTAAAAATATGCGAATTCTTTCCTTTTTCTGCCTTTCCTTATTGCTACTTGCTTGCTCTTCAGATGCTGATTCTTGGCTACAAGAAGCGAAGAGTCGTTTACAAAAAGGAGAGACAGTATCTGCCAAAGAAGCAATTAAGAAAGCATTGGAGAAAAATCCTGGATTAGCAGAAGCTTATAATTTGCAAGGTGTTATCGCTTTTCAAGAGAAAAGTTGGGATGAAGCAAGAACCAACTACCAGAAAGCCATTGAATTAAAACCATCCCTATACTCGGCGCAAATGAACTTAGGTGCACTTGAAATGGAACAAGGTATTTGGGCTAAAGCATTAGCTCCTACCGAAGCAGCTATCAAATTACAACCTGATTCAAGCGCAGCTTATTTACAACATGGTATTGTACAAGCAGCCCTGGGTAAACCGGATGCCGCCATTGCCGACTTCACCTTGAGTATCTCAAAAAACGCTAAAGAGATCAATGCCTTGTACAACCGAGGAAATATTTATTTCCAACAAGAAAAATATGCATTGGCCAATCAAGATTTTGAAGCAAGTGTGCAAATTGACCCCAATTTTGGAAAAGGGTTTTATGCGATGGGCTTGAGTTATTATAAAGTTAACGAGAAAGAAAAAGCTTGTTTTGCTTTGCAACAAGCACAAAAATTAAAATATCCTGGAGCCAAGGAGGCCGTAACTAACCTGTGTAACTAAACTTATGAAAACGAAAAAAGCCATCTCATTTTTGGGAATCCTCTTTTCCATAACTTTTCTTTTATTTACGTATTGGCAGTTTAATGACCCTGACCCCATTTTATGGGTTCCTATTTATGGGGTTGCCACGTATGTATCATTCCAGGCATTCCGAGGAATGGTCAATAAAGAATTAACCCTAGTTTTATTTGTCCTAAGTACATTTGCAGGCATCCAATTATGGGTTGAAATGACTGCTTGGGAAGGATTTATGACAGATGGCTTGGCAATGAAAACAATGAATCAAGAATTAGCTAGAGAGGCAGTTGGCCTCTGGATTGCTTCATTTTCATTTGCCTTGTATTACCTTTTAGAAAAAAAATAAGATGCTTGAATTAGGTTTTGCTTCAGCGATTTTACCCAATTTGTCTTTGGAACAGGTGTTGGATTTTGCTCATCGCGCGCGCTTTTCGTGTGTAGAAGTGATGTGCTGGCCTTCACAAAACAGCGATACCCGTCGCTATGCAGGTGTAAGTCACATTGCCGTGGACCAATTAGATTCCTTGGGCTTATTGAATTTAAAAACCTATTTAAAGCAACACCCCGTAAAGATATCTGCGTTGGGTTATTATCCGAATCCCATGGACCCCAATGAGGAGCAGGCACAGTTTTACCGCGAACATATCAAAAAGATTATTCGCGCAGCTGCAGTACTCGAAATACCTGTGGTTAACACGTTTATTGGAAGAGATTTTACCAAAAGTGTCGCCTACAACATGGACAAATTCAAGGAAGTTTGGCCAGAAATTATTGCCTTAGCAGACACATTAAACATCAAAATAGGCATTGAAAACTGCCCCATGTTTTTCACAGATGATGAGTGGCCAGGAGGCAAAAACTTGGCAACTACGCCTAAAATTTGGGATCAACTCTTTAGCATTATTCCTTCGACGAATTTTGGACTTAACTATGATCCTTCACACATGGTTTGGCAACAGATGGATTATTTATACCCCATCTATCACTATGCGGAAAAGTTACATCACATTCATTTAAAGGATGTCAAGGTCTATCCAGAGAAATTAGACCGCGTAGGAATCATGGCGAATCCATTGGAATACCATTCCCCAAAATTACCGGGTTTAGGCGATATTCACTGGGGAAAATTCATCAGCGCCTTGCATGATATTAGATACCGTGGACCTATCGTGATTGAAGTGGAAGATAAAGCCTTTGAAGGCTCAGATGACGATGTACAAAAGGCCATCTACATGGCAAGAAATCACATCAACACATTTTTACCTTAAGGAACTGGAACCATTCTGACAGAAGCATCTACATACGTCGACTTGTATGTACGCGTTCCAGAAAAAGTAAATTCAGATTTTATGAGGGTTTCAATATTACCTATTCCATCCAATACAAAGTAATTGGTATCCGAGATTTGCAATTGAGTGTCATTATTAATTAACTTCCATTTACCGGATGCGGAGTTATTTCCGGTATTATCAATTGCAATACACGTACCATCCGACTTGAATGTCAAACGCACTTTGGACATATCATATTGCGATCCTTCTGCGGTTCTACCGCGTTGGTAAACCGTCCCATTTAAATAACCACTAGCTATTACTTCTTGAATCTGCCAAGTGGTACTCAACAATATTTCTGTTTTTGTTTGGGGATTTAAACTAGTATCTGATTGACAGGAAAACAAAAAACTCAAACAAAACAGGATATACAGGTATCTCATAAGCGGTTTATTAAACGGCAAAATTACGAATTTTTAACAATAAAAAAGGGGGACTTTTTAGCCCCCCGAAATTGTTAAAACGCAAAAAACTTATTTAGTTGGCTTTGCGAAAATATTCACATCAATATTCGGATTGAGTTCAATGGAAACAGTATCTACTGTCATCATTCCACCCATGGGACTCGCTGTTTCCATCGTGTATGGAAAATACAATCCATCTACAGCCTTGTAATTTGAAAAGTTAACTTCCGTGTCAACTTCTTGTCCATTGGCTTTTAATTTGCCTGTCACTTTTACGATAAAATACGTTGTAGCCGACACATAAACTTGGGATTCATCACCACTTGCCTTGCTTACCTTCAACAAGTAAACATCAGCACCATCTAACTTTTCTTTGCTTACTAAATCAATTTTTGCCCCATCTTTCAGCGCGTTGATTAACGTTGATCCAATATTTTTCTGCGATGCAGCTAATTTCACTTGATCCCCTGGCATTTGCTCAGGCTCACCCGTGCCGCCCATCATGGCAGGTCGCATCATCCAACCCGATTCACCATTGATTGCTGTGATAATCTTATTACCCATTACTTCTACCTCCGTACGAAAGCCTTGACCAACCAGAATCGATGTTTTACTTTCAATATCCATCCCCTGAACACTGAATTTATTTTTCATCACCAAACTTTTAACTGAAGTCCATTTTTCAGGACTTCCCATGGCAGCTTGATGCTTACTCAAAACTTCTTCTGTGGATTGTGCTTTTAAGATGATAGTGCTGCATAAAAGCAAGCCTAACATGAATGCGTTACGTATGTTTTTCATAAGGGTTTATTTTTTTCCGAAAGGTATTGATTTCACAACAATATTTCATTCCACTAAACATGTAATCAAACCAATTATCAGTTTACTGATTATTTTTCGGAATCGAACGCATGATGATTCCCCAAGCAAGGAACCCAACAATCCCAGCTGCAAAGAATGCGGCGCCAGGGAAATTATGCTCTGATGTCGTGAAATAAGCAAATAGGTTCGATGCAAAAAGCGGACCTAAAATCGTGGTAATGGATTGAAGACTTGTCAAGCCACCCTGCAATTCGCCTTGCTCATTCGCCCCCACTTGTTGGGTTATTAAGCTCTGCAAAGCCGGACCCGCCAATCCTCCCAATCCGAAAGGAACCATAAATGCGTACATCATCCAAGATTTAGAGGCAAAGGCAAAAAGTAAAAAACCCGAAGCCCACAAAAGCAAACCAAATGAAATAGCTTTCCGCTCCCCTATTTTGGGGGTAATCACGCGAGTCAATCCACCTTGAACAATGGCCACGATTAAACCTACAAAAGCTAAGGAATAGCCGACTTCATCTGGGGACCAATTAAATACTTTCATCGTAAAATAGGACCAAGTACTCGGATGTGCCTGACTCGCTAATTGAATACAGAAATATCCAGCGATTAATCCTAAAACGAGCGGATGATAACGCGACATGTGTTTTAGCGACCCAAACGGATTCGCGCGCTTCCAATTAAACGGTCGACGATTCGCTAAACTCAAGGACTCCGGCAATACAAAATACCCATAAAGCGCATTCAGCATGGTCAAACCCGCTGAGGCATAAAATGGCAAATGCACATCAATATTACCCAAAGCACCGCCAATGGCGGGTCCCACAATAAATCCTAAACCAAAGGCAGCACCAACCATACCAAAATTCTTGGCACGATTTTCAGCCGTTGATACATCGGCGATATAGGCTTGAGCCGTGGTAAAACTTGCCCCAGTAATCCCAGCAAGAATCCTACCTACGAACAGCCAAGTAATGTTGGGTGCGTTTGCTAGTAATAAATAATCCAATGAGAATCCAAAAAGGGATGCCAAAATAACGGGTCTCCGACCGAATTGATCCGATAATCCCCCTAAAATGGGCGAAAAAACAAATTGCATGATAGCATAAGAGGCCATCAACCAACCAGAATATTGCGAGGCAACACTTAAATCACCTCCCGTAAATCCCCGAATTAATGTGGGCATCATCGGAACAATGATTCCAATTCCCATCACATCAATCAATAAGGTAACAAATATAAAACCTATAGCCGCGTCGCGCTTTTTTAGCATATCATTAATTTATTCGGCAATTTACTAAAATTGATACGCAATTTTACCTTGTAAAAAATCTTTACTAATCTGGGCGCATTGCACAGGTAATTTTGCTTTATCAGGAACAGCATCCAACTCAACAATAGCCCAGCCACCAAATTTTATTTTATCCATGGCAGCAAAAACGCCAACCAAGTCAACATTGCCTTGCCCTAATTCAACGAATTTATAAGATTTAGGGTTCGAATCTCCCTTGATTGGGCATTCTACATCCTTGATGTGCATACTGTGCAATACCTTTTGGTATTTTATCACCGCCTCCGCAGGTTTCCCTCCCCCTTGGTGATAATGTGCTACGTCTAATAACAAACGAACATATTGGGGATCCATGGATTTAACCAAAGCATCTACCTCCTCAGGTGTCTCACCATATTGATTCATGTGATTGTGATAAGTTGCCTGAATACCTATTTCTTTCGTTAAAGCACCTATTTCATTCATGGCTGCTGCCAAACGGGCTAATTCATCTGCCGTAGGTGCCACATTATTTTTTCGTAAACTATTCGTTAACTGAATCGAACTACCACCCAAAGCTTTCACAAATCGAGCATGATTTACATGCATCGCCACATTTGCTTCCATTTTCGCAGGATCAATTTCGACATTTCCACTCGAGAACATAACCAAAGACAAACCTTTGGCATCCAATAATTGCTTCAAATCGCTTGGATTATCTTTATACTTCGCATAGGTATTCGCACGCAATTGTATGCCTTTGTAACCTAATACCGACAATTCCTCAATAGCTAATTCATCCTTTCCACCCCATGTGATGGCCGAATAACCCAAGCGATAGGTCTTGGATTTTGCTGAAGGTAAAAATGCCGCGAGGGCTAATAATGAATTTTGTGCAAGAAAGCGACGACGAGATAACATAGGGAGGTGAGAGTTAAGAGTTAAGAGTTAAGAGTTAAGAGTTAAGAGGTAAGAGATTGGACGTTAGACATTAGTCGTTGGACGTTAGATGTTTAAATAGGTTTTACCTCTAAAACAACAAAAAAAATCAGAGATAAAAAAGAGAACTATGGCGAATAACCTAAATACTTTTATTCCCCTAGGCTAAAGTCAATGGAAAGAAATATCATGAAAATCTACCAAAAATAGACGCGAGGTATCGCGTCTCTACATAAACGATGATAACTTCGGCCAATCACATGAAAACAGGAAACTGACCACTGACAACTGATTACTGCCCACTAACGCGCTGCCTTCAAATACTCCGCCAAAGCCACCAACTGATCAGTCCCGATATAATCCACGCCTAAATCCAAGAAAGTCTGATAAGCCATCAATTCCTCCGGCGTTGCCCACAAACGAACTTTGCGGCCTGAAGCATGTACCTTATCGATATAGCTCTTCAATTTAGTCCGCAATGTAGGTGACATGGGTGATGCCCCATTCCAAATGCCGAATTTATAAAAAGCCTCGCTTTCTAAAACCACATGGGATGCTAAAAAGGAAGGTACTTCCTCGTTCGACCGACCGTCAAACGTAATCCAATTCGGGAATTTGACATAATCCGAAACGGCAGGCCGATTACCCGAAATGACAATTCGGAAATTATTTTTGAGCAATAAATCTTTATATGGCTCAATAGCCTTCAATAATAACGGCATAGTTGAATCCGCAGAGGTTTTCGAATCAATCAATAATTGATGATAGTTCCCCGCTTTTCCAGAAGTTAAAACTTGAACTAAAGGATCTAAATACAAATTCTGAAAGGTCCTTGAAGCTTTCAAATCCTTCACATCATGGGCTACCAACAATTGGCCATTGACCGCATAAACATCCACTTCAATGGAACCAAAGCCCAACGAAAAGGCCTCGTAAAAAGGCCTCTCGTGTTCATAATCATTGTGCGCATGTGCTTTTGTCAACAAATTTTGACCCCAAACAGTACTGGAAATCATCAACAACAAAAGCAGCTTTTTCATAAAATTATCCTTTTAAATAATCCCCAGAAGCAATTCGTTTCTTCGAATCAACGGGTTTATTGTAAAGATATGCATATGAAGTAATTTCCTTGTCCTTTAATTTAACCGTCACATGCTCACGTATAAATAAGGATTTCTCAGAGCTTTCTGGATCAAATTCCTCGTATTCATCCAAGACATTCAACAACTTGATCGTGTTTGAAAGCAAGTACAACTCCCCAACCACCTGATCTTTGGCATCATCCGAAGGAATAATTCCCGGATAATCTGCCACTTGATACATTTGGCCTTGATAAGTCGCCATGCCCACATAATCCGAGTTGCGAGCGATCAAGCGATGTAAGTCATTTCCACAATCACGACGCAAAGTTCCATATACGAATAAGTATTCCTCTACATCAGGTTCTGGCAATTTGGCTTCTTCCAAAGTCAATACCAAATCCTCTTGCTCCACGACCGTACCTTCATTCAAGACTACGTTTCCAATAATCCCTTCAAACGGCGCCGAAACAATCGACTCCATCTTCATCGCCTCAATCACATACAATGGAGCGTTTTTCTTCACTTCCTCACCCGGTTTCACCAATATACGACTCAAACGTCCTTGCAAAGGTGCTCCAATATCTCCTTTGGCCTTCGCTTTGGCATGTTGGGCACGCTCAACCTTGATGTTCTTATCCAAGATTTTCAATCGGCGAGCTTGACCATTCAATTCAAACGTAATGTTTCGTAAGCCGGATTCATCAGGGTCTGACATATATAAATACTTCACGATGATCGTCTTACCTGGCTCAATCGTGATCATGATTTCCTCATCCTGCTTTAAGCCATAGAAAAAGGCTGGCGTAGGCATCGCAGACAAATCACCATACAAAGCTTGATTCTTATAATAATCCTCGTAAACCTTTGGATACATTTTGTATGACAAGTAATCCAAGAAGCCTCCTTCATTGTCAGGGAATTTCGCAACAAATGCCGCATAATCCTTATCAAAATCAATCGGCGCTAAGTTATCGTTCGGACGTCCTTCGTAAGCCGTTTCTCCTTTCAAGATGATTTCCTGCAATTGCTTTGGAAAACCTTGATAAGGTTGACCCAATCCCCCTTTGAAGAAATCCTTCACAGATTCTGGGAAAGATAAAGTAGAACCTTTGGCATAAACATCTTCTGCCGACAAGCTATTTGCCGTCATGAAAATGGCCATATCGCCTACTACTTTCGAAGATGGAGTTACCTTAACAATATCACCAAATAACTTATTCGCTTCCGAATAATTATCCTTCAATAATTCAAACTTATCCCCTACGCCCAAGGCAATCGCCTGACCACGTAAGTTGGTGTATTGCCCACCCGGAATCTCATTATTATAAACCTCTGCTGTTCCTGCTTTTAATTCCGACTCAAATGGAAAGTACATCGTACGAACCGCTTCCCAATAATTGGAATAATCATTCATGGCATCCAAATCCAAACCACTATCGTAAGGATGACCTTGCATCATCGCTACCAAAGAGTTTAAATTCGGTTGGGAAGTTAAGCCAGACATCGCTGCCAAAGCCCCATCAACCACATCAACACCCGCCTCAATCGCCTTCAAATACGTAGCCGATTGAACCGAAGCTGTATCATGCGTATGTAAGTGAATCGGTATAGCAACCGCTTTCTTTAATTCAGTAACCAATTTCTCTGCCTGGAATGGACGTAACAAACCAGCCATATCTTTAATGGCAAGCATGTGCGCTCCCGCATCTTCTAGTTGGCGAGCTAAATCCAAATAATACTGCATGTTGTACTTTTCATTCGTAAACACATCACCAGTGTAACAAATCGCAGCCTCAGCAATACCTGGCGTGCGCTCACGAACCGCTTTGATGGACACCTTCATCGCATCGATCCAGTTCAAGGAATCGAAAATACGGAAGACATCGATCCCGGATTCGGATGATTTCTCTACGAACTTCTCGATTAAATTATCCGGATAAGCCGAATAACCCACGGCATTGGAACCACGGAATAACATCTGTAAAAGCATGTTTGGCATCGCCTCTCTGAACTCTTCCAAACGCTTCCAAGGAGATTCATGCAAGAATCGCATCGCCACATCAAAAGTTGCACCACCCCATACCTCCATCGAGAATAAATTCGGGAAGGTTTTAGCGAAACCTGATGCTACTGCCAACATATCTTGCGTACGAACACGTGTCGCCAAAAGCGATTGGTGTCCATCGCGGAAAGTTGTATCCGTAAATAAAACTTGTTTCGAATCGCGAATGTGTTTCGCGAAACGCTCAGGTCCTAATTCTGTCAATAATTGTTTGTGTCCACGAGGGAATTCCGCAAACTCATCCACTGAAGGGATAATTGGCGTACGGAAAGGAGCAGTAGGCTTCACTTTCACGTCCGGATTCCCATTCACGATTACCTCTCCCAAATAGCGTAAAGCTTTTGTTGAACGGTCACGTGTAGGCTTAATGTTAAATAATTCTGGATGATTCGCGATAAACGGAACCGTACAATTTCCTTCTTGGAACACGGGATGCGTGATCACATTACGCAAGAATGGAATATTGGTTTTCACTCCACGAATACGGAACTCCGACAATGCGCGGTTCAAACGCTCAGAGGCCCCACGTAGCGTACGGCCTTTGGCAGAAACTTTTACCAACATTGAATCGAAATAGGGCGAAATCTTAACCCCTGGATACGATGATCCTTCATCCAAACGAATACCAAAACCGGCAGCATTACGGTAAGCAATGATTGTACCAAAATCGGGCTTAAAGCCATTCGATGGATCTTCTGTGGTAATCCGACACTGAATCGCAAAACCCTTCAATGGAATATCTTCCTGGTTTTGAATGAAAATACCCGGATCGGATAATTTATAATTTTGCGCAACCAAGATTTGGGTACGCACGATATCAATTCCAGTTACCTCTTCGGTAATCGTGTGTTCCACTTGAATACGCGGATTCACTTCGATGAAATAGATATTTTCATCTTTATCTACCAAGAACTCAACCGTTCCCGCATTGTAATAATTAACCGCCTTACCGATTGACAAAGCGTAAGCGTACAATTTTTGCTTCGTTTCTTCTTTTAAACCAAACGAAGGGGCAACCTCAACAACCTTTTGAAAACGGCGCTGTACGGAACAATCACGTTCGTAAAGGTGAACCAAATTACCATGTTGGTCACCGAGTAATTGAACCTCAATATGCTTGGGATCATCGATGAATTTCTCGATGAACAATGTATCATCACCAAAGGCGTTTTTTGCCTCATTTTTCGCTTCTGAATGTGCTTTTTCTAATTCCTCTTCCGTACGAACAACACGCATTCCACGACCACCTCCACCAGCTGCGGCTTTCACCATCACTGGGAATGTGATACGGCGGGCTTCGGATAAGGCATTTTCGTACACCGACATATCTCCTTTTGAATCTTGGATCATCGGTACATTGGCTTTCAAGGCAGCAACTTTGGCAGCTACTTTATCCCCTAATGCATTCATGGCTTCAGGAGACGGACCTACGAAAACGATGCCTTCTTCACGGCAGCGACGCGCTAAACCAACATTTTCTGATAAGAATCCATAACCTGGATGAATGGCATCGATCTTTTTGGACTTACACAAAGCAATCAGTCCTTCGATATCCAAATAAGGTTTTAATGGCTCATTGTCCTTACCGATTTGGTAAGCCTCATCCGCTTTATAACGGTGTAAAGAATAGCGATCCTCAAAGGTGTAAACCGCAACAGTTCTGATTCCCAGTTCAGAAGCGGCACGCATGATACGGATGGCAATTTCACCGCGGTTCGCGATGAGAAGACTCGAGATTTTCTTAACGTATGATTTTGGCATGCTAATATTTTTAGTGCATTGTAACAAAAATGATAAATTAATTGGGATTTAAGTACAATGACCGCTATTTTATTTGGCAAAACTTGAAAATTTACAATTTTTATAGGCTTCGTTACCAAAATATTCAAGGCGAAAAAAATATCTACATCCTTCCTGTGAAATTTCTTAACTTGCAAGCCCAAAATTCACCCATTTTATATGAGCGCAACGAAACCTTTTATTGGCATAACCTTAGGAGACTACAACGGTATCGGTCCCGAAGTCATTTTAAAAGCCTTAGGCAGTCAGCGTATCTTAAAATGGTGTACACCGGTGATTTATGGCTCCCAACAAGTCATTAAATTCTACCGAAAGCAATTAGATCTACAAGATTGGTCAATCAAAAGCATTGCTTCCATGGAAGAAGCAACAGAAGGACATACTTCGTTGATTACTTGTTGGGACGATTCCAACACTGTTGTAGAACCTGGAAAAGTAACCCCTGAAGCCGGTAAAGCTGCATTTGCATGCTTAGACCGTGCCGCACAAGATTTAGACAAGGGATTATTGGCAGCCTTAGTTACTGCACCTATCAATAAGCATAATATCCAGTCGGAGGACTTCAAATTCCCTGGCCACACCGAATACTTAACCGAACGTTTCGAGGCGAAAAACTCCTTGATGATGATGGTGAGCGAAGGCTTCCGCATGGGCGTTGCGACGGGACACCTACCCTTGCAAGATGTCAGCAAAGCCTTGACGAAGGAATTAATCAAAAATAAGATCGATGTTTTCTTGCAGAGTTTACAAGAAGATTTTGCCATCGAGAAACCCAAATTAGCCGTATTGGGATTGAATCCACATGCAGGCGAGTCGGGCTTATTAGGTCAAGAAGAACTGGAAATCATCCAACCGGTGATAGAAGAATACCGCAAGAAAGGTGTTTTGGTTTTCGGTCCTTACCCGGCAGATGGCTTCTTCGGAAAAGCACAATTCAAGGAATTTGATGGGGTTTTGGGCATGTACCATGACCAAGGATTGATTCCGTTTAAATACATTGCTTTTGAGACGGGTGTGAATTTCACGGCGGGTTTACCGATCATCCGTACATCACCTGATCATGGAACGGCTTATGACATCGCGGGTAAAAATGAAGCTGACCCAAGCTCGTTTTTACATGCATTTTTTCTAGCAATCGATTTGGTCAAAAACCGCATGCACGTTTAGTCTATGGCAAAAAAGGTCTTGATCATTGATGAAGTTCACCCATCCCTCGCTGCGGATTTACGTTCCTTGGGCTTTGAGGTAGACGAACAGCCACAAATTCACCCGAAAGAGGTGCAATTAGCAGGCTATCAAGGCTTAGTACTTCGTTCAAAAATGTCGCTCGGGGCCAAAGAACTGGAAGGATCTACATTAGAATTCATTGCCCGTGCGGGAGCCGGATTGGATTTGATCGATGAGGCTTATTGTTCAGCGAATCAAATCGCTGTTTTTAGTGCCAACGAAGGCAATCGCGATGCGGTGGCGGAACATGTAATCGGCCAATTAATTACGCTAGCTAGGAAAATCAATACAGCAGATACACAAGTTCGCAATGGAATCTGGGACCGTGAAGGAAATCGGGGCTGGGAATTACAAGGCAAAACATTGGGCATCATTGGCTATGGGAATATGGGTCAAAGTCTTGCCAAGAAACTGCAAGGTTTCGACATGAATATTTTGGCCTATGACAAATATGCGCCAGCGACTCATGCATTAAAGGATATTTTCGAGCAAGCCGACATCCTAAGTTTACACGTTCCCTTAACGGACGAAACGAAGGAGATGGTTAATTCAGCTTTTATTGAACAATTTAAGAAACCCATCGTGTTGATCAATAGCTCACGTGGGTCCATTTGCTCATTGGAAGCATTAGCTGCAGGATTATCGAGTGGCCAATTGCGCGGTTTAGCTTTAGATGTCTTGCCCAATGAAAAATTGGCCACATGGACAGCTGTAGAAAAAACACAATTTGATCAAATTGCCTCACATCCCATGACCCTATTCAGCCCGCATGTAGCAGGTTGGACCACAGAAAGTTATTGGAAAATCAACGATGCGCTCATCGACAAAATTAAAACCCATTATCAGCTATGAATTATCCAGAAAACATTGCTGAAAAACTAGGGTTCCACCAGATCAAGGAACACATCCAAGCGGCTTGTTTAAGCCCGATGGGTGCGGAATATGCCGCCAAAATGAAATTCTCCACGCGTTTCCCCGTTGTCAAACAATGGGTAGAACAAGTGCATGAGATGAAACAAATCATGGCGGAGCATGGGGGTGAATGGCCCCAACAAGATTATTTTGACCTACGCCCATGGTTCGCACCTTTGACACTAGAAGGTCATTATTTAGCACCTGAAGAATGGCGTGATTGGCATCGTGGATTAGATATCCTCTATCAAGTCATTCGCTTTTTCGCGAACATTGATTCGGTAAAATACCCCGAAATAGCGAAGATCACGCAGAATTACCTCAACAAAGAGGAAGAACAGGGATCCAATTTCCGACAAATCATTCCCATCGTACAAGAGTTGGACCGCGTATTTGACATCAATGGTCAAATCAAGGAAACAGCTTCGGCTGCGCTAGGTGATTTGCGAAGAAAACGTTTTGCGGAAGAACAAAACCTACGTAAAAAATTAGACTCCTATATTCAGCAGGCTTACAAGGAAGGCTGGGTCAGCAAGGATTTTTCGTTGACGCTACGGAATGGTCGGATGGTGATTCCATTAGCTGCAGAACATAAGCGCAAAATCAAAGGTTTTGTGCAGGATGAGTCGGACACCGGGAAGACCGTTTATTTGGAACCGGCAGATGCCTTGGTTTTGAACAATGAGATAAAGTCATTGGAATCCGCGGAACGACGGGAAATTATTCAAATTCTCTCACGCTTATCTGATCGTGTTCGTCCGATGGTTCCCATGTTGACAGCCTGGTATCAATGGCTCGGAATCATCGATTTTGTACGTGCCAAAGCCGTTTGGGCCATCGAACACGATGCCATTTTACCTCATTTAAAATCCATACCTTGGGTGGACTGGAAAGGCGCAAGACATCCCATCTTAGAAGAATCGCTTGCTAAAATTGGCAAGAAAATTAAGGCTTTGGACATCACGCTGGATGACCAAAAACGCATCATGGTCGTCTCAGGGCCCAATGCCGGAGGTAAATCGGTGACATTGAGTACCATCGGATTATTGCAATATTTATTCCAAGCCGGTTGCTTAGTTCCTTTAACGGAAGGATCAACCATGGGCTTTTTCGACCAAATCTTTTTGGACATGGGCGATGAGCAAAATCTGGAAAATGAATTAAGTACCTATTCCTCTCACTTGAGCAATATGCGATATTTTCTAGCGCATGCGCAGGAGAAAACGCTTTTATTGGTTGACGAATTTGGAACGGGAACAGAGCCCTCTTTGGGAGGAGCCATCGCGGAATCGATCTTAGAGAAATTAGCCGATAAAGGCGCATATGGTGCTATCAATACGCACTTTGGCAATCTGAAAAGTTTAGCAGATCGCAAGCAAGGTTTATTCAATGCGGCGATGCGTTACGATACGACCCATTTAGAACCGCAGTTCATTTTGGACATGGGGAAACCGGGTAGTTCTTTTGCTTTTGAGATTGCGCAAAAAATAGGCTTACCGAATCAAATCATTGAAAATGCCCGAAAAAAACTGGGTAAAAACCAAGTGGATTTCGATAAGTTATTAATGGAAACGGAGACGGAGAAGCAGATTTGGGAGGCAAAAAATACGAGTTTAGCTGTTCAATTAGCACAGGCAGAAAGTATCAAAGAGCAATATGCAAGCCTGAAGAGTCATTTGGAAGAAGAGCAGAAACGTTTGCTCAATCAAGCCAAGGCAGAAGCGAAGCAATTGGTCAAAGATGCCAATCAGAAAATCGAACAAACCATTCGAGAAATCAAGGAGAAATCCGCTGAAAAAGAGGTAACCAAGGAAATCCGAAAAGGCCTTAATGAATTTTCAGAGAAAAAATTAAAGGTGCAGGCCCCCGTAACTCCTTCTACACCACAAAAAGCTACAATCAACGGACCAATTGCGGTAGGCTCTTGGGTAGCGATTAAACAAGCGGATGGTGAAGGTGCGATAGGTGAAGTGATGGAAATGAAAGGCAAAGACGCTGTTGTCGCCTTAGGTGGAATCCGCACCACGATTAAATTAAACCGCTTAGAACAAGTTAAGGCGCCTAAAGCGGAAAAGTCGGCTCGCTCAGCCATGCGTGGTATCGATATGAATGATCGCATGGCCCATTTTGGTTTGACGCTCGATGTGCGTGGTAAACGCGGCGAGGAAGTTTATGTGATTTTGGATCAATACATGAATGATGCACTTTTACTCGGCGTACCCGAAGTTCGTATTTTACATGGCAAAGGCGATGGTATTTTGCGCAATTTGGTCAAAGAGCAGTTGAAACGTTACCGCGAAATCAAATTAGTGCAAGATGAACATGCCGACCGCGGAGGTGCCGGAATATCCATTGTAACGTTTAAGTAATGAAATATCTGATTATTTTATCTTGTTTCTTGTTGAGCGGTTGTATGATCGATTACAATTTGGGCTTGACAAAAATTCAAGAAGGAAAATTTCAAGAGGCAACTGAACTGTTGACACTCGCACATGCCAAATACCCGAAACATCCTCAAATTCTGTTTACACGCGGAATTAGTCGGGGATTTCAAGAAAACTACTCGGGAGCCGTGGCTGATATCACCCGGGCGATTCGTTTGGAAGATGATCATGCCGACTACTATTTTTACCGTGCTTATTTCAAATCGAAAATGGGAAATGAAAAAGGTGCGATTTCGGATTATTCCAAAACGATTTCCATCTACCCTTACTACTCTGAGGCTTATTTTAATCGCGGAATCAAATTAATGAGCATTGGGAATGTAACCGATGCCTGCTATGATTTTCAGTATGCGGCTGATTTGGGAGATACCTTATCCTTGGGCTATTTAAATATTTATTGTAGGAGCTTAAAGCGGCCTGAATAGGGTATGAAAAAGCAAAAAAAATCCCGAACTTTGAAGGATAGGCTTTAGAGCTTAAAAAAAGAAATCAATTTATTTACTGCCTGGGCGCAATTGTGTGAGCAGGATTAATTTTAACAACATGTCTATTGCAAAAACAGGCGATAAAGTAGCCGTACATTACACTGGAAAACACGATGATGGAGCAATTTTTGACTCATCAGTTGGACGTACTCCATTAGAATTTCAATTAGGTTCAGGAATGGTGATCAAAGGTTTCGATGATGGCGTTACGGGTATGACAATTGGTGAGAAAAAAACCGTTGTAATTCCTGCGGCTGAGGCTTATGGGGAGCATTCTCCAGAAAATACGGTTACGATTGAACGTGCTCAAATTCCACCACACATTGAATTGGAATTAGGTTCTTCACTAAGCATGCACCAAGATGGTGGTCATGTTGTGGAAGTTGTCATCACAGATTTGACAGAAACACATGTAACATTGGACGCAAACCATCCATTGGCTGGTCGTGATTTAACATTTGAATTGGAATTAGTAAGTATTCAATAGCTTTTATGAAAATTGATTTGCGCTCCTTTGTCCCTCATGGACTCGTAATTATTGGATTTATCATCATTTCCTTTCTGTATTGTGGCCCCGTGTTGCAAGGAAAGGTTTTGATTCAACATGATATTATGCAAGCCCAAGCGGCGGCACAGGAGAGCATTCAATTTAAAAAGTCGACGGGAACGGATGCGTGGTGGACCAACTCGATGTTTGGGGGAATGCCAACGTATCAGATTTCGGGATCATATCCTTACAGCGTTTCCAGTTATTTGGGGAGTTTTATTACCAATTTATTCCCAACACCCGTGAATTTAATCATGCTTCAATTACTAGGCATGTATTTATTCTTGTGGGCGATGGGCGCTTCGCCCCTATTAGGCTTTGCGGGAGCCGTATTTTATGCCTTCGCGACCTATAATTTAGTCATTATTCCAGCAGGACATACGTCCAAAGTGTTAGCGCTTGCCTATGCACCGATGGTCCTAGCGGGAATTCGGATGTGTTGGGGAACGCGTAAATGGTTAGGTGCGGCGGTATTTGCGCTCGCAATGGCCTTGGAATTATATGCCAATCACGTGCAGATTACCTATTATTTATTCTTCATTATTGGGGCTTACAAATTATATATGTTGGTGCACTCCTACCGAAACAAAACCTTAATCGACTGGTATAGCCGTGGATTATTGTTGGGCCTCGGTTTGGTCTTAGCCATCGGAACCCACGGCATGCGTCTTTGGAATAACTATGATTATGCCAAAGAGACAACCCGTGGAAAGTCTGAATTAGCGGCTAATGCCAAACGTGGAGACGGTTTAGACAGTGGTTATGCCTTTGATTGGTCTTATGGATTATCAGAAACGGGAACCTTATTGATTCCCAATTTCAAAGGTGGAGCCTCACAAGGGGACTTGGGCGGAACAAAATCTGCGACCTACAAAACGATGGTTGATGCAGGATTTCCGGAAGATCAGGTATTGGGATTTGTAGAAAAGGCACCGACCTATTGGGGAGAGCAGTCCTATACAGCTGGTCCAGCGTATGCAGGAGCTTTGGTGATCTTCTTGTTTTTATTCGGGGCATTTTTTGTCAAATCAGCCGAAAAATGGTGGATTCTTGGCATCACAACTTTGTTTTTAACGATGGCTTGGGGAAAGAATTTCCCATTGAATTATGTTTGGTTTGATTACATTCCGATGTTCAACAAGTTCCGTGCGATTACGATGGTTTTATCGTTTGTGCAGTTTGGAATGGTGAGTTTAGGTCTGATGGGATTAATCCAGTTGGCCAAAAACAAACCCAGCTTGGCTGAAATCAAAAAACCGCTACTTTATGCTGTAGGCCTTAGTGGCGGCTTATGTATACTATTCGGAATTTTACCGGACCTATTCTTCGATTTCAAAGGAGCTCAAGATGGGGCAGCCATTATACAAGATCAAGCCTTGAATACAGCGATTTGGAATAGCATCCGATTGGATCGGATTGATTTGTTCCAAGCAGATGCGTTTAGAAGCTTGGTTATTATTCTCTTGGGGGCAGCTTTGATTTATGTTGCGAGTCTTGCGAAAGTAAAGAAATCCATTTGGGTGATTGGTATTGTCTTGTTGGGAATATTTGACTTGACTCCCGTTGCCAAACGCTATTTTGGCAAGGAGGCTTTTGTATCCAAGAGCACTTTGGAGGAACAAATTCAGCCGACGGCGGTAGACCAACAAATCTTAGCCGATCATGGGACATTCCGCGTATTAAACTCGACGGTTTCTTTCATGAATGATGCGACGACAAGTTATTATCACCAATCATTGGGTGGTTACCATGCGGCTAAATTGCGTCGTTACCAGGAACTAATCGAAAAGTATTTTGCAGGTAATCCTGGCCAAATGAACGTATTGAATATGTTGAATACGAAATACATCATTGTGGCGGATTCAGCGGGTCAGCCGGCTGTTCAAACCAATCCTACTGCATTAGGAAATGCTTGGTTTGTGCAATCGATTCAGTGGGCGAAGAATGCGGACGAGGCATTGAATGGAATCGAGAAAATCAATCCGGCTTCGCAGGTAATTTTAGAAGAACAGGATCGTGCGATTATTGGTGCTGTGGCATTGGATTCTTCAGCCGTTTCATCGATTCAATTGCAAGAATATAAGCCGAATCATTTGACTTATTCGTCAAATTCGACAAAAACAGGCTTAGCTGTATTTTCCGAAATCTATTACCGTGGCAATAAAGACTGGAAGGCTTACATCGATGGCAAGGAAGTTCAGCATGCACGTGCAAACTATGTTTTACGCAGCTTAGTGGTACCGTCAGGAAAACATACCATCGAATTCAAATTTGAGCCATATTCAGTTGAAATGGGCCAAAAAGTTGACGGCATAGCGTCCATCGGCTTACTTATATTTATCGCATTGGCCATCGGGCTAACGATTAAACAACAAACAAAAACAGACGCATGATTTATTCCATGACCGGTTTTGGGAAATCCCAAAAAGAGGCGCAAGACTTACAAATACGTGTTGAGGTAAAAACCTTGAATTCAAAGTTTACTGATATTTTTTGTCGGCTCCCCAAATCCATTTCTGCCCGCGAAATCGAAATTCGTAATTTCTTGACGCAGCAATTGGAACGTGGAAAGATTGAGTTAAGTGTACAAATTCAAAAGAACCATGATGGAACAGAGGCGAGCATCTTACCACAGGGACAGATTGCTTTGTATTACGCAGAATTGAAACGTGTGGCATCGGAATTAGGCGTTTCAAGTTTAGACGAAGGAGCCTTGTATTTGCAGGCGTTGAATGTACCCACAAGTATTTCACAAGAGACCAAAGAAGAGAACGAAGAGGAAATTGAAGCTTTATGGCAAGTGATTTATGAGGCGATTCAAGAGGCAGTAGCGGAATGTAAGGAGTTTAGAGCCCGTGAAGGCAAAATTGTCGAAGACAAGTTTAGAGAATACATTGCATCCATTGCGACGGGTTTACAGCAAGTATTGGAACAAGATTTAGTGCGTATGCCAGGCATCCGTGAGCGGATGAAAAAGTCGCTTTTAGAATTAGGATTGAATGAAGATTTCGACAAAAATCGCTTTGAGCAAGAGGTCGTATATTACATCGAGAAATTCGACATATCGGAAGAAAAGGTTCGTTTGAATACCCACTTGGGCTATTTTATTGACATCCTTGCCGAAGGAAATGGCAAGAAACTTAACTTCATGGCGCAGGAGATTGGTCGGGAAATTAACACGATTGGATCCAAAGCGAATGACTCGCAGATACAGCGATTGGTGGTGAATATGAAAGATGAGTTAGAGAAGATCAAGGAGCAGACGGCGAATGTGCTTTGATGAGGTAAGAGGTAAGAACTAAGAGTGAAGAACTAAGAGTGAAGAAGTAGGAAGAATATAACTTATAGTGATGCGATCAAACTTTTTAATCCCTAGGCTGAAGCCTAGGGATATAAATTAACCCCAGGTTTTAACCTGGGGACTAGACAGGAAGTATCGCGTCTCTACAAAACAGGATCAGACTCGAAGTATCGCGACACTACAGTCCATTGAGCAACGCTATCCCCACACATCCCAATCCCAAACCAAGCCATTGTCGGCCTGAGAGTTTTTCCTTAAAGAATGCATAAGCGGCCAAGGCGCTCAACAAAATCACACTTAAATTGTATGTCGTTAAGACAACGGCAACGTTGTTTTGGTAGGCATCTAAGGCCTTCAATAGGAAGTAAAATGAAAAGAAATTAGGCAAACCTAAGGGAATAGCGGCCAATACAGAATTCGTATTCCAGTTTAATGTACCATTCACCGACTTCCAGATTAACACGATGGCAGAGCTCGCCATGGAACCAATCAACAACATCATAATAAACGGCAAAGTACCTCCTACCTGAGCGGTTAACGTACTATTTAAAAAACTGAAAAGCGTATTCGTAAGACCGTAAGCGACAAAAACGGCCAATAATAATGAAACAACGGGTTTAACGCCAGCTGTCGAACTTACCTGCGGACTGCAGAAATAGATTGCAGCAAAGGAGAACAACAATCCTGCTAAAATGCTAATCGAAATATCTCCTCCCGTCTTCAGAATGAACAAATTAATCAACACGGGAATCACCAACGAGATATTATTCGCCAAGGAAGTAGGCGCCATCCCATTCCGCTGTGTAGAAAATCCGGAAAGCAAAAAGGTAATTACGAACCCGATTCCCATCGCCATCAATAATCCGGTATCAGAAGCAGAAGGCCAATGAAAGGGAATCGCAGAAGGCTGGTGCAAAAATGCTGTTAAAAAACAAACAGGATAATTTAACAAAATCGCAATGCGTGTATCCACCTGAAAGCGGGCATGTGCTCTGAAATTCACAAGCAATAATACTGAGAATACAACGCTTAAAAGTAAATAAAGCATACTAAGATTTTTTAACGAGATCTTCTAAAATACCTACCCATTCAGGCGAATTGTTCAAGCTTTCAACCAACTGCCAATGCTCACCGCCTGCTTCCTCAAATAATTCTTTGTACTCCTCTCCTACTTCAATCGTAGTTTCCAAACAATCCGCGACAAAGGCAGGCGAAAAGGCTAAGATTTTCTTCTTGCCTTCTCCGACTAATTTCTTGATGGTTTCATCGGTATAGGGTTGCAACCAAGGATCCCGACCTAAGCGACTTTGGAAAGCAGTCCCAAAAGTTCCAGGCTTTAAGCCCATTTCAGCCGCAATCCGACGCGTCGTTTCATGGCATTGCGCCCGATAACAACCATGGTTTTTCTCTGTAATGGTTTCGCAACAGGTTCCGAAAACACAAGTATTTTTAGAATAATCTCCCTTCCGGATATGGCGTTCTGGAACACCGTGGTAAGAGAACAAATAATAATCGAAATCAACATCCTTTTGGTAATTCGCAGCTTTGGCAGCAAAATACTTGGCAAAATCAGGATGATCATAAAAATAACTAACCAAAGATAAATCTGGCATCACTTGCCAGTCCTTCATCAACTCCATCACACGCTCATACACAGAACCCGTCGTAGCGGATGCGTATTGCGGGAAGAATGGAATAATGATAAGTTTCTTCAAGCCCTTCGATTGCATATCTGCCAAAGCAGATTTCATGTCAGGTGATTGATAGCGCATCGCTAAACGAACGTAATAACCGTCTCCTAATGAAGCCTGTAAATCACGTGCTACATCCTCTCCATAGTATTTGAGCGGTGAACCTCGCTCATCCCAAAGCTCTTGATAGATTTTGGCCGATTTAGGTGCACGGAATGGAGCAATAATCCCATTAACGAGCAACGAACGAAAAATGTAAGGGATATCAATCACCCGGCCATCCATCAAAAACTCACGCAAATACTTACGAACAGCAGGGGTCTTCGGATTATCCGGCGTACCCAAATTCACTAATAAAACTCCAATCATAGCACAAATTTGGCCTAATTTATCAGAACACCCAACCTTCTGGCGTTATTTTTGTCCGTCTAGGTCCTTCGATACAAGGTGCTAAATCTTGGCAACCTGTAGAACCTGGTGGACAAGCATAGGTCTCGCCCGGTACGGGAAATACAATGGGAAACTCACCTGCAGGTATATTTGTTTTACGATCAATAATGAAAATTTTCTTGCGAACTGAGAACACATTGAATATTCCTAATACTTTTTCCGTCGGGTCACTCAATGACTTAATGTTCATACTAAAACGCGTTTCAGCGGGAACATCAAACAAAGAACCACTCGATTGCACTTGTGAAATCAAGGATTGATAAAAATTAAACGCATTTTTCGTAATTGAACGCTGCTCTAAACGGAAATAATAAGACTTCCAACCATCAAACGGAATGCGCGCAACTTGTCGGCCTACGACGCGTTGGCCATTTGTCAACACATCCGAAAACACATTTAAGTCGTTGTTGGTCGATATATCCCAGCAATTTCCATTGCAACGATAATTCAAAATTTGATCATTCGGGAATTTAGGTTGAACGCAATCCAAGGTTTTCACAAAATCGAATTTGCCACCATCTGAACATGTCGCACAGAAATCCAACTTCTCGAAATGTTTCCAATTCCACATGTAATAATCGCCTTCGGATGGAAGATCCTTAAAGTCCAAATAAACCGTAAATCCAGCACGACGTGGATCGACACGTGAATATTGATCAAAGGTCTCAAAACGATTGATGACATTCTCAATCTCTGGAACACCACGCATCGTTTCTACCGTACTTTCATACTGCTTTCCTACCAAGGTTTTGACATAAAGCTTATAACTGCCTCCCACTCTACCTTTGAAACCTGCTGGGGGGAAATAGGTCCCAAGCGGGATACCTTCCTTAAAAACGGTTTTAATACCATCTTGATCAGTCACATAAACCTCCGCTTTGACAACAGCTTGCGCTAATACGGACGTTAGTCGGTTCGCGGAATTCGTCAAACGAATCTTACACAATTCGGGATCATCGGAAATGTCAGCCTCAATCGTCATAAACGATGTGGCGTTCACTTGCACAAAATCTTTAATCGGGTTAACACAGGCCCATGTGCCTAAAGCGACAAGGGAAGCGAAAAATATATATCGTAGAAAATTCAAACGCATTTCTATAAGAATTTAAAATTATAGGTAAGAGAAATAAATGGTGAAGCGAAAACGCTCAACTCATAGGCTTTCAAGCCATTTTTGGTCGATTTAAAGAAGACCGAATACGGGTTTTGACGTCCATATAAATTATAGACAGTAAAGACCCAGCTTCCTTCCCAGCGTTGCTTGCGCATCGATGGATTATTAATCGTCCAAGAAAAATCTAAGCGGTGATAATCCCGAACGCGATCATTATTACGTTCCGCAAACACCGGGAATTTCTTTCCACCGATCTCATAACTTCCAGAAGGCGACGAGAACGGACGGCCCGTATTGTAAGCAAATGTAAATGAGAAGCTATGGTGCGTCGTTGGCTGAATGTTTAACATCATGTTAAACGAGTGAGGCTTGTCGTAATTTGTCGCAAACCACTCACCACCATTAATCGCTTGAACTTCTGGAAAGTCACCCACCATTTGATTGAAAGCTCTTGCATAAGTATAGGAAATCCAACCCGAATACTCCCCTTTCTTCTTTTGAACCATGAATTCCATACCATAAGCCTTGCTCTTACCCGTGATTAATTGGGTCTCAATGTTCGGATTCAACTGCAAATTCGCTCCCGACACAAAATCCAATGTATTACGCACATCACGGTAATACGATTCTACCGAAGCCTCATAGACGTTATCATTAAAGGTTTTAAACAATCCCAAGGATAAGAAATCACTGACTTGGGGTTTGATAAAGGAGTCGGCGGTTTTCCAACGGGACGTTGGCAAAGGAGTCGTATTATTCGACAACAATTGAAAAAACTGTTGTTGGCGATTATATCCAAACTTCATCGTCATATTTTCAGCCAACGAATATTTCATGGTCAAACGTGGCTCCAGGCCTCCATAAGAAGCCATCACATCGCCATCGCCATAATTCACCTTATTCACAATTGAATTCAAGGAAGGCATTTGACCGGGCAGGTATTGATTCACCGTTCCCGCTCCGATTCGCCAGTATTGGGAATAACGTAAGCCCACTTGAACTGTTAATTTTTCATTGATTTTCCATTCATCATCAGCATAAATTCCTGCTTCGATCGATTGCTCATCCGGTAACATGACACGTGCCACACGGGAAACAACGCCATCGTTCAAAGATCCGGGCTTGATATCATAACGTGTAGCGGTTACCCCAAAATTCATTTTGTGATTTTCACGCGGTTGGTAATCAAAACTTGCCGCAATATTACGATACAGAATCGAGCTCTGTAAATCAATCGTGTTCACTGTATCAGGTGCCCATGTTTTGGTCGAATAATTCGTCAAAGAGGCGCTGATCATCATATTTAACTTATCGGAGAAATAATGATTCCAGTGAATTGAGGCATTTTTATGGCCATAATCAAAGGATGTTTGCTTCGCTATCACATTTTCAATACTGAACAAGGAATCCACGCGATAGTAATCATGACTTAAATAAGTCGAAAGTGAAATTGTATTCTTGTTATTCGGTCGGTAAAATACCTTCGTCGCTACATCCGAGAAATTCGCACGAATATTTTTCAAGTAATCTGGCGCAAACCATTTGAACATGAAGTCATTGACAGATAAACGCCCAGCTACTAAAACGGATAATTTATCTTTAATCACGGGAATTTCAGCCATAACGCGGTTGGAAACCAAACCAATCCCCCCTTGCATCTTAAACTTCTCCGTATTAGGTTCCGTCATTTTAATATCCAAAACCGCTGCGGTTCTTCCTCCAAAACGAGCAGGAATACCTCCTTTATACAATTCCAAATCCCGAATGGCATCGGATGCGAATACCGAAAACAAACCAAACATGTGTGTCGGGTTGAAAATGGGTGTATCGTCAATGAAAATTAAGTTTTGATCCACGTTCGAACCACGAATGTTTAAGCCATTCGCTCCTTCCCCAACTGATGAAACACCCGGCAAGGATTGTAAACTACGGATTACATCAACCTCTCCCATCATCGTAGGAAGTTTTTTGATTCCTTTTAAACTCAATACCGTCACACCCAAAGATGGCGTCTGAATATCGCGCTTGCTTGTTGATGCAGATACAATTACCTCTTCTAATTGTTTGGTAACGTCATTTAGCTCCACATCTAAGGTCACATCGCCCTTCAAATAGACTTTGGTACGATAAGGGTTATAGCCCACGTGGCTGTATTTAATGACCACTTCACCATAAGGTAAATAGATTCGGTAATTACCAAGACTGTCTGTATGAACCCCTGATTTCTTAAAATCAACGGATATATCAGCACTTCTAAGTGGTTCGCCTGTTTGGGCATCGATTACTTTTCCGGAAATGGAGGGTAATGAAGTGGATTGTGCTTTTAGGTCAAACATCACACACGTGATACCTAATAGCAACATTAGGGTAATTTTTTTGATCATAGTTGATTGGTCAAATTTTGCAAACACCAATGTTACGCAAATTCTCAGACTTTTCTTACCCCATTAGCGACCAAAGGGCTGATATTGCGACGAAAAGGAGAGCAAATGGAATGAGTACTTTCCAGCAGAGGTACATGAATTGGTCTACACGAAGGCGAGGCAAAGTCCACCTAACCCACATTTGGATTGCAATTAAAACGTATGTTTTTAGCATGATCCAGCCAAAACCCCACAAAGTTGCAGCGATTGTGCCGGGTGTACCATTCGTCCAATCAGCCAAACGGACTGATCCGATATTTGGAAAAGGAGAATACCAGGCACCCCAAAATAAGATAACTCCGACAACACTGACGAGCAACATCATGCCATATTCAGACAAAAACAAAAGCGCCCAGCGCATGCCGGCATATTCCGTGTGAAACCCACCCACTAATTCTGATTCTGCTTCGGGAATATCAAAGGGTGCCCGATTGGCCTCAGCTAGCGAAGCAATAAAATACAAGATGAATAAGATAAAAAACAGTGGCATTCGAACCACATTCCAGGCTAAAACCCCACCAATCGATTGAATTTCAATCCCAAGCGATTTTAAACCAAACAAATACTGCACTTCCGAAGAAAAAATGCCTTGTTGGGCCGCAATATCCTGCAAATTCAAACTCCCTGATATAATCACCACACAGAGAATCGTTAAACCTAAAGGAATCTCAAATGAAACGAGTTGGGCGGCAGAACGAATCGCACCGAGTAAGGAATATTTATTGTTGGAAGTCCAACCGGCCAACAAAATTCCCAGGGTATCCAGTGAAACAATTCCCATCAACAACATGATACCCATCTCGGTTTGCGAGCCTTGTAACCAGGTACCTGAACTCAAAGGAACCACGGAAAAAGCACCAAAAATCGACAAGAAAATAATCCAAGGGGCAAATAAAAATAAGCGCTTTTGAGCCAAAGCAGGAACAATGTCCTCCTTTTGGAACAACTTCAATAAATCAGCAAAAACCTGCAATAAACCCCATTTACCCACTTCCATGGGACCTAAACGGTCTTGCATGAAGGCAGATAGCTTGCGCTCGACATATACGCCTATGATGACATTGACTGTCAACAAAACCAAGCATATCAGGAGCGCGATGAACATTATTGAATCGCGTTTAAAGCTTGTAAGAAATCGGCTTTCAAATCCTCAATCGATTCTAATCCCACAGCCACACGTACCAAACCATCTGTAATACCTAATGCCACTTTTTCCTCCGCGGCAATTTTCGCATGCGTGGTAGAAGCGGGATGCGTAATGATCGTTCTTGAATCCCCTAAATTCGGTGAAATGGAAGCAATCTTCAGAGCCTTACTGAAAGCAACGACTTTTTCAAATCCACCTTTGATATCCAAGGTTAAGATTCCGCCACCATATTTCATTTGGCGTTTAGCTAATTCATATTGGGGATGAGATTTCAAATAGGGATATTTCACCTGAAATAAAGCCGCATGACCATCCAAAGCTTCTGCTAATGCCAAAGCATTTTCAGAATGTTTCTGCATACGTAAGTCTAATAATTCTAAACTTTTAGAAAGCACCCAAGCATTAAATGGAGACAATGAAGGTCCTGTATGACGCGCAAAGAACCGAATTTCATCCATGTAAACTTTCTTACCACAAATGATTCCACCTAATACACGGCCTTGACCATCGATGTATTTCGTAGCTGAATGAATCACTAAATCCGCTCCTAAATCCAAAGGTGTCTGTAAAATGGGTGTTGCAAAGCAATTATCCACCGCTAACACAATATCACGACCTTTCTTTAAATCTGCCAAAGCTTTCAAGTCGATCAATTCTAAACCTGGATTAGACGGAGATTCGCAGAATAAAAATTTAGTATTCGGTTGGATGGCTTTTTCCCAAGCATTCAAATCAGCTCCAGGAACAAACGTACATTCGATTCCCCATTTGGCAGTAATCTTTGTTAAGATCTGGATACAAGACCCAAACAATGCATTGGAAGCCACGATGTGATCACCTGCTTTTAATAATCCGGCCATCGATGCAAAAATTGCAGCCATCCCGGTAGAGAAGGCTAAGCCATCTTCCGCGTTTTCCAACATCACCATTTTCTCTACGAATTCATCCACATTGGGATTCATGTAGCGAGAATAGATATTTCCCGACTTCTCTTCAGCGAAAATAGCGCGACCTTCTTCAGCATCTTCGAATGTGAAACTCGAGGTTAAATAAAGAGGGACAGAATGTTCACGGTTATGAGAACGTTCGGCTTGAATACGGATAGCTTTTGTTTGTTTTTGCATCAGGCTGTAAAATTAATCTACAAAAGTAATAGAATAGTGGGAAAACGCGTCAATTCCGCATTCAGTATTTTTTGCCCTGATGCTAGCCCACAGGCAAACAGAATTATTTGAAGATAAATGAGTAAATTTCAGCGTTGGGCTTCCTTTAAAGGTCAATAATTAAGAACTATGAAAAAACAATTACTTTATGCCTTGAGCGCGGCGCTCTTGTGCTTCTCATTCGATTCCCATGCCCAAAAATGGACGAATTTATTTGATGGAAAGACCTTCAAAGGTTTCAAACAATTAGGTGGAACCGCGAAATATGAAGTCAAAGATGGCGTGATGGTGGGAACAACCGTTCCGAATACCGGCAACTCATTTATGGCCACCGAACAAGAATACGGGGATTTTATTTTGGAAGTAGATGTAAAAGTCGACAACAAAATGAACTCAGGCATTCAATTCCGTAGTCTTTCGGTCCCAGAATATCAAAATGGACGTGTTCATGGTTACCAAGCAGAGATCGACCCATCTCCACGTGGTTGGTCAGGTGGTATCTACGATGAATCTCGTCGGGGCTGGTTAGCTCAAAATGAATTAAAACCCGAAGCCAAAAAAGCATTTAAATTAGGCGATGTTTGGAATCATTATCGCATCGAGGCGATTGGAACCACAATTCGAACATGGATCAACGATGTTCCTGTTACATATTTAGTTGACGATATGACTGCCAAAGGTTTCATCGCATTCCAAGTTCATGCGATTTATGCCGACATGAAACCGGGCATGCAAGTGATGTGGAAAAATATCCGCATTCAGACAGGAAAAGATATGCAACCACGACCACTGGATGGAAAAACGGTGGTAGATAACTACATGTTGAATAATTTATCTGAGCAAGAAAAATTAGAAGGCTTCAAATTATTGTTCAATGGAAAAGATTTAACGGGTTTCCGTTCAGCATTCAAGACTACGGCACCTCCATCTGTTTGGACGGTTGAAGATGGGACATTACATGTAAATTCTTCTGGTGGTAAAGAATCCGTGAATGGTGGAGACATCTTAACGAATGAACAATTTGGTGCATTTGAATTGACATTTGATTTCAAATTAACGGAAGGAGCTAATTCTGGTGTGAAATATTTTGTCAATGAAACCTATGATTCGGGGATGTCGGCAGTTGGCTTAGAATATCAAGTTTTAGATGATGCCAAACACCCAGATGCTAAATTAGGAACAGTAGGTAATCGTACCTTAGCGAGTCTGTATGACATCATTCCTTCAAACAAATTAGACCCTCGTTTCCAACGGAAAATTGGCGAATGGAATCAAGGACGTATCATTGTGTATCCAAACAACATCGTCCAACATTGGTTGAACGGTTTTAAAGTATTGGAATACGAGCGCAAAAGCAATATTTTCAAAGTACTTGTGGCACACAGCAAGCATGCAAAATGGAATGGATTTGGTATGCAAGATAAAGGCCCAATCCTATTTCAAGAGCACGGGGATTCCGTGTTTTACAAAAACATCAAAATCAGAGAAATTAACTAAACCTTACCATGGAAAGAAGATCATTTATTCAAAAAGGAGCTTTGGCGACACTGGGAACACTCGCTTTTAGTGCAAAATCATACAGTAAGATTATTGGAGCAAACGACCGTGTTCGCGTGGCATGTGTTGGTTTCTCCGATCGTCACCGTGCATCACATGTGCCACCATTCAAAGCTTTGGCGAAAGGCATGAACTTTGAAATGGTTGCGCTTTCGGATCTTTGGAACCGCAGACGTGATGAAGGGAAAGCCTTTTTAGAAAAAGAATTAGGTGGAACAATTCAGACATATCGTAACAATGAGGAATTGTATTCTGCCAAAGGCATTGATGCGGTATTCATTTCCACGGCGGATTTCCAACATGCTTTGCATACCATAGAAGCGGTAAAAGCAGGTTGTGATACGTACACGGAGAAGCCATTGGCAGAAACGATGGAAGATAACCGTGCGGTATTGAAAGCGGTGAAAGAATCAGGAAAAATTGTTCAAATTGGTTCACAACGCCGTTCAGGAGAAAATTACTGGGCAGCGGAAGAATTTATCAAATCAGGTAAATTCGGTGATATCAAAATGGTGGAATTGATGTGGAACGTGAACCAACCGGGTCGTTGGAGACGCCCAGAATTGACTAGCATCTTGAAGGAATCCGATATCGATTGGAAGCGTTTCTTGATGAACCGTCCAGCAGATACGTTTGATCCACGTAAATATTTAGAATACCGTTTATTCTGGCCATATTCATCAGGAATTCCGGGCCAATGGATGTCACACCAAATTGATACCGTTCACTGGTTTACAGGCTTAAAGCATCCAAACTCAGTGGTTGCTAATGGTGGAATTTACCAATGGAATGACGGTCGGAAAAATGCCGATACCATGACTGTGGTATTCGATTATGGCCAAGGAAACAAAGGATTCCAAGTACAGTTTACCTCTCGTTTCTCGAATTCGGCAGGTGGCACGAAAGAGATTTACTACTCAAATGGGGGTGAATTGAATTTGGATACCAATACCATTTCTCCAAACGGAGGTTTGCGTGAGCGTGAGGCGAAAGCGATGGGCTTGCAGGCGAACTTATTACCGACAATGAAAATTGAGGGTGCAAAAGTAGCGACTGATGCAGATACAGGAGGAGATGTTTTAACGTTCAACCACGTGAAAAACTGGATGGAGTGTGTTCGTTCTCGCAAAACTCCTAATGCTCCGATTGAAGCAGGTTACCAACACTCGATCGCAACGATTATGTCGAATGCCGCTTATCGCACAGGCCAACGCGTTACTTTTGATGAAAAGACGCAAGAGGTGATGGCGGGAGATAAGGTGTTTAAATATTAGTCGCTAGTCGTCAGTCACTAGTCGCTAGTCCGGAGGAATTAAGTCCGAA